>CBDUXL010000042.1:0-15426 GCA_965371155.1 uncultured bacterium | reverse complement strand
TGTACGAATTGAATGGTCAATTATCAGAACTGACCAAATCAAAGCCCTCTCAATGGTTCGCAGCGCTGGACTACAGATAGCCGATGCAGTGGCGACTAGTTTCTTCTATGCTGTCCAACCCTCACGCCACGGTTTCACAGAGGATCGCTATGCCCGGATGCTGAAGCCGGTTGTCTATCGCCGGAAAGGCCGATATCTGGGATTAGGCCTGAAGTTCTGGCCGCAAGAAGTAAAAGAGTTGTTGAAAAAAGGGGAGGGGACGAAGTGGGTGGAGAGCGAATACGAAACAAAAAATGCAGGTCCCGGGCCTCAGGATCCCACTCACTAGGAGCTGCCATCCTTGCGGACGACCAGAGGTTAGTCCCGCGCATACCTGCAAGTTGAATATACATCATGCTATATGCCGTGTCAAGCCCACGACATTAGATGCATTCCAAGCATGATTTCGGGCCCGAATTGATTTCAGAAGGAGAAGAAAATGCAGTCCGATGAAACCGGGTATCTCACTGCTCTATTGGTTTTCGTCATACTAGTTGGGCTCTTATTCCTAGGGAATGTTTTCGATGGCGGTGCGAAGTATTTCTCGGCCTTTGGAGGGCTATTGATAATCGTGTTTTCTATCATGTTGCTGAAGGGCAAGAGATTGGGTCTGGTCGGATTGCTAGGTTCATTGATCGCGCTCATTGTAGTGATACCGTGAAGCGGGGGGATGTCGATGCCTGAATCACCAGTGGATTTCATCGTGGTAATACTAATGACACCCATAAATTGGCTATTCATTGTAATCCTGTCATTGGTCCACTATTGGACATTACCCATTAGGAAGGAATTAACCTACTTGTAAAGGGTTTTGCAGTTACACTACATTAGGATAAAGCACTTGTCCCAGGCTTAAGAGGCAATTCGTGCGATCCTACCCCCTCAATCTCTGCAAACTCTCAAGAAACGGCGGATACGCGACTCCCTGGTCGGTGATTATCGCCTTGATGAACGCATTCGGTGTCACATCGAACGCCGGATTTGCCACGTTTATTTCGCCGTAAGCTTCGCTGCCGGGGATCACATCCAGAACCTCCCGGCGATCACGCTCCTCGATCGGTATCCGGTCGCCATCGGGGCAATTGAAATCAACGGTGCTCAAAGGCGCAGCAATGTAGAAAGGTATTTTATGTTCCTTGCAGAGGACAGCGACTCCGTAAGTGCCGATCTTGTTGGCCGCGTCGCCGTTTGCCGCCACTCTATCGGCGCCGGTCACCGCCGCCTGGATTTCTCCCTGTTTCATGAAATGGGCGGCCATGTTGTCGGTGATCAAGGTGAAAGGAACCCCGAGACGGTCAAGCTCCCAGGCGGTAAGACGCGCGCCCTGGAGCCTCGGGCGTGTTTCGTCCACGAACACGTGAATTTTCTTCCCGCCCTCCCATGCGGCGCGTAGAACGCCCAGCGCCGTGCCATAGCCCGCGGTCGCGAGCGCGCCCGCGTTGCAGTGCGTAAGCACTCCGCCTTCATCGGGAAGGAGCTCGGCGCCGTGCCGTCCTATCGCCTGGCACTTCAAGTAGTCCTCCTGCCTGATCGCGTCGGCCTCCCTGACCAGCATCTCAGCTACATGCGCGGGAGATTTGTCGTGATAGCTCTCGGCGATTTCCATCAGGCGATCGAGCGCCCAGAAAAGGTTTACGGCGGTGGGACGGGTGCGGGCGAGACGGTCGCGGGCCCTGGCGAGTCCTTTGTGAAACTCGTCCTGCGGCTTGTCCTTCAGTTCCTGCGCCGCGAGCGCCATCCCATAGCCGGCCGCCACGCCGATCGCCGGCGCACCCCTGACAACCATAATTTCAATCCAGTGCGCGACCTCTTCACTTGATGTGGTGGAAAGCTCCAGGAACTCCCCGGGAATGCGCGTTTGATCGATCATGATGACTCGACCGTCTTCGTAACGTACGGGGAAAATCTCTTCCGGCATGTGCAAGTCTCCTTCCGTCGAGAGGTGTATTTTACCACAGGCTTCCATTCCGTTTGAAAAAAGAGTATCTGCAAGACCACGAGCATATGATTGAATAGTGCTATAATTCATACTCCAACATGGTCGCCACAATCGAAAAAAACGATAACTGCGAAACCCTCAATTATGTCATCAGAGACGCGACAGTAGATGACGCGGGCGGACTCACCGATTACCTTTCTGTGGTTCTTGCCGACCGGATGGCAAGTATCGCGGATCGTGATGAGATGCCGCTGGATGATTTCCATCAGAGGGAGTATTTGAAGAGAATGGGCGATAATCCGCTGGGAATAGCGCTGGTGGCAGAGTGCGAAGGGGAGATCGTGGGTTTTCTAACCTGCGAGGCGGGTCGGCGCAGGAAGATTAAGCACACGGCGGATCTTGGAATGAGCGTTCGGGAGGACTGGCAGGGTCGAGGCGTGGGCACGGCGCTCTTGAAACGGACCGAAGAGTGGGCGAGGGGCACCGGGCAAATTGAGAAGCTGACTCTGAACGTTTTCGAGCATAATCGTGCCGCGATACATCTATACCAAAAAGCCGGATTTCAGGTCGAGGGAGTACTGAGGAGGCAGATCAAGCTGGACGACGCGCATCAGGATCTCTTGCTGATGGGGAAATTTATGGACGAAAGTGAGGGGGAGCTCGTAGTGGACTCATCCGGGCCATTCGAGTGAGTGTGGCCACTCCGAAATCGGCTACTTGACAATTCGGTATGAATGTAATTACTACAGCATTATGATTAGCGTCACTATTTCAAAACTCGCCGTGCTAGGCGAATTTCTCACGAGAATAAAATGGGAGATTCATATTCTATGCCACATAGCGCAAATAGAAGCCCCTTTAGCAGGGCTTCCTTGCTCATCTCGAAACAGTCCAGAGCGGGGTGCACTTGCACAATACACAGGAAAGTAATTATGAACTCATGCTTTCTGCAACTTACTGTTTCACCGCGATTTCGTTTTGGAACCTGCTTCCGTGCGATAATATGTGGTTTTCATTACAAAGGTAACGCTGCAATGCCGCATTCTACCGATACAGGCATGGCTCAAGTTGTGACATTAGGCGCTGAATGAGGCCGGGGACCGTTCGATAGGAGGCCGAGACGCATGAAAATCAAGTCTCGCTCATTAGTCACAGGATCCTTACTCAGAGGTCTTTCAATAGGCATCTTATGCCTTGTTTTGCTTCAGGCGTACGCGTTTGCAGAAGAGCCGAAGGCGGAGGCTAACCAAGCCGAACTCACAAGTGAGGAGATACAGGCGTGTATCGAGCGTCTGGCAATAGCAAGCTCAGCCGAGGGGAACGACATCTTTGCTATCCAATACTTGATAGACCACGGCCACGAACCTTTAGTTTTTGAAGCACTGCTCTCGGCGTTGAGAGATGAGCGGACCCAAGTTCAATTGAGTGCTCAATATGCCCTGTTCCGAATGCGTGATGAGCCTATTGAACGGCTAGACGCAATCCTGGCTTCCTTGAGAGAAGGCAACGAACATGCCAGGTATTCTGCGCAACGCCTGCTATTGTGTCTTGAACCGGAGCAGGACGCCGAGTATCTCCCTCTGTTATTTGAGGCATACTCATCTGGAGATCATTACGTGCGTACGACGATTCTTCGCGCTGTTGGTGGCTTCTACCAGGAGCCTAGTGTCCTGCAAATCATCTTGGATGCGACGGAGGATGAAGATGCCAGTGTGAGAGCCAAGGCGGTGAGTTCTCTTTACGTCGCCTTGGAGGATGAACTGTTCACTGGCCACCATCCAGAGATCCTGCCTGTAGTGCTCAACCTGCTTGATGACGACATTCCAAATGTGAGAACTAAGGCGGTCTATGCCCTTCAGTGTTTCGGAAGCAGGTCTGAGTCGATTGACGCGCTTCGAGAAGCGATTGGCGACCCACACCCAGATGTAAGGGCCGCAGCCATCCCAGCCTTCGCTATTTTGGCGCCTCAAGAGGAGGCTCTACGGGTAGTATTGGAGGCCTTGCATGATCCGGATGATCATGTTCGATATGGTGCACTCCGTGCGATTCGGAATATGGATGCTGTGCCAGGGGCTGTAATAATGGAACTCTGCGAATTGCTGAAAAATCAGGACAGGATGATTTCCAGCATTTGTGAGACCCTTCAACGCTCGGGACCCAATGCTCGTGAAGCAGTGCCCACGTTGATTTACCTAATTGAGAAACAAGGTTCCTATGATGCCATGCTTGCATTGGCAGCCATTGGCCCGGATGCTAGCCCTGCAATTCCATTGATTGGGGACCTACTTTACAATGGGACTTCCGCTCAGATTTCTGCAGCGATTCAGGCGCTTGGGGGGATCGGTGACGAGGCATCTGATTACTACCCGCGGTTGCTTGAATTAGCTGAGGACACCAGTGGCCGCTGGAGACGGCAAGAACTTGCGATATCCGCTCTTGGCAGCTTCATGCTTGCGCGAGATGAGTTTATCCCAGAACTTCTTGACCTGCTGGCAAAATGCGAACAAGATTCACTTTCGATAGATGTCCGCCTTGCGCTATATAGGCTTAGCTATGAGCCGCAATCTCAGCTCGACATAATCCTCGCGGAACTGTATCGAGACGATAGCCCCTTTCTTTACCAAGCAGTCTGGGCTGTTGGAGAAATCGGTCCATCGATGTCTGGGGTGCTTCCCAGGCTTAGTGAGATCCAAGACAATTGCTACAATATGCAGGCTATTATGACTCTGTCTGAGGCAATCCAGAAGATTGAGGGGACCTGGAGCACCGTTTATCAATAAAGGGCAGCGCGCAGTTTAGCAAATGACAACCGAATGGATGCTATCGCGCACCTTGATGATGGCCTGTAGGGGGCGGATTCAAGATATCCAGCCGTCTACGACCTCAGTCGCCTGGTGGGGAAATTTGGCGCGACGATCCTGTCGAGCTACATTCCTCTCGGATTGTCAGATCGCTTACTTTCTCTGAATTCCCCTGAAAAAAAATCAAAAAGAAACCAAGAAACCGGTCACAATCTGTTCAGACCCTGCGATCATATTATAAGGCCAGGGACAGAGTTGGTATTTTCTTTTCCGACTCAGGCCTATATTACGGCGAGTAGGATCGGTTGACGCGCAGAAAACCTCTACTCGTCCAAGCGCAGAGGTATGGTTATGAGCGGTACCCCCAGTCTCCCGTCAGGAGATCGCACTCGACACATTCGAGCGGCACGAGATTGGCTTAGGCGTGCTGAGGAGCAATTCTCCGCAGGTGAATCTGTATTGGCATCCGCCACTCTCATGCTGGCCCAGGCGGAACTCAAGCTAATAGTTGAAAGTGTCGCAGCGGGGGCGATTGAAACAGACACTACACCCAGACCGAGCGGCTTTCGCCTGGCGCGATCCGCCAGGCTCGCGATGGGTGTCGCTGCGATGGCGGCTTGTCTTTTGCTGGGAATCTACATGGGGCGAGCCTGGGCGCCGCAACCCGATGGGGCCGGTGTTGATACTCCTGCTGTAATCCAGATCGCCGAGAAACCCGAGGTTTCATCTGAACCTCCTGCCGATGCACCGGAATTCCCTGGACCCGAGCAGACAGTGGAGGAAATCGTGGGGCCCTCAATTGAGGAGCTTCAGGAACCCGATGATGCGCAAGTGATCGTGGCGGAAACGGAGCCTGTAACGCCCCCACCCTCACCACGACGGACCGTTTATGCACCAAGACCTGCTCCCGCGCCCGAGGAAATGGAACCTGTCGAGGTTGCGGCTCCACAACCTGTGGAATCTCCGCCGGTGGAAACTACTGAAATACCTGAATGGCCTAAGCCTCCCAGGGCTGAACCGGATTCCGATCCCGAGGAGATACATCCCGCCGAGGTAACTCTCAGGACCATCCAGGCGCTCTCCGATCGACTTCTCAACGGGAAGGATAAAGAATGAGGGCTTCGGCTGAGAAGCACATTAGTAGAGGTTCGCAGTGGGAATATGGTAACCTTCTTGCTTGTTTTTCTCATGCCTGCGAGTGGCTTTGCAGCCGCTCGCAAATTTGGTGTGCCCGGATGGACGGGACAGCAATGGGAGCAAGCAGAATGCCTAACAGGCCTGGCCTAATATTGGTCCTGGCGACCATAATCATTGGACTGCTCTTGTGCCCGAACCCGATACAGGCTCAGGACGAGCAGTTGACAATCTCCGCGATTGAAATCCGTGGTAATGATTTCATCTCCGACCAGGAAATACTCTCGGTCATGGAAGGCCGTGCGGGAGATACTTTCAGCCTGAACACGCTGTCGGAGGATCTGGGACGCATCTCAAACCTCGGCTGGTTCACCACCGAGCCCGAGCACATTCTTGAGACCTTCGAGGGCGGTGTGAAAGTCATAATACTCGTTGAGGAGAACCCGAAGTTCAAGGGGATTCGGGTTAGTCAGAACGGCCCGGAGGTATACCCACCAGCCGAGCTGGCGCTCCTTTTCGAGATGGAGGAGGGTGCAGTAATCAACAATTCGGATGTATCGAAGGGATTGTCCGGAATTGAGCGCAGGTACCGCGAGGACGGCTACACGGCCGCGACGGTTACGGACATATCGGTTGACGAAGACGGGATTATCCGAATCGACGTGAACGAAGGCGTAATCGCGGAAATCATAGTCCAGGGCAACACGAAAACCCGCTCACACATCATCATGCGAGAGATGAACACGTCCGTGGGTGATGTGTTCAATGCAATAATCTTCCGTCGCGACCTCGAACGAGTCTACAATCTCCAGTTGTTCGAAGACATCCAGCCGTCCTTCGAGCTGAACCAGAATCGCGAGGTTATCCTTTTTGTGAACGTGGTGGAGGCTAGGACCGGGCAAATCGGCTTCGGCGCAGGCTACTCATCCAATGACGGTTTCCTCGGCACGCTAAGCTACTCCGAGCGGAACTTCCGAGGTGTGGGGCAGCGTCTCACGGCACTGGCCCAGATTGGCGGTCCCAGTCCCGATTTCAGCCTGAGCTTCTACTGGCCATGGATCGATGACCATCGCACAAGTTTCTCCATCGACGGTTTCATTTTCAATGAAACCGACCGGATCAGGAACACAGAGGATCCCGACACCGTTTATCCTTTTGAATTGGAAAGACGCGGTGGCTCGGTGGGTGTTGTCCGCCCCATGTCCGAGCACGTCACATTGAGCCTGACGATGAAGTTCCTTGACGGCTCGGTGACGTTTCTTGATGAAGAAGGCAATCCGGCCGATCCCGCAGACATCCCTGATCTAAGCGACAACCAGTGGGTGACTAACCGGCTAATCGACGGCACGACAAACACGCTGATGGGGCGGCTGGCGTACGATACGAGGGATTTCACTCTCGACCCGTCGCAGGGAGCTGTTGCGAGTTTGCAGACCAGCATGATCGGTCATTTTATGGGCGGAGATTATGATGCGATCAAGTACGAATTGGAACTCCGCCATTTCCTGCCGTTGACCAGGCATGAAGAGGACATCAGCGACCTTTCACCAAGCAGGCATCGGCAGAACCATGTCCTGGCGTTCCGAGCCTTGTACGGAGGCTCGACCGGCGATCTTCCGCTTATCGAACGATACGAGGTTGGTGGACAGTACTCGGTCAGGGGCACGCGTGAAACCGCGCAATCGGGTGACCGCATGTTCCTGGTCAACACCGAGTACAGGTTCCCGCTCGGAGGGAACCTCGGAGGAGCGCTGTTTTTCGATGCCGGCACGGCGGCGCCGCCGGGTGAGGGCTTTGATTTCGGAAACATGCTTCACACCATCGGCATAGGCGTGCGTTACCGGATCAGCTTCTTTGGCATTGCCCCGATCCGTCTGGATTACGGCTACGACCTTGAAGAACAGGAAGGCCAGATCGTTTTCGGTTTCGGCCACCTTTTTTAGCAGTACTCGTTGGGCCCTGTGGGGCGCGTGTGTGGATGAGGGACAAGATGTTAGTGGTTCTTCGGTCAATTCAGTTCCGCATTTCAATTGCTGCCCTGGCGACGATCATGGCACTCGTGGCGATGCCTTCTCGCGGCTATTGCGAGGAGATGATCTCAGTGAGTGTCAGCAGTGAGCCTCCTCTCCCACCGGCAATACAGGATGAACTCGTCGACATTTTCCACGACACGCTGACGGACGTACTTTTCTACAGCGGTGAGGGCAACGAACTGCTTTCATCGGATCCGGTAAAGGTTGCCGATGCGATTCGAATAGGAATCAACATAGTCATAGAACCAAGAGGATACACGGTCGCCCACCTGGTGCTTGAGCTCGAAGAAACCCCGGTGGCAGCGGATTTCCTTGTGCATCCGGCGTATTGGACCCCTGAAGATCCTCGCGCGGTTACGGCTGTTGAGGTTACCCTCTCCGATCACGGGCTCGCACATTACTGGGTTGACCGGTTTGCTGCACGTATTCACGCAAACGAGCTGGTACTTATAGAGGCGTACGGCGATCATCTTCTGGGCCTGCCAAGTCAGGCACTTGACCAGGATTGGGCGCTGGGAATTGTTGCTCCCGGTTTGGCTGACACCTCCCCGGCGCATGCGCTGTTCCCCAGTTTCGACATATCCCATTCGATCATCCTGGGTCCCACAGCCCAGGTCGTACTGGAGCTGACGCCGAGGGGCGATTTGGTCGAGCTGATCCGTCCAAGGATGTACTCCCGCACGCTTTACAACATGATACTGGACCGGCTTCGAGAGCGACTGGTTGCCGAAGCCGACCTTCTTGTGGGTATGCCCAGATCGGAGGTCGAACAGGCGGCAAATGAGATCGCGCAGATCATTCAATCGGCGATCGAACGAGACCCACTGGCAAACCAGTTCAACGCCTACGCATCGGTGGAACTTGCAATGCTTCCCGATGAACCGGTCGCACTGGTAGACGCAAGGGTGGAGAGCCGAAGTTTCGATCTCGAGCTGGAAACCTTCGTTGATTTCGGCAATGAATCCCGGGATTCATCCGAGGTCCAGGCGCGGTTCGGCGTTCTTTTCGGTCGAGGGGCGGAGCTGTTCGTCAACCTGAACTTCTTCACCAACGACAGCACTCTTGAGACCGATATCGGATTTGGCCTCCTGCCGACTGTCGATACTTTCGTGGCGGTCGGGTACGACCTCGAACGCGAGTCACCCAAGTACTTTTTCGAACAGGGGATCTCCACCGGACTTCAGCTTCGGGGTGAGATATTCGAGGACGATAGCCTTAATGAATTCGGGCTTACATACCAATTTCAGCAATACCTGTCGGGGGGATTCTACACGAACGGAGATAATGAGTACTGGGCCAGGGCGATTTTCACGCTCTGAGTGACACCGTCTTTTATTAGACAGAGGAAAGAACACAATGAATACACGATTTCGCTACTCTCTACTCGCGCCCGTGTTGGTTGGGGCCCTGGTGGCGATGGGAATCGCAACCGGGATGATAATCGCTCCGGTGCGTGCCCAATCAACGTTCGCATCGATAGGCAGGGTCGATGTCGAAGAAGTACTCGCCGCTCATCCTGACCTGGAGAACGTTGTGACACAGTTGGAGCAGTTCGAGGCGAGCAAGCTCGAAGAACTGGCTGAGTACGAAGATCGAACCGAGCTTACCGACGAGGAGCGCACGCAGCTAATGGAAGAGCTTTACAGGATACAGGAGGAAGTCGAGATGGAGAATCAGCGGCTAATCGAACCCCTGTATCTGGATATTCTGAATGCCGCTGAGGAAGTCAGCCTGGAGTCCGGCATCGAAGTAATACTCGATGAAAAAGCCGTCCTATGGGGCGGATTGAACCTGACACCTTTGATAATTCAAAAACTGCAAGGATCCTGAAAAGCGTGCCGACTTCCCGCTGGATATCACCCATAGTTGTTTTCGTGGCTCTGCTCGCGATAGTCGCTGCTGCCTGGGTGGCTGCAGGTGCGCTTAAAGAGCCGGCCCCCGTCCTGCCCTCCGCCGAGCTTGATTCGCTGAGGGCTGAGGTGGCAAAAGAAACCGACGCGGTGTTGTCGAGCCGCAGCGATGCACTCGATTCACTGGCGGAGACACGAGTTCCGATCGCGGGAGGTGTCTCGGGTCCGGCTCGTTTGGAAGGCGTATCGTCATTCGAGTCCGCACGCAACAGGGCCGTTTCCGCAATGTCGGACGGCCGGGAAATTAGTGTTACGCTGGAATCGGGAGGGTTGATCCCACTCTCGCCCACGATAGACCGGGCGATGAATATTGCGAACACTTTGTTCGGTGAGGCTGTCACTGAGAACACTGCGCACGCAGACACGCTTTGGAGAGAGGCTTTCGAGAACGAGGGGGACGATTACATCAGCTACCTGGGCTTTCGAACGCTGGATAGAGTCCTCGGAAGGGATCTCATCTCCTACAGCACCCTCGACAGCCTTGCCCTTCAGGAAGCCAAGATCACTCTTTACCGGGACGAATGGATGGCTTTGCGGGATTCTCTTGAGCTGTCGAGAGATAGTGCAAGAGCGAGACGGGATTCAGGATCTTCAGTGCTGGAGCATCATTACCGCACGCTACTGGCTGTCTTGATTCACCGCGTAAGCAGAGATATAGAAAACGGTGAGGCCAAAATGTTGGGGCCCGAGGACGAGTCAGGCCTTATGGATGAGATAGCCGCTCGTCTGGCGGGTTTCGCGCCGGTGAGATTGCCGGGCGACAGGGGTATGGAGCCTGTTCCAATGCCGTTTTCCGATCAACAAGCATGGCTGAGCCTTGAAAGCGAACGTACGAGAGAATTTGGCGAGCTTGCCGCGGAGATGGAGAGCGACTGACGCGTGGATCGAAGCGAGAAGAAAATAACACTTGCGGAGCTTGCCGAGCTGACCGGCGGGAAAGTGGTCGGCGATGGCGGCACACTGATCGAGGGCGCATGCTCGATTGATAATCCCGTGCCCGGGCATATCGCGTTCATCGATTCCATCAGCAAGAGGCAGGCGACTGGGACTCGTCCCGAAGCATTGATAGTCAAGCGTGCCCACAGGGACTCAGATGTACCTCTTCTCATACACGGCAACCCTCGCCTGGCGTTCACACTGGTGCTGAGGCATTTTCATCCGGAACCTGAGTTCGAGGGAGGAATTCACCCGAACGCCTGGGTCGATCCGAAAGCTGAGGTTGATCCCACCGCTTGGATCGGTCCGTGTGCCGTGATTGAGGCGGGCGCGAAAGTAATGGCCCGGGTGTGGATCGATGCGGGGGTTTACGTGGGTCGGGACAGCATCATTGGAGAGAGCACGAAGCTATATCCCAACTCCACAGTGATGCATGATGCGACAATCGGCGTGAGGTGCATCATTCATCCCGGCGTGGTTATCGGGAGCGATGGTTTCGGGTTCACTCCGACAGAAGAAGGCAACATGAAAGTTCCCCAGATAGGGCGGGTGGAAATCGGTGATGATGTCGAAATCGGCGCAAACTCGGCTGTGGATCGTGCCTCGCTGGACGCAACGAGGATAGCCGATGATGTAAAGCTCGATAACCTGGTTCAGGTTGCCCATAACGTGCAAATCGGATCACACACGAGGATCGCTGCACAAGTGGGGCTTTCCGGTCGGGTTGTGATTGAGGACAACGTGGTAGTTGCCGGACAGGCGGGTTTCCAGAACGGCATCACTGTCGGGAAGGGGAGTGTGGTAGCCGGGCAGTCAGGGGTAACGCGTCACGTTCCGGCGGGAAGCCGCATTTCGGGTTATCCGGCGCGAGACCATCGCAAAGCACTGGCTCTCCTCGCGGCGCAGAATCGGCTTCCGGAAATGATCGACAAGCTGGAGAAGCTCGAGGAACAATTGGAGATTCGAACGAGCAAGAGTTAGAAGAAATGGCAATTCATGCCACTGCACATATTGACCCTTCAGCGCAGATAGCCGATGACGCAGAGATCGGTCCCGGCGTGATTATCGGCCCGAACGCCTTGATTTCTTCAGGCTGCGAACTCAGGCCCTACGCCATCATTGGCCCGAATACAACATTGCGTGAAGGCGTGCAGGTTTTTGCAGGCGCGGTGATAGGAACGGAACCGCAGGATCTCAAATATGACGGCTCGTCCACCCGGTGTGAGATCGGGCCTCGGACAATCGTCCGCGAGTATTGCACGATCAATCGGGGCACCACCGCCAGCGGCGCTACGATTATCGGCGCTGACAATTACCTGATGGCTTACGTTCATATCGGCCACGACTGCAGGATCGGCAATCACGTAATGATGGCTTCCAATGTGGCCCTGGGCGGTCACTGCGTTGTTGAGGACAGAGTAGTTGTAGGTGGTGTCGTGGGCGTCCATCAGTTCGTCAGGATCGGGACCCTTGCCATGATCGGAGGTTCGTCCGGACTGAGGCAGGACGCGCCTCCATATATGATCACCGCCGGTGCACCTCCTGCGAGGGTTTACGGTATCAACGCAGTCGGTCTGAGGCGCAATGGCTATACACCGGGAACACGGGCATTGATACGAGAGGCGTTCGGAATTCTCTATGGCTCAGGATTGAACTCATCCGACGCACTGGAACAGATAAAAGCTGAATTGGAACGCACCCCGGAGATCGAAAAAATCCTTGCTTTCTTCGAGACGAGCAAGCGCGGGGTCGCGAGGGGCCAATTAAACGCCCATTCCGAGGAAGCATCAGTCGAAATATAAGCCGGTACGGAAATCCCGACCCGAGAAACAAGAACAAATGCAGCCTGAAGGCTTAAAACTAATTAAGGACTATCAAGAGGACGGTCCAGCACTTATTCAAAGATCTCAGCCCTGGCGCTTTCCTATGAACGGAATTCAGACCGGGACTGAAAGGAAGAGACGATGCGAGTTGGCGTAATAGGCGTGGGAGTCATGGGACGGAACCACGCCAGGATCCTGAGCGAACTCAAGGGGGTCGACCTTGTCGGTGTTTGTGACACCGATAAGACCCGGGCCGATGAGATCGCCGCGCTTTACGGCACCATTCCATTTTATTACACCGGCGAACTCCTGAGCCAGGGGTTGGACGCCGTCCACGTGGTGGTTCCGACTTTCATTCATCACGAGATTGCTGAAGAGGCGATAGACCATGGGTGCCATGTGCTGATCGAGAAACCTATCGCCGATACGGTCGATCACGCCAAGCAGATTTTCCGGTCCGCCGCCAGGGCCGGCGTGACTCTGATGGTGGGTCATATCGAGCGGTTCAATCCGGCGATCAGGAAGCTGAAGAAACTGTCGGTCAATGGACGACTTGGCGAACTTATGTCCATCAGCACGTTGCGTGTCGCTCCATATCCGAGGAGGATTGTCGACACCGGCATAATCGTCGATCTCGCCTGCCACGATATCGACATCATGTCCTACATCGCCGGGTGCCGTATCAGGGAGGTTTTCTGCACCTCTTCATCGACCGTTCACCACCTCGAGGACACCGCAAGCATCTCGCTTCAATTCACAAACAATGCAAACGGGCATGTGGAAACCTCGTGGCTTTCCAAAATAAAGGCGAGAAAACTGTTCGGTACTTTTGAAGCAGGGTTTGTGCTGGTTGATTTCATCGAGCAGAGCCTGATCGTTTATGACGATCAGAAAGCGCACGACATTCATATTGAGAAAGCTGAGCCGCTTCGCGAGGAGATCGAAGAATTCGTCCGCTGCATCACGGCGGGCGATGAACCGCATATAGGAGGGGAGGCGAGTATCCACGCACTGGGGGTCGCGCTGGCCGCAGTGACATCGGGTCAAGTGCACCTGCCTTTGGCCATCCACGGCGAGAGTGCCCTTGATTTCATGCATGAACTGGTTCATAACGGGCAGCAAGTGTGAGTGCGTTCTTTAATGTTTCGGGCGCACAGCCGTTTGGGCGCACAGCCGTGCGCCCCTACAAATGACAAACAGGGAAAAGAACCGGAAGAAACGGCATTTCGTACGGGCGCCCGGTTGTGCGCCACGCAAGGTTTTTCGCCCCAACAACAAATGAAAATCAAAGGCTTCCAGCATATCGCCACGGTCAATATCGACGACCCTGACTTCACGGCGATCTTCCTCCAACCGTGCGGGTCGGGTTATGTTCTCGCGCTGCAAACCTGGTGCGCGTACCTGGTGGACGTGGAAAACGCCACGGCGTCAAGGGTCATCTATCCTCCCTGGTCATGGAATGTCAGCTCGTCACACGAGGACAAGCCCGGTCTGACTGTTTCGTTCGAGCGTCCCCGAGGTCTGTATCGGTGCAGTTTCAACCCGGGAATGGGAGAGGTCGAGCAGCAGGAGAGCATTCCCGGACCCGAAAAACTACCCGCGCCCCAGCCTCCGCACCTGGTCACTGACGAGGCAGTATGGTTCCCATCGTCCGGACATGGCCACACGCTGATCGCAGCACGACATGACCGATTGACCGGCCTTTCAGAGGATGTATCGCAGATTCAGGGGACGGATTTCTTCCTCCTCGGCCCGGACAATACTGTGTATCTGCACCGGTATGATATCGGGTTGATACTTCCCCATGCGCTCGACCAGCCCGAGCTTGTCGTGAACTACCGCAAGATCGGTTGCCGCGATCCCAGAGGCGTGGCCTTTGACGCCGACGGGAATTGCTGGGTAATGGACGAGGCCGGTCCGGCCATTCTGCGGATTGACATGAAAACGCGCGATGTCGACAGGTACGATCTCTCTGAGCTTCATCGCAAGGCGGACGATCTCGACGATCCCTCCCCGTACCCCTGGCACTCATGCGTGTGGTGCAAGGGTTATCTGGTTCTCGGATGTTGCGACGCTGCACGAGTTGACATTTTTCGTCCGGTTACGGAGCAGAATTGATGGGGCGGCGGGGCTTATCCAAAGGTCCCCTTATCGTTTTTTCCGCGGGTGATCTCTCCGGCGACATGCACGCCGCGCATCTCGTTCCGCGTATGCGGAACGAGTGGCGTAAAAGACATCCCTACGGTCCGGAACTCAGATTCGCCGCGGCGGGAGCAAGTCACCTTCAGAGTGTCGGCGTCGAGCTATGGGAGGATACGACGCTCTGGGGAGCAATGGGGATACTTGAGGGTCTAAAAGTCCTCCCTGCCCTGGTCGCAGCGAAGCGGCGGATGGTCAGGCGCATAAGGCGGGAGCGACCGTCGCTTGTCGTTCCGGTCGATTATCGCTCGTTCAATATGTCGCTTATGAAGGACATTCGGATGCGACAGGACGGTTCCCGCCAGAAGATCGCATACTACATCTCGCCGGTGCTCTGGTGGACACCTGAGCAGAGCGCGGAACGTCGTGCAATTGACAAAGCGGTGAAAGTCGCGAGACGCCTTCCCGGCGGAAAAGGCGCGCGGGACCGTTTTGAAGCGCTCGCCGAGCTTACCGATCTCGCCCTGGTTGCTTATCCCTTCAGCCTGGATGCCTACAAACGCGCTGGGGTGAATTACCGGTACATCGGTCATCCACTTGGGCAGATAGCAACAGAGGAAGCTGCTAAAGGCAAATATGTTGCGAAGTTTCGCGAGCGGATCGAGGGCAAGA
>CBDUXL010000041.1:0-15503 GCA_965371155.1 uncultured bacterium | reverse complement strand
GCCTTCTGTCTCTTCTTTATCGAAATCCGCCATTTCTGAACCCCTGCCCCCTACCCCGCGAATTCAATACTCCCGAAGGGCACTATTCCTGCTTCAGCGCCACGTTTCAGCAGTTCGATTACCGCGCGCCTGCCGTTTTCGCCCCAGTCGAGGGTATAGTCATTCACATACATTCCGACAAACCTGTCAACCTCTTTGGGGCCAAGATCCCGTCCAAAAGTCCTGGCGTAAGCGAGAGCATCCTCTCGATTCTCCAAGGCGCAGGAGATGCTCTCACGGAGCACACCGGCCACGCTGGAGATGAGATCATCGCCGAGGTCGCGTCTGACTGCATTCGCCCCCAACGGAAGCGGGAGGCCGGTCTGATCTCTCCACCACTGGCCGAGGTCCGCGACCAGGTGGAGCCCTGTTTTCGAGTAGGTGATCTGCCCTTCGTGGATAATCAATCCGGCATCGACCTCGCCATCGGAAACAGCTTCAATCATCTGATCGAACGCGATCTCCGTGGTCCTTACCCCGGGAACAGCGAGTCTCAGGACCAATGCCGCCGTAGTCAAAGCCCCCGGAATACCGACATTGAACCCTTCCAGCTCAGAAAATGGAATCGGTTCACGGGCAACGATGATCGGCCCGTAGCCGTCGCCGACACTCGCCCCCACATTGAGGAGAGCATATCGGGAGGCGATGTAAGGATAAGCGTGGACACTGATTGCCGTGATGTCGTACTTGCCCTCGAGCGCCGCCTGGTTCAGACCCTGGATGTCACCCAGGATATGCTGGAATTCAATGCCGTCGGCGAGCACCCGCCTGGACGCAAGCGCCCAGAACATGAATGCGTCGTCGCTGTCGGGAGAGTGAGCGAGTGTGAGTGTACGCGTTGAGGATTCCATAGCTGTAGGGCGGGTAGTTTAACATAAAGAGGAGCCGGACAAACCTTCAAAGCGACACTTTGACCCAAGCTATGCCGGCATTAACATGAACGATCAAACGCAATTGAATCACCTCCAATACGCCCAAAATCCCTTTAATAATGCGGGTTTCATTGCATCCGGCCAATCGAAATCGACCTGTTCCACCGGACATTAGTAGTGAGAGGAGACGGCGCGCTGGGAAAGAATCGCGTCGACTGATTAGCCATGGCGCATGAAAACGACACGGTTGATGCTTTCTTTTGTCCTAACAAGATTCTGCTCGGGAAAATGACAACCAAAACCAAGAAAAAAATATCGGTCAAGGATATCCCTGAAGGCAACCTGAATTTGTTCGACTGGCTTGCTCCGCACTACGACCGGCTCGAACCGGTTGTCGATCCTGTGAGATTCCAGGCGCACTCGGTCATGCTGGATATTCTCCACCAGATTGACCCGCAGCCGGGAACGATCCTCGATCTCGGCATCGGAACCGGAATGCTTGCCCAGCAGGTTCTCGAGCTGTTTCCGGAAGCTCGTCTGTATGGCATCGATGGCTCGATTCAAATGCTGGAATCCGCGAGGCTGAACCTGGTCGATTTCACGGATCGTATCACGCTCGCTCGCGCTGACTTCCGGGACCCCTGGGAAGAGATCATTGAGGAACCAATGGACGTAATCGTTCATTACGCCTCACTTCACCATCTGCCCCACCACTCGGTTCGGGAAATTTACACCCGGTTGATGAACATTCTGAAGCCCGGCGGATGGTTCCTGCACGGGGATATCACGGAACAGAAGCTGCCGGAGCCTGTCGACAGAATCGTTCAGGCGATCAAGAGATATCAGTCCGACTCAGCAAGAATGGACCTCGGCGATGACGGGGAACTGCTCGATGAGATGGATGAGATCCGGCGGGCGAATGAGGCCAAAGGAACGATCTCGGTCAATCCGGCTATGGCCGAGCAGCAGATCGCATGGCTATTGGAGGCCGGATTCGAGTTCGCCGTAAGGATTTTCCAGGACTGGCATTTCACATTGTTCCTTGCCCGAAAACCAAACGATTTGTAGGGGCACACGGCCTGTCAAAAAAGCCTCGATGCAAAGGAAAGCTGATCGATTGATCTGAACAATTGGTGCCACCCTCAAGCGAGTCTTCGAGCCTGTGGGTGTCTTGAATAAAGGGATTGCAGTCTTCAGAAAACCACCCACAAGCTCCATTCCGGCTAAAGCCGTGATTCCGCTTGAGGGTGCCACACAGATTTTCCCCCAATTGTGCTCTTTTTTCAACAGCCCCACGGCTGTGTGCCTCCCGCAAGCATCTATCCCATCAAGGCCAATCGCGTGGTATGATTGTTTTTCAATATGCCTGCGATCGAGATCAAGAACCTCTCGAAATCATTCCGCCTTTACACCAGAAAGACCGAAAGCGCGATCGAGCGTTTCCTCATGCTGAAACGATCGCGCTATGAGAAGCTCTGGGCACTGAAGGACATCAATCTCACTGTCGAGAAAGGCCGCGTGGTGGGGATAATCGGCCCGAACGGCAGCGGCAAGTCGACTCTCCTGAAAATCCTTTCGAGAATTTACCGCCCCAACGGCGGGACATTCATGGTAAACGGCAATGTAGCGGCTCTTTTGGAGCTTGGCGCAGGCTTCCACCCGGAGCTTACCGGCAGGGAGAATATATTCCTCAACGGATCAATTCTCGGCCTCACCCGCCGCGAAATAAAGGACCGCTTCGACGAGATTGTGGAGTTCTCCGGGCTTGAGAGGTTCCTGGATTCTCCGATCAAGAACTACTCATCCGGAATGGTGGTCCGGCTCGGGTTCTCAGTGGCGATGAGTATCGATCCGGAAGTGCTTCTGATCGATGAGGTCCTGGGCGTGGGCGATTTGAATTTCTCCAAGAAATCTTTCCTGAAAATCAAGTCATTCGCTGAAGCCGGGAGGACAATTCTTTTTGTGTCACATGATTTGTCGGTTGTCGGATCATTCGCGGATGAGGTGGTGTGGCTCGATGAGGGTCGGATACGAGGCCAGGGAAATCCGGAGGAGATCATCAACGCCTACATGCAGGACCTTCAGATTCGCAGGGAGGAGATCCACAGCAAGGGTCGGGCGCTTCAGGCCGACCTGCAGCGCGAGAGAAGCGGGTCGGGTGAGGTTACAATCGACGGGGTCCGGTTGTTCGCAGGCGATGGAGAGGAGAAGTACCTATTCAACGCGGGCGATGACATGACGGTGGAAATTGACTTCGAGGCCCACAAGCCTATCGACTCGCACTCGCTGTATCTGGCCATTCATGCGTTCGACGGGCGGATGATTGTCGGGCCGATCCTTCGCCCCTACGAGGCCCCGATCAACGAGAAGGGCAAGATAATAGCGACATTCCACGGGCTCCCGCTTCTGAAAGGCGAGTACTTTCTGTCTGTCGGCTTGTTCCGGGACGATTGGGTGAACGCTTACGATTTTCACGATCGATACTATCGATTTACTGTAACACAGCCGAGCGAGTGGGGAATCAAGGGTCAGATCTATGCGCGGTGCGATTTAGAGTATCTAAATGAATAGGGCTCCCTGCCTCATCAAAGCAAGCGTGCTCGGTCATGTCGCCAAACAGGAAATCAGAAAGATGTGCGGTGAAACTTGAAAAATCCCAAGCCTGGGCAGCCGTGATTCCCGCAGTAGCGTCCCTGATCGGAGCCTGGGCAGCCCCCCACTATCAGCCCTCAATCGCCATAACATTGATCCTGGTCGCATCCGCCGCCTGGGCGGCAGTCTGCCATCAGGCCAGGACACTGGTTCGCGGCCGCATGTTGAGAATCGATCTGTTTGCAGCGACATACATCGTCCTTGCAGTTCTCAACCCGACCCCGTGGCCGCTTCTGCTTGGTGTTCTCGCGGGCATCGCCGGGTTTCTGCTCATCCTGGCCTGGGTCACGACATATCCTAAGGTAGAGGAAATCTATGGAAACCGTTTTTATCGGCTCCGACACCCTCTCGAACGCCTTGTGCCGCTCGCTTTCCTCGCTCCCAAACCACTGACGCCGCTTTTCGAGCCCGCCGTGGCCATGTACTGGAGCCCGGAGACACTCGGAATCCCAACCTGGCGGATATCGTTCTTCGATCCCCCCTCGCTCCACGAGTACATAAGCACCCGCGCCCCCCAGCTCTCCCCTTACAGACTTGACTGGAACGCTGCGCTCACTCGATTTCGTCGCGCATTAGGCCTGTTGAGCTTGCTTGATACACTCCGCCGATACGAGCTTCAGGACCTGGACGGGGTCGCGCTGGCGGCGGCGGCTCGTCTTGCGATTTCGGAATTCCCCGAAACGGCCCTGGAGACATTGCGGGATGCGTTGATGGCATTCAGCCCGTCGAAGCGCCGATTCATCCTCGATGCATTCGACCTCGAACCAAGCGCCGTCTGCTAGACCCCATGCACGTTGCACCTTCCCTTAGTCATGGATATACTTTCCCCTCCCATAGAGGAAATCACCGATGATAAGCACGAACGATCTTCGACCCGGCACCTGTTTCAAGTATGACAACCAGCTCTGGAGATGCACCGAGTTCCAGCATGTCAAACCCGGCAAGGGACCCGCGTTTGTGCGGGTCAAACAGCAGAACCTTCGCACCGGCGCGTCTGTCGAGCGCACATACCGCACAGGCGAAAAAATTGAGGACATCCGGGTTGAGAGCCGCGAGATGCAGTACCTTTACCGTGATGGACCTAACTACGTCTTCATGGATAACGAGACGTACGAGCAATACGGAATAAACGAGAGTCTGGTCGGCGATAAAGCTGGCTTTCTCCTGGAGAGCACGAACGGGATCGTTACCATGCACGACAACGAGATATTGGATGTCAGCCCGCCGAAATTCATCGATGTGAAGGTGGTCAGAACAGATCCCGGTGTGAAGGGTGACACGGCGCAGGGCGGCAGCAAGCCTGCGGTGATCGAGAGCGGGGCAACGGTCCAGGTTCCGCTGTTCATCAATGAAGGCGAAAAGATCAAAGTTGACACCCGCGACGGAAGATATATTGAGCGGGCGAAGTAGTCTCGAATTCCCCGGGAGTCCGACAAATTGGCCGAGAAGAAACGTATACAGATGCCGCTTACGAGCGATGAGGCGGCTGCGTTCATAGATCAAACCCTCCTCAATCCCGACACCCCCGAGACCAGCTACAGGCAGTGGATAATCGACAACTCGCAACGCAAGTTCGCCACCCTGTTTATCCCGCCCTGCTATGTCTCATTGGCTGCCTCGGTGTTGCAGGACCATGAAACAAAGGTGGGATCGGTAATCGCTTTCCCGTTCGGCTACATGGTCAGGCACACGAAAATCCAGGCTCTGAAGGACCTTATTGACCGTGGCGCGGATGAGATCGATTTCGTCGCCAATATCTCTTTACTGAAATCAGGGAACGATGCCGAGTTTCTCGGTGAACTGAAGGACCTCAAGCGCTATGCAGACACCAGGACGACCGCCGATGATGAGCCAATTGTCCTCAAAGCGATAATCGAGTGCTGCTATCTTACCGAGGTGGAAAAGAGGTGGGCGGTGGAACATCTCGCGACTGTGGGAATCGATTTCGTGAAAACTTCGACCGGCTACGGACCTTATGGGGCCACTGTCGCGGATGTGAGGCTTCTCATCGCGAGCGCCCAGAGACGTCTTGAGGTGAAAGCATCAGGCGGAATCCGAACACGGGAGGATTTCGAGACGATGCTCAAGGCAGGCGCGACGCGGATAGGCACATCCGCCGGTGCGGACATTATCGCGGACTATATCGCAATGCCTGAGTTCTAGGCGACGTCGGAAAAAAAGCAGTCCGGGGCAACCACGAGAACCAGGGCAACCACGAGAAGCAGGGCAACCACGAGAAGCAGGGCAACCACGAGGGTTGCCCCTACAGGTTCCGCAGGCCCTAGTCGCTTGCTTCAGTTTCCGTGGTGATTTCGATCTCCCGCACGACCGGAACCACAGTGAACTCAAGATCTCTTCGTGATTCACCCGAAGCCAGCTCAAACGAAATGCTCACCGGATCGCGGACCTCATGCCACTGAGGAAGCCATTCGCTTCGAACCAGAACCACATAATTACCCGGTGCCAGGTCAGTGTAGAGGAAACGCCCGAACGAGTCAGTGTACCTGTACGAACTGCCATCCACAGACTGGAGTTCTATCACCATACCGGAAATCGGTCGTCTTGACGGCAATTCTCCGCGTCCACCGGGTGTTTCGATGAAAACCTGGCCTCCGACAGCCACCGATCGCATAACCGGAATCTCAAGCTCGACAGTTGACCCGGCCTCTACAATGAAAATCAGCGGAAGCTCAACTTCGGGTGTCAAACCCACCCCAAGCGACGGAGTGTCCAGGGTCATCTGGTGCTCGCCGGGATCGAGCGATGGAAACCTGAAGAATCCGTTGTCATCAGTTACCATCGTCATTCCACCGACTGAAATCTCAACATTGGGGATTCCCTGCGTTGGATCGTCCGACTGAAACAACCTTCCCTCAGCACTTCCCTTGCGAGGGAACATCGTCATCGGAATGCTGAGCGGATACGTAAATCCGAGCGCGATCTCCGTGTCACCGCCGAATGTTCCGGTATAGCTCCTTGCACGCAGATTCAGCGTGTACCCCGACGGCATCTCCCAGTTCAATGATCCGTTGGTGCTCGTCCGCGACCCTCCGAAACCACCCGAACTCCTTTGTATGCTTAACGACACATCCAGATCCCTGCTCAGCCTGATATCGCCGCCCAGACTGAGGTCCGTCGTGCGGACCGCTTCAAACCCATTATTCCCTGACGTCCGACCCGTGGCATATCCGAATTTCAGCGATATATCGTGATTCAGACGAGTGGTGAAGTCGAACCGAAGTGTATTTTCCGTCTCCCGATCGCCCGTAAGGAGGTCCTCATCGGTCTGATCCTGCCACGACGCTGTTGTGGAAAAAGTGCCCCAGCTCCTGGAAAACGAATACTCCGTCAGCCTCGATATTCGATTATATTCTTCCAGAATCACATCCCGCGACCGGTCGATCCTATGCGACACCCGCAGCCGACCGACATCCTCGATGTTCCACGTCGCGCCGAACGCAATATTCCTGTTCCGACGCCCCTCCTCATCCGGATTGTTCGCGAGATTATTCTGCGACTGGTTGTAGTTTCCCCTGATATTCACTCCCTCCAGCGGACTCCACGACAAATTCAGTCGCCTGACTTCCGTGTCCTGCCATCCGCCCCGAAAATCCGTTCCCGCACGAAGCCATTCGCAATTGGTGGAAAAATTTCCCGCTTTGTACATGCCGTTCAGACGCCATGCGTTATCCGACCCCGACTGACCGATCTCCCCGGTCACTTCCGCGCCCTCCGATAGCTGATATCCCACCAGAAGCCCCAGGATTGTCGACGATTCCGGCTCCCTCTCAAAGGTTTCCGGTACCGACAGCTCCGTATCCCTTAACGCCGTCAGACGCACGACGCCCATCTCCCCAATCCCGTATCCCACCTCCACACCCGCCAGTTCCACCGGAATGCTCCCCCGACCCCGCGTATAGAACACCCGATATTCTCCATCTCCGTTCAGATACAGCACCTCTCCGCCCCGACCCGATCTGTACCCCCCCACAAGCCGCGACGCCAAGCCAATCGAAATATCGCCTGCCTGGATATACCCCAATTCCTCATCCTTGAACCGTGCCCATGGCCTCACATTTTGACCGAATCCCCCCGTGCCGCCGCCGGTTATCGGAAGACTGACCCCGCACAGGCTCGCATACCTTCCCTCACTGACCTCAAGTTCGAGAGTGCCAAGATGGATCGTTGACGCAACATCCCCGTCGTCCCGCAACGAAATCAGTGTCTGAATATCACTTTCCAGCATCGCGTATATCGGTCCACCGGCTAGGTGACTCGGGATAACCCGCGTCGACGTGCCCGCCTGCCATTCCAGTTCCTCAGCGCCCGGTTCCAGCGGACGCGCGATCACCCTCAGCCGGTATCTCACGGGCTGGATCAGATCCTCCGGAATCGAGGTCGTCACAGTCACGGTTCCCGACTTACGCGGGTCCAGCGTAAGCCGGTGGTCCGGCGGATCAACCACCAACGGCCATTCCTGCCGCGATTCAGTCTCAATCGTCACAATCGTCGATGCGTTCCCCATGTTCGTCACAGTAAACGTCTGTTCGATCTCATCGCCCGAATACGCGGCCGGTTGTTCGCTCCGACCCGCCCGGACATCCAGCAGCATGGTCGCGGGCACTCTCACCAGTACTCCCACGCTCGCGGCCTCCGACGGCACACCCCCAGGGAATGCCGAAAGCACGATCTCATAATTCCCCGGATCACCACCCGCGGGCAGGTTCACCGCTACGAATACAACTTCCCCTTCCCCGCCGCCCACATCAAGTGTTTCCGGCATGGCGGTATACTGCCATTCGGGTGGTACTTCAACTGATATCTCAAATGGTTGGGTATCCGGGCCGTCGTTCGTCACACGCAGGCTGATCGTCACCATGCGGTTCAGTACAGCATCGACCTCCGGGGGCGACAGAAGCTCCAGTTGCACGTTAGCGCGCGCAGGAACGGGCCACGACAGCATAAGAAATAAAAAAGCGAGGGTGTACAGCGCCCTCACGTATGTCAATTTCAGGTTATGGTGAAAATGCATTATGCCATCTTCCCTGTGTACTTTACGCGCCATAGCCGCTACGGCGTCGGCGTGTCAGTCTCGGCCGGTTCTTCCGCTTCAACCGGCTCCTCCTCTTCCGGTGCCGGTGGCTCAATCGCAAGGTTTACACGTCCCTGTGCTGCGATAAGTGTTGCAGCCCCGTAATCCGCATAAATCATCACCACGTACTCACCGGATTCAATCGGAAGGTTCCTCAGCTCAAACACATAAGCCCGCGCGCTTTCCGGTAGCACAGTTATCTCGCGATGTTCCTGTTCATAAACGACCTCGCCGGCGATATCAGTCATCTCAAGCCATACAATCGGCTTCATGTAGATATTGCCCGTGTTCTCGAAAACCGCGACAGCATCAAAACCCCCTTCCGCCGGCTCCAGATTCAACGATGTGAAGGTCGCCTCACGTGTTTCGGTTCCTTCGATCGTCGCGAAAACGTGGATGGCATACCGGAAAATGGTCCTTATGCCGATCGCTATTCCCTCCTCAACTTCCACGGGGATCTCCGGCTCCTCGGACGGGATAGCCTCAATGAAAATCACTCCCCAGTATGATCCCTCCAGTGTCGGATCATCCGGGATATTTACCTCATAGTTAATGTCCCGGGTTTCCTCGGGTTCAAGCGTCATACGCTCCGGAGTGAATGTCATCCAGCCCAGAAACGACCGAGGCTCGTTGCCGCCTTCCACGTCCCAACCGTATTTCGATGTCTGGCCCGGAACCCGGACCCAGTCGCCAACGTAAATCCTAATCGATACCTGCTCATCGGTCATGCTCATCAGAGAAATCGACCCGGTGAAAGAATCTCCTGGTGAAACGATAAACTCCTTATTGCCGAAGGCGACCGAGAAGCTTTGGGCCGCGGCGGGAGATACCTCCACTGCAATATAAACCAGCCCAAGCGCCATCAGAGCGATTATTCTCGCCACACGGTTAACCAATGCTTTTACGCTCATAAGCAACTCTCCTGTCTTACAAACTCTCTATCGTGAAAATCAGCTCTGTTCCATACCGGCCTGGAACATCATTCTTCCAGGCAAGCAGAACGGCAAAATCCACGTAGATAACGCCATCACCCGTTTCAGTACTCCAGTCAAGCTCCTCCTCCTCCTGTGTCATTGGCAGCCATGTTTCGGTATCAGAAAGCTTCCAGTACAGGTCTGAAAGCGGCTTGACATACGTTCCAGAATCGCTCGTGCCCAGGTCCGGATCGTATGAGCGTATCGTAATGCGCCAGGGGATGTCGCTCTCCCAGAAGATCGTATGTGACGGGATAAAAGCGTATCCGTCGTTGAATCCATCCTCACCGATTATCCCCAGATTAATATCGGCCACATTTATAGATTGTGCGGCCCGGACGGCCGGTGGGAAGATAAGGAGGGTCGCAATGGCGATAATCAGCACGATCCATATCGTAGGGGCGCGGGGCACGCGCCCGTCTTCGCGGGGCACGCGCCCGTCCTGTGCGCGGGGCACGCGAGCGTCCCGCTCGCACCGGAACGGTATTGCCGGCAATGCGGGCGCGTGGCCCGTCGATGCGGGCGGGATTCTGGGACCGCGAGCGTCCCGCTCGCACGGGAACGGTGTTGCCGTCAATGCGGGCGCGTGCCCCGCGAAGACGGGCGTGCGTCCCGCGAAGATGGGCGCGTGCCCCGCGCCCCTACTGTTTTTCTTTTCTGTACTCATGGCGCTGATAACTCAAATATTACATATTCGTAATAATACTCACCCGGTACATCCCACTCCAGGTCTAGCTTGACCTTGAAATGGATCGGATACGTCAACTGGTTGCACGGACCGCCGCTGGCGACATACGCAGACTGTATGCCCAGCGATGCATATTCACCGCCGCCGTATTTCCAGTATATGTCCGTTACCGGCTTCTCCCACGGTCCTTCCCATAAATCATCCGATCCCCGAACCGTGAGCACCCAAGTCACGTTCGCATTCACACGCGCGATCAGAACTTCCTGGTGCGTCCAGCCGTCAATCAACTGAAGGGCATCCGGTTCAAATTGTATGTTCTCCTGCTCGAGAGTGAGCGAGCGCACACCCGATACGCTCATTCCAAAACCGGATTCATCCTCCGGTTCCGCATGCGCCGACGGACAGAGGACAAGCAGTATCACAACTGAAATGATTACCTGTTTCAAAGGGAACATTTTAAGGATCAGGGCGGGGACAGTGCCCCGCACCCTACGGTAACATGGGTCTTGTTTGTGGTTCGATTGCATCATAAATCTCCCCCCGATTGTATCATGAGGCTATACTATACCACAATAAACTCAGAGATGTGGTCTTTACTGGGCCACGATCGTAAAGTAGACCGTGGTCTCATACGATCCCACCGGAGTCGACTCCCATAACAGGTCCTTTATCTTCCAGTCAATACCTTCAATTGTCCCCATTCCAACTCGATCTAACGGATTTTCTATTTCTTCCCAACTCTTGTACCAATCCAATGGCGTGTCCGGGTAAATTGGCACAGTTTTACCTAGCCAGCTATCGTTATCCGGTGGGCCCCACTTGACTTTCAGGTACCATCCAAAATCACCAGATCCGCTCAATACCGTCCATGGGTCCATATATACCGTTACCTTCCAATTAGGGACGTTAGAACACCAGTTGATATCGCCATGATTTACAATCGAAACGGACTCCTCGATCATATCATCCAGCGTGATTATAAAATCCACGTCAGGATTGTTAACGTCTTTTGGTACATATTCCAAACAAAAACACTCTTCGATGGTCACCGTGGCAACAGCATCATTGGCAGCATGTGCAGGTTGCCCGATCAGAAAAATCAGTGCAACCGCTATCAAAATGCAAAACCACTTGTGCTGTTTCAATCTCATCAGATAAAACTCATCACCTTGTATTCAAGACTATCTCCCGTAAAAGCAGGGGACGAATCTTTGGTCCGGGTGCCTTAGATTGTCCCCCGCTTTTATTGTAGTTGCTCAAAAGCTACCCAGTGTCTGAGAGCGTAAATGTGATCGTGTCGTAATACCACTCACCCTCAGTATCCAGACCCCAGGCCAATGCAACTATGAACATCAAATTCATAGAGTAAGTAGTGTTATTATCATACCAGGTTCCAGGAACGCCATTAGCGAGTTCAAATGCATCTTCTGAAGGCAGAGGCAGGGGTGTATACTGAGTTTCGCCCCCATTGATAAACTCGATATCAGAGCATTCCTTGGAGGAGGGGTCACCATCGTGAGTGAAATATTGCTCCCCTCCCTGGAGCATGAGCCACCAGTCGTAATTTGCGAGCCATCGGACCTCAAAGTAATAGTCTTCGTCGACATGGGAAGTATAGCCGTTATCATAATCAGCAAGATCAATGTCATCGAAGACCAGATCGCCGTCCGGATGGAACCAAATATCACACAATGGATCGATGGTGACTGTAGCCGTTGCATCAGTACCAGCGTAAGCAGCCATTGGCATGCTTAGTAGCACAACCACAAGCAATAACAAAAGTACATAAGGCTTACGCATAATCACCACCTTTGTCCTTTCCCGTGTATCCCTGAACGGGTTATGCACGGTTTAAGGGCTATCATGATTAATTAAGCACCGATCTGAAAAGTCACCGTGCAAGCGTCACCCACGTCAGCCCAAACAAGATCAGAAAGCCGGGCAGTGATAGCGTAGCCAGTGGCGGTATAATCGCCTGCAGCCTCATCTGTAAGAATTTCCTCCCAGGTGGAATCATAGGTCACCTCTACCCAGCCAGGGGTCGCTTCACCGTACAGCTCCAACTTCCAATCCTGGGCAGGGGTTGTCCAGTCGCTCGTAATGTTCGCATCCAAATCCCATGTGTAGTTGGCCTGGACCTTGGCCACCACATCTTCTGAGTCAGCCAGGATTGGCTGAGTGCCGTAATCAGCAATCGTAATTGTCCAGTTCCAACTGCCAGTGACCGCCAGGGTCTCCAGAGCATTAATGGTGACCGTAGCCGTTGCGGTCTGCGCATAAGCGGGGGCTGCGAGCAGTAGGAACGCTACTGCGAGAAGAATTAGTTTACGCATGATAGCGTACTCCTTTTAACTCACCAATTGAGTTTTGCTTCAATCATCGGATGGAGATGAAATTCCGGACCTTATCAGGCGAGCCTGAAATGAGGCTATCCGATATACCTACTCGGACTATCGCAGGTTTGGGTCCCTTTCCCGGTTTGGGTCCTTCCACCTGGATCCTTGGGGATTCGCTGCACTACTCAACTAATTCATCCTCTGCGCTGCGTTTCCCCTCTGGTTATCCTCAGTCTTCGTTCCTTCAACCACTCCTTGTTTGAAGCTTTGATGAGTAAGTGAGCGGGATATTACCAGCCCGACAGTGGGCAAGTCAAGTGTTTTCCACATTTTTATAACAAAAAAATCCACAATACGGCTAAAAGGTCATAAATAGCTTTAATTAGCTTTAATCAGATAAAATCAATGTTAAAAGCTGTTAACAATCGGTTTTATGCCCGAATGCAAAAAAGTGATGCGGGAGAGGGCGCGGGACGATCACCAGCGGGATGCATAACCCGGCTGTGTGATGTACACTGGGTTTGAACATTCTCAGAGGGCGCACAGCCGTGCGCCCCTACATGGAAGCGAACATTTGTGCGCCCCTACATGAAAGGTGACGGAAACATGAATCGACTGGTTATACCGCTGGCCATGCTCCTGATTCTGACGGCTGTCATCGGATGCCGAAATGGGCCACCCGAGAGTCTGGTCGGGGTGATGATCGAGCCCGGTTTCGAGATCGATCACCCCCTTTATTACTGGGAAACGATCGAGGGAGCAACCGCGTTGTATCTAATAGAGAGATACACGAGCAATATCACGTGTCCGCTCCACGGTTTGGAGGGGGTCAGGGATATCAAGACCAGCTCAACCTCGCTTTACATACTGCACGATGACGCCGCTGGAAACCTCGCGATAACCAGGCTCGAAAAGGACCACATGATGAAGACGGAGGTTTCGCTTGAGGTGGAAATAGCGGCAGCGCATGACGCTCCGTGGACCGTCACAAGTGATGACGTGCTCGCGGTCTGTGGTGTGGATGATGCAAGCAACTATAAGGTGGTTGTCCTCCAATTCACGTGCACGGAACCCGAATCGACCTACTATGACCCGGATCCCGACCCAGTTATTGCATGGAACGAACAGGAATGGATCTCGACCAAAAATGAGATCGGCGGAATCTCGATCGCCCCGGACGGTTCGATGCTCGCATTGGCGCTACCCCTCGAGGGCGGTTCCGCCGATGATGGCCTTTACGTTGTGACCGGTCCCGGCGAGTCTCCTGAACCGGTAAGCGATCTTCCGCTATTAGAGCTGGGCGACTTTTCCCCGGACGGATCAATGCTCGCTGCGACTTTCGAGATTGAGGAGCGAGTTGATCTCTACCTGATCTATTCATCCACACTCGAGATGGAGCGGATTACGGTTTCAACCCGGTTCTACAATACCGCGCATCCGGAGTGGCATCCAGGCGGGCAATACCTGTATTACACTACCGATTTCACAACATCCTACACACTTGGGGCCAACCCACTCTCAGGAGAGCAGCTTTATCTCTACAGTCTTGTCTCAAGGAGCCACCGTCGCCTGACCGCGTTCGATGGATATTCGATGTGGATCGATTTCGCGCCCAATGGTGATTTTCTCCTCTACTCGTCCACACGCGGCGTTCTGTCGAGAAGGGGCGGCAGGACGCTGGTTCTGCCCGATCAATCGATTGCTGGTGGGTCAGGTGAGGAGATGGAAATTGAAACCTGGAGGCTTTTTTATACTCCCTGGGTAGCGGAGGCCTTCATGAGCGGCAATCCCGATGCGATGACACCGGACCAAAGCCATTTTCTGGTTAGCTGGACGATTGGGGGTGAGGACCAGATCGGTTTCGTATGGGGTCCGGGCGTGTGGATTCCCCCGGAGGAGCGGGAATGACAATTCATCCGTAGACGTGCAGGACGGCGATGCACTCGCCCACTCTTGCTCACAACATCGACATCGGATCGACATCCACAATCAGCCTCACGTCGCGCGGAATGCGAACCCTTTTCCTCGCCGAAGCAAGCCAGGCCACAATCTTGCTCACTCTCGGGGCTTTGAGAACACAATGGAATCGCCATCTACCCTCGAGCCTCTCTATCACAGCGGGCGCAGGTCCGAGCTTTACGGCGCTGGAGTCGGGTCGCGTTTCATCGAGAGCGGACCCGAATCGATACGCCATGTCTTCCACATCATTCCTGTCGGCACCTGAGACTATCGCACGGGCAAGGTGTGTCGCCGGCGGATATCCGAAACGTTCCCTGAGGATAATCTCCTCCTCGTAGAAAGCCTCGTAATCCTGTGTGCACGCCGCTTGCAGGATGCGATTGTGCGGAATGTAGCTCTGGATAATCGCGATGCCGCCACCCTGACGACCCAGCTCATCCGACCTTCCCGCTCTTCCGATAACCTGGGTCAGCAATTGGAATGTCCGTTCCGCCGCGCGGAAATCGGGGATATGGAGAGACTGATCTGCCGAGATCACGCCGACCAGGCGAACGGCGGGGAAATCGAGCCCCTTTGCGATCATCTGGGTACCCAGAAGGATATCCACTTCGCAAGCTCGCACAGCCTCCACGATCGACCTGCGTTTCCCCCTTGTGCTTACCGTGTCCCGGTCCATGCGAAGCAGCCGGGCTTTCGGAAACAGGAACCTGACTTCCTCCTCCAGGCGCTCGGTGCCCCAGCCGAGGAGAGTCATGCCTTCATGCTCGCAACGCTCACAGGCCTCCATCGCATGGGCGCTGTATCCACAGTGATGACACATCTGCGTCCGGCTTCGCCTGTGATACGTGAGAGAAACATCGCAGTCGGGACACATCGCCACCCAGCCGCACT
>CBDUXL010000040.1:0-15762 GCA_965371155.1 uncultured bacterium | reverse complement strand
CACCGAAATCTTCCTCTCTTTCATCCGCACAGCATTGATCAATTGTGGCGAAACCGCTGAAGATTAGCTAGAATTACCTGCAGGCCTCCAGGTGCGGGCCTATTAAGGTTCTCGGGGCGGGACATTAGATTGTATGCCTAAAACACACCGCTTTTCAGGTAAGTATCCAAAAGGGTTGTCCATTATCCCGCTGGGTGGTTTCCACGAGATCGGGAAAAACATGACGCTGGTCGAGTACGATGGCGAGATTCTCGTTATCGACTGCGGACTGAGCTTCCCGTCGTTGGACATGCCCGGCGTTGATATTGTCATCCCCAAGTTCAAGTACGTGGTCGAAAATCGCGATCGGGTCGCGGGGATCGTGGTTACTCACGGCCACGAGGACCATATCGGCGCGCTGCCGTACCTGATAAGAGAGGCCCGGCTTCCCATCTACGGCACCACGCTCTCGCTCACTCGTCTCTCGCACAAGCTCAAGGAGCATCAGCTTTTCACCGACGCCGATCTGATTGAGGTGGAGGACAACTCCATTCACAAGATCGGGGAGAACTTCGAGGTCGAGTTCATTCCCGTTTGCCATTCAATTCCGGATGCCTGCGGACTCGCGATCCGGACACCGGAGGGAGTGATAATCCACTCGGGGGATTTCAAGTTCGACCAAACACCGGTGGACGACCGAAAGATGGAGCTGGGCACATTTTCGCGCTACGGCGACGAGGGCGTGATGGCCTACATCACGGATGTCACGAATGTCTTCAATCCCGGCCATACAGGCAGTGAACGACGGGTCGGAGTCGTTTTTCACGAGCTTTTCCGGACACTGACCGGACGAATTTTCGTGACAACGTTTGCAAGCAATATTCATCGCACGCAGCAAGCCATTGATGTTGCGGTAGAGCTTGGGCGGAAGGTCGCGCCGACCGGCAGAAGGATGATTGCGGATATAGAAGCCGCTATGGAGCTAGGTTATCTGAATGTCCCGCCGGATGTAATCATACCTGCCGATACGATTCACGAGTATGACGACGACCAACTTCTCATCCTCGCGACCGGGACCCAGGGAGAACCGATGAGCGCGCTCACATTGATGAGCGAGGGAACGCACCCAGTCAAAATCAAAGATGGCGATACGGTAATTTTGTCGGCCAGCCCGATTCCGGGTAACGAGGCGTACATTCTTCGCACAATCAACCGATTGACTTTGCTTGGGGCCGAGGTTTTCACCGGACCTGGAAGAGGAGTGCATGTATCCGGTCACGCAAGCCGGGAGGAAATCAAGATTCTATACAACCTCGTTCAGCCGAAATTCGTGATCCCGTTCCATGGGGAAGTCAGGCACATGCGCGAGTTCGCCACACTGATGAATAAGATGGGACACCCCTCGGAGAATGTCGTCCTTGCAAAGGTCGGCGAGAGGTTGCGAGTATCTAAAAACAGGATTGTAGCCGATGGAGTTGTTCCGAGCGGTGTGACAATGGTGGATGGTCTCGGCGTAGGCGACGTGGATGGGAAGATACTCGATGAGCGACGGCAACTCTCATCGAGCGGTATCGTGGTGGTGACCGTTCTCCTCGATAAACGAACGAAAAAGGTTGACAGGGTGGAAATCGAAGCAAAGGGCGTTCTGTACTTTTCGCAGCACAAGGACCTTCTGGAAAAAGCGGAGATCGTTCTCAGGGACAGCCTGAGAGCCGTCAAGGAAGAGGATTTAATCGAATACCCCCGACTGAAGGAAAAGGCCACCGAGAAGATCGGGAACCTGTTCTGGAAGCATTTAAGGCGGAGACCGTACATACTGGCCAACGTTTACGAAACATAAAGACCCCATATCTATCGTCCCAGATTCTGCAGGAATTCATCGTTTTCTTCTCGTATTCGATGATTTTTTCGTGGACATTGTGATAAACTCCGCAGGCAGTTGAGCGCAAAGGGGTCAGTGCCTATCACCAGCACAAGACTGGGCTTTTTTTCGGGCAGCCTCGTGAAATAGTTCACAAATTAGCGCTCATCTTTGAAATTCTCGTTACGCAACATCGTAACCAGGAAAGCACTCCCTCGATAGAGGTCGAACCAGGAGCATGAAATGGCGGTAATCAACGAACAAGAACTAATCAAGAAAGCCGAGCAACCGGGAAAAGACGCGATGCACCTTCATCCTTTCTACCGGGGCAAAGTGGAAATCGCGCCGAGATGCTGCATACGAGACTTCAACGATTTCGCGATTTGGTACACGCCCGGGGTTGCGAAGCCATGTCTTGCGATCAAGGACGATCCGGAAACCGTATTCCAGCACACGAACAAGGCCAATTTCGTGGCCGTGGTTACCGATGGCACGAGGGTTCTGGGACTCGGTGACATCGGTCCCGAGGCCAGTATGCCTGTCATGGAGGGCAAGGCGATTCTGTTCAAGTACCTGGGCGGAGTTGATGCATTCCCGATCTGCGTCGACACGAAAGATCCGGACGAGCTGATCGACTTCACACTCAAGCTGCAGCCGTCGTTCGGCGGAATCAACCTGGAGGATATCTCCCAACCCAAGTGTTTCCACGTGCTGGACACTCTCCGCAAGAAAGCGCGAATTCCAGTGTGGCACGACGACCAGCAAGGTACAGCGGCGGTGACGGTCGCAGGGCTGGTCAACGCGTTGAAGATCGTGGGGAAGAAGCTCCACGATGCCAGGATCGTGATGCACGGCGCTGGAGCGAGCAATATCGCAATCACGAGGTTAATCATCGCCGCCGGAGCCGACCCCGGGAAGATGATTCTAATCGACTCCAAGGGCACGCTGCACGCGGGTCGTGACGATCTGAAAGAGAAATTCATTCAGAAGTGGCACTACTGCCAGACCACCAACGCTGAAGGCCTTATCGGCGAAGCGGCTGATGCGCTGAAAGGCGCCGACGTGCTGATATCGCTCTCGAAATCAGGGCCCGGGATTGTTCAGCCGGAGTGGATTTCAAGTATGGCCGACGATTCGATAGTTTTTGTCTGCGCGAATCCGGTTCCGGAAATCTGGCCCTGGGAGGCTAAAACAGCAGGCGCAAGGATTGTCGCGACCGGCCGATCCGACTTCCCGAACCAGGTGAACAACTCGCTTGGGTTCCCCGGCATTTTCCGAGGCACGCTGGACGTGATGGCGAAGACCATCACGGATGAGATGTGCATTGCGGCAAGTTACGAGCTTGCGAAGTGCGCTGAGGACAAGGGATTCCACGAGGAGTACCTTATCCCGACCATGGACGAGTGGGAGGTTTACCCGCGAGTGGCTGTTGCGGTCGGTCAGAAGGCGATCGAGCAGGGTGTGGCGCGTATCTCGTTGAGCCCGGACGAAGCTTTCAAGGTAGCGGAAAGCGTTATCCGACGGGCGAGAGAACAGTATAAATGTCTTTGGGATAGTGGGGTCATTCCCGTCCCGCCGGAGGATCCGACGCTGTAGCCGGCAAATAAGCGATTCTGAACGCACCAAGGGAGAGTCGAAAGGCTCTCCTTTGTTCTATAATTAATGTGGTCCAGGCAGTATTATCTTGGACTCGAAATGCGGAGGCGAGATCGTTGCGGCGCGGAGACTTCGTAATTCTTGCGATTGTAACTTCCCTGGTGCTTAGTACAGGCCTGTTAGGATGTGGTACAAGATCGTCTTCCGACGAGGATGAGACTGACGCCAGCCAGCGAAGCCCATCAGCGCTTACGCAGGAGGAGATTCAACAGAAGCTTGATCACTTGAAGGCAGTACCAGGCCTAGGCCAAACGCGTTTTGAGTTTCTAAGGCATGGCAATGAAGCCGCGGTGCAGACGGCGCTAATTGAAGCGACTCAAAGCGAGGAACCCGGTATTCGTATGGGTGCTAACTACCTTCTATTCCGCCTTCGAAACGATCCCGAGACAAGGTTGGAGGCTATCCTTGGCGCACTGGAAAGCATCGATGACTCAGACCTGCAACTCAGCAAGTTCTATCTCCTAGAATTGGATTATGCCCGGGATGCAGAGTTTTTGCCCTATCTGCTTGACGCAGTATCCTCCGAGAACTCCTACGGGAGAGCAGTCGTGGTTGAGGCACTTGGCCGATTTGCCTTCGACCTAGACGCGCTCACAGTGATCCTTGAGGCCACCACTGACGGGGAAGCATCCGTTAGGAAATCAGCAGCGATTGCACTAGGCTCCGCCGTAGGGTGCAATGAGGCATTAGTCCAGGACCCAGACGTGCTCGCGGCGCTTCTCGGCTTGACCGAGGACCAGGATCGGTACGTGAGAGAAGAAGCGTTCCATGCGTTAGTGCCGCATGGTTCAGTCGAGGAAACTATGGAAGCATTCATGCAGGCACTGAGCGATGACGATGTCAGGATCACGGCAATGCGGTGCCTGGCTCAGATCGGTCCGGTGGAGACTGTATTGCCGGTGCTCCTTGATGCAATGGATGACCCTGACGAGCATGTGCGCCTGGGCGCCGTTGTTTTCCTGGAGGCACTGGGCCCCGATTCGGAGGTGATCTCCACTCTAATCGGCATTGTGGAAAGGCGAGAGGACACCTGGCACAGAGCTTGCTGTGTATTGGCGACTCTGGGACCGGATGCTGCCGACGCTGTGCCATGCCTAATTGATGCGCTTGATGAACCAGATGATCTTGCAGCCATATGGGCGCTTGCCGCGATTGGGCCCTCTGCTGAGCCTGCCGTTCCAATACTGGGCTCAATGATCGAAATACAGCTTTTGCCGATGACAGGAAGTATGGGGCATGGGCGGATGTCCTCAGCAATCAAGGCTCTGGGACAAATCGGGGGAGCAGCAACAGAGTATATCCCAAGAATCCTCGAACTTGCTGAAAGGCCTGAGCCTGGCCATCAGTTGGCAGAAATAGAGGCGCTGGGCAGATTCGGAGAAGAAGCACAATGGACCGCTCCGGTCCTTCTCGATTTGCTCGATGAAGAGGTGCTCGTCTCGCGTAAGTTAGTGATTCATCTCGCGCTTTTCAGGATGGGGCACAATCCCGAAGCTAGCCTTGAAGCAATAATATCCGTGGCAGAATCCGGGCAAACACATGACATATTTAATTCCGCCCGGATTCTCGGCGAAATCGGCCCCCCGGCAGCCGAAGCACTACCCTTGCTTAACGAGTACCTTGAATACTGTGACACGGAAGCAAGACAGAAAATCCAAGCATACATCGATGCAATTGAGGGAACAGAACCGCTGCGCTTGTACATCTCACCATTCAATTAATTGGCCGTCTGATCGCCTACCACCCCGATGGCGCCTGCGACAAGTAAACCTGCCCCGACGAATATCCTGAAGTGAAAATCGGACGCTGTGAGGGATCGGCATCGCTTCTGAGTGAGATCGAATACCGTCTTGCGTACGGTGTAATCGTCTGGATATCAATGAAATTCAAATCCGAGTCCATAACTCCGATGTAGTGGCCGGCGACAAAGCGTCTGTGCGCCATGACGATGATCCGGCATTCCTCTGAGACTTCACTGCCGTGGTCGATCTCGATGTCGCCGTCCACGAGTTCCCCGTAATACAGCGGGTAGGCTCCTATGACTTGGTCGGGGAACAGTTGTGTGTCCTGAATTGAGTTGTTCAAGGACAGTGAACCGTCGGCGGCGATATCATAGCAGTACATCTCACCATACGGCGCCACAGGATTGCCGTAGTTTCCTCGCAAAGCATAGACTCGGTCGAGTGTGTAAGCAACCGCGATATCCCAGAACTGGCAGTTTCCGGGGAACTGGGCTGTGGTAATGCAGGCATCGGAAGGGTCCTCCACGTAATATGGAGAGCTCGCCTGGTACTCGAAATGCTGAATCCGGGTCACTCCGCCGCTGTTGTCGTATGTCGCGATGAACAGATCGCCGTTTTCGTCGGTATCGAGCGCGCAGACCTCTCGACTCCCGCCGACCGACATTGTCGTCAGCCAGTTGCCGTCGGAATCGTAGACCTGGAACCAGTCCGGATGGTAGTTCGCCCAGGCGTTCATGCAGACTATTATGACCCTGCCCGAGTAATCGCAGACATCAAGTTGCGTCACCAGGTCGGATGCATTGTAGTAGTCGTGTATGGAAATGAAGGGCTGACCGGTCCACGGACTTGAACCCGACACATCATACCTGCGAACATCGAGATTGTCCCTCATCACAACAAGCTGCCCCGCGTAATCTCCCTGGGTAAGGAACGCCGAGCCCATGCGGGAGCGATTGCCGCCGGGAGCATCACCCAGCATACACATCTGAAAATTGTTGTGAATCGCCGTCGGGCACTCATCGGCGTAAACATCGTACGGGTCCGAGTCAGTATATAAGTCCCCGGAATCCACCGCTCTGGCGATCACCTGGTAGCTTCCCTTGGATGGGAAGTTCAGAGTGGCATGCAGATCGGTGTCGTCGCCGTCCAGGTCATCATCGAAGACCGAGTCGCCGTCGTTGTCCCAGAGAATTGTCAGGTTCGTCCCGTCCTCGACATCCGTCGCGTAGCTCAGCGTGTACTCCGCATCGTCTCCGGCAAGCACGGACGTTGGCCCGTCGATTTCACCCACTTCGGGCGCGTTCTCATTTGACGGACCGAGAGAAGAGATTGTCGCACCCCAGAGCAAGTAAGCGGCAAGAGGCGCATCTTCCGGATAGTCGAAGCCTGTCGTGCCGGGCAGATCGGGAGCATAGTCGGAAGGGCTGGTAGACAGGACCCTTATCATAATTTCCTGGCCATCGACGGCAGTCGGTGTGACATCCTCTATCAGGATCGGGAGCACCCAGGAGTACCCGGTGCTACCCGGTACGAAATCGCCCAGAGAGGCTGCTATCTGTCCACTGAACAAGGTGGGAGATTCGAGGGTAACTCCGGCAATTTCATCGGTCACGGTAGAGGCGGCTCCAAGACCCCAATCGAAGACCTCGATTTCGAGATTCAAATTGCCTCCGAAACTGGAGGAATTCTCGTAGTAGGCAGTAGATCCGTTATCCGTGATATCGATTAGGAAAGCTTCCGCCTGATTTGCAGATATGGCGAACGACTCAATGGGATACTCGGGGTCGTCATCGGTGATTGGATTCGCATAGCCTGCGGTTATAGCGTAATTGAACAGGTAAACGGGTGTCCCGCCGCTCATGGGGAATTGAAGCTCATAACGACGGGTATTCAGTCCGGGATCGACACTGAATGTTCCGCGCGTGTCGAGATCCAGGGTCGAGAGCGGGTCCTCAGCGCCCAAACTATCGGCGAAATACTTGTATCCATTCACCGTACCGGACGGCTCGAAACCAGCCGGCGCTTTCCCGCCGTGGGTGAAACCGAAGATGCTGTCGAACGTGGTGAACTCGTCCGGATTCCACCATCGACTGTAGCCATCGGCGTTCAGGAGTCGAAGCTCGTCGGGCTCTGGCCACAACTCCCCGTCCGCAGCCTGGCCTGCATGATTTGCATCGCCCATCGCGATACCCCGCACATCGAAACCACGGAATCTATAGAGGCCGGGGAACGGATGCTGGAGTGTGATGTCGCAGACGATATAGCCGCTCGAAGGATCGCTCTCCATTGGATCAATCACAATCGAGAGACAATGCGTCGGACTCGAAGGCGGCTGCATGAATTGGGTCACGTTCGCCTGGAACATCGCGCCCCTGATGGGAACAGGTTCGAATACCCCGTTTTCGGAGTCAAGCGATATCTCCCACATGCCCCATAACTGCTGCGATGAACAGACTGAGGATACAGTCTGGGACGAATCGCTCAATTCAGCCTGGGGGATTGTTGGTGAGCCTGTTCCTGAGCATCCGAGTAGGATCGTCAGGGTCAGGATAGTAGCCGGGACGGCAGGAAACCGCTTCATCATTTGTTTGTCCTCCTCACGATACGTGAGTGTTAGCTTATCTCAAAACGTTCACGGAATGTACTCTTCTTCACGACCTTGCGATTCTAAGCGAATCACCAGCCGGGTGGGGCCGGCGACATGTAAATGGTATTGTTGTTGTTGAAGCTTGGAACGCAGATTTCTCTATTGAAAGGCCATTTGTCGGTCTTTACTGCAAACGAGTAACGATGTATCTGATCCTCAATGACCACCGTATCGATCGGGTTAAGGTCATGGTCCATCACCATGAAATAATGCCCCCATTCACCGGCCGCTGGAGTCTTCTTTGCCATGGCAATCAGGCGACAGTACTCAGTTGACTCACTGGAGTGATCTATCTCTATGTCACCCCCAACGATGCTGCCGTGGTAAGTCGTGTACGATCCCTTGACCTCACCGGGGAACACATGCAGGTTCTGCACCAGCTCGTTTAAAGTCAGAGTGCCGTCGGGAGCGATATCCCATGAGTAGATTTCGCCGTACTCCGCCCAGGGGTTAGAGAACGAGTAATTTCCGCGCATGGCGTAGATACGGTCGAATGTATAGGAAACCACCAGGTCCCACATCTGGTTGTTTCCGGGAAATTGCCCTGATATATCGTACTCGTCCGCTACATCCTCAAGGTAATAAGGGGCAACATCCTGGAAGACATAATGCTGGATCTGGCTCGTCACACCCTCACCCGGATCGACTTCATGATTCCCATTGTCGTCATGCCAGTTCTCCCAGGTGACGATCCAAAGATCGCCGTTATCATCGGTATCAATGGCACAAACCTCCCTATGCAAACCCACCGATATCTGCGTCAGATACGAGCCATCGACATCGTAAACCTCGAAAAGGCTTGGATCCAGAACGTCGTCCGGATGCATGAGGGAAAGGACCACGCGACCGGAGAAGTCGCAGACATCCAATGAAAAAACCTTGTCGACGGAGTCATATGTGTTCTGGAGAGTTATGTATGGGACGCCCGTCCACGGACCGGGCAAAGTGGTGTCAAACAGACGGATCTCCCCAGGGGCGTTTTGAGTCAGCATCCATCCAGCGTAGTCCCCTACCACCTGGTAGGCCGCCTCCATGCGGACATAGTAATCCACGGCGCCGGGACCGATCACATAGCCGCTGAAATCACCATGCACCTCGGTCGGGCAACCCTCAACATAGACTTCGAAAAGTTCGCTGTCGGTCCAGAGGCCACCGGAATCGACCGCCCGTGCGATCACGTCATGGAAGAACTTGTCCGGGAAGTGAAGAGTGGCCTGGAGATCGCTGTCATCACCGTCCAGGTCATCATCGAAATCCAAATCGCCATCATTGTCCCAGAGAATCGTCAGCTCGGTTCCGTCTTCGAGATCCGTCGCGTAACTGAGCGTGTAGACTCCATCCTCGTCCTGGTACAAGTAGTCGGGGCCGTCTATGACGCCGACTTCGGGTGGGTGGTTCTCTTGCGGACCGATAGGCGATATCTCCGCTTCCCAAAGCGCATAAGCTGCCAATGGCGCGTCGGGGTAGTCAAATCCGCTGATGCCGGGAATATCGGGCTCATAGCTGTCCGGATGGGTTGAGAGCAACCTGATCAGGATTTCCTGGCCATTGACTCCGGTAGGCGTCACATTCTCGATGGTCACCGGGATTTTCCAGGAATAACCGGTGATTCCGGGAATCGCCGCAGCGAGATCGAGGTCAATCTGACCGGCGAAAAGTGTCGGCGATTGGATTGTGCTTCCAAGTATTTCATCAGTGAGAACCGACGTAGCGTGGAAACCCCAGTCGAACACTTCGATTTCCAGGTTCAGATCGCCACCGTAGGTTGAGGCGTTCTCGTAGAAAGCGGTCGAGCCTGCGTCTATCACATCAATCCGGAACGCCTCGGGTATGTTGGCGGTAATCGGAAAGGATTCAACGGGATACGCCGGATCGTCGTCTGTTATAGGGGCATTGTAACTTGCGGTAATCGCGTAGTTAAAATGCAGATCAGGCGCTCCGCCCGGTGTGGGAAATTGAAGCTCATACGTTCGAGTATTGACGCCGAGATCTGCAGAAAACGTTCCGCGGTTTTCGAGGTCGAGTTCAGAAAGCGGCGCTTCGGCGTCGAGACCATCGGCGAAATACTTGTACGCGTTGATCGTTCCGGAGGCGTAATATCCCGGCTGGGATTTCGCGCCCTCGGTGTATCCGAAAATTTTCCCGTAAGTGGTGAACTCGGTCGGATTCCACCAGCGAGTGTATCCATCGGCGTTCAGGAGACGGAGCTCATCCAGATCGGGCCACAACTCACCCGGACCGATACCGGGCATGCCGGCATCGCCCATCACGATTCCCCGGACATCGAATCCCCTCAATCTCGGATGTCCGACGAATGGATGCTTAACGGTCACATCGGCAACAACGTAGCCGCCGGGGATATCGCTTGCGCCTATGTCCAGGGACACTTCCAGAAGATGGATCGGACTGTCGGGAGGCTGCAGGAATCGCGTCACATTCACCTGGAACACCGCGCCCCTTACCGGGATCGCGGTGAAGCTGGCGGATTCCGGGTAAAAAGCAACATCGAAGAAACCCCACAGTTGGGTCGTGGCGCTGGATGCAGGCTGAGAGCAGGATCGATTGAGGCCTGGGAATAGCGGAGAAGTGATTTCGTTGTTCCCCGAGCAACCCAGTGCTCCGGCAGTGACAATGCAGGCAATCAAGCACCACGTCAGCAATCGGGACATTGCAAACCTCCGAGCGATGCGGGTAATCCCATTTCTTTAGATAACAGGCGAACCCGGATGGATATTGTACCATGCCGAGGCCCTTTTTCCGAGACGATATCTGTTTATATTCCATTATAGAAGATCGCCATTGCCAAAGTCCTGAGCATGAGTTAAAGTTTACATGAGGGGAGTAAGGTAGCATTGGAAAAGCCCTTGGAGCGCCATCAACTCATTTTTCTTAACCCCGACCTGGGGGGGTTGTTTGCTGCATACCTTTCGCACCGCGCGGGGGCCAAGGTAGCGATTATCGATGAGCTCGGTCGGTGGCGCGAGAAAGGAACCAAGTATCCTGTCCCCTTCCCTGCCTCCGGCACTTTCTTCCCGCAGGATGTCGACCTCATAGCAACGGAGTCGGGATTTCCCCCGCCGGTCTGGGAGAGCATTCCCAACCTGGCACTGCGTCTTCCTGACCGACGTATCAGGCTGAAGGCGAAGGATGGTCCGGGCGGTTTGCTTCTCGCTCTTGTCGAGTCTTTCCGCAAGGGCAAAGCGGTCCTGTCCTCCTGGCTGCAGGACCATATCAACAAAGCCGAGGAGTATCTCGAGCATGGCGAAGGACTGCACCCCGGCAGGCTGAAAAGGCCCGAGACCAGTGTAGCCGTCAAGATCAGATCACTCGATCTGGCCGAGTCCGATCAGGCTCTCGTGCTGTTCGATATGCTCTCGGTCCTGGTTCTCGGACGGGGTATTTTTCAACTGGACGTTAGTGACTTTCACTTCGTGCTTGCGGGTTTCCTGAACGGCTGGCATGCTCCTGCGCCGGGTGAACGCGCATGGGGAGAGATTCTTGCACGTCGCCTGCAAAGAAAAGGGGCCAGATGGCACGAGGTCGAACGGATTTCCGCGATACAGAGTTTCAGCAGGCAGTCGAGCATGGTTCGCTGTAGCGACGGAACGATTTTCGCGGCTAGAATCCTGGTCGTACCTGAAAACGATCGCTTCCACCATCCTGCGACATCGCCTTTTACCAATATAATTCGCTGGCGCACCTGGCTCGGCAGTTGCGCCCAGGGAGCATCCAGACCACCCATTCTCGGGTTGTGTCGACCCGACTTAAGCCGTCCTCCGGTGAACGACTCATTTGTCGCCTGTCACCTTCGTTCCGACATGCAAGGTCGGTTCTCGGCAAGCGCACCGGTGGAGGACCGCTACTTCCTGGAGGATGCATCGAGAAAGCTCAAGAGCCTGACATCCCGCATCAAGGCGCTTCTGACCGACGGCTTCGGATTGCAGATCATGACATTCACCGACCCTTCATCCGACTATCAAGACGAGCCGATCGCTCTTCCGGGAACGGCTTCAACAGTGACATACCCCGAGGGCCCGCTCTGGGGGGATGATGTGCTCACTCGGCTGAGATCCGCCGACAGACTGGCAAAACGGGTACTGGGAAGGCTGAGGTAGTAATGATGCGGCTCAGCGGGAGCTTCGCCCTCCCGGCTTTCGTGATTCTTCTACTGTGCCACACCAAATGGTTTGTCAAGGCACATCGTCCGGATTCTGAAATTCCCACACCGAAAAACCCTCTCTCCTCGTTTCCATGAGGTATACTTAAACGTTGAAGCGCAACTTCGAGACTGGAGGTCAACAATGCGCGCATTTTGGCTGATATTGGTAATTGCTTTCGGGCTTGCCCTGGTTCCTGTTGCTGTAGCGCAGGATGACGACATTGAAACTGAATCCGTGCAATGCATTGACTTTTTCCTGCTCTACGACCCGCTGGAGCTCGCGTTCGAGGAATGGGACGATACCGATCCTCCCGACACGGTCAAGCTGGACGCCTACCGTGTCGCATCAGGCTATCTGAACGGATTCCCTTTTCATTACGAAAAAAACCGCGACCGTATCACCCTCTTCCAGCAGGTGGATCAAGTGGCAAGTGAGCTGGAATTCGTCGGCTACATAAGGGAGACGACACACTATAGGTTCGATTTCACCTGCGCGATTCCAGCCGGAACTTATCTAAGCGCGCGAACCGGCGATTTCTATCAGGGGCATGGTGTCAGCGGCGATGAGAGCGACCTTGTCGCGAGGCGCGAAGCGAAAAGGCTTGCGCTTGAGGAGGTCATTCGCGCTGCCCTGACTGCGGAATTCATTGATAACTATGAGCTAATACCCGGAGTCGTGGACGGAAGGATAACCTGGTACGACATCGACAATGAGGGTCGAGATTTTGAGTCGGGCAATTATGTAATGGATGTCACCGCATGGATTTCCTTCGAGGAGGAGGAGTTGATCCCGGCGAATGGCGAGTGAATCAGCTCTATCGAAAGCCCTCGCGCGATCTCCTGAGCCGTGGGAGATCGAGTGCATCGAAAGCATTGACTCAACCAATCTGGAACTCTGGAGACGGTACGCAGGCAGCGAACGAGCCCCCAGGCTGGTCCTGTGGAGCGAGGAGCAAACCGCGGGTAAAGGGCGGCTCGATCGAAAATGGACCTCGGTCCCCGGTCTGGACATAACCGCATCGGTAGTTTTCCCCTCCCCTGCAGATCAAAGCGATGTACCCAAGCTTTCTCTTGTTGCCGGCCTGGCCCTGGTGCAGGTACTGGAAAAGCATTTTGAATTGGCTTCGCAGGTTCGATGGCCAAACGACGTACTGACTGAGCGCGGAAAATTGGCAGGTATACTATCGTCGTTCCTTCCAGAGCCCAATGCTGTTATCTGCGGTATCGGCATAAACGTAAACAGCGATCCCGGGGCAGTTCAACTGGGACCTTATGCCGTGCGAACAACCATGAAAGCTGAACTCGGTCTAAGTGTTGAGCGCGAATTCCTCTATGCGCAGTGGCTAATGGCTTTCCAAGATAAATGGGCGCTTGCGCGATCGGAGAGGTTTGACGAGCTTCGAGAGGCATTCGACGCGGCGAGTTTTTACCGGGGCAGACGAGTTCGGGTTCTCGTCGGCGCGGGATCGAATCCGGATGATGAGGCCGACTCGGAAAGGTTTGAAGGCACCGCGGGAAGTCTGGATCGGTCGGGTTCATTGATTATCCATCAACCTGATGGTGATGAATACTGCGTTAGCGTCGAGGATGTGCTGAGTCCATTGGATTAGGTAATATTGAAAAATGGGCGCTTTGTATGGGTGTTTCTTGTAGGGGCGCGGGGCACGCGCCCGTGCATGGGCGCGGGGCACGCGCCCCTACACGGGAACGGTGAATTATGTTACAATGCCGGCCCAACATTGATGTGAAGGGAGCCTCGTTCGCCCCACCGGACGGGGCTTTTTTGTACCGGGATAGACATCAGTGCAGGCCTGCCGATATAGTGTATATCCGCCTTTCAGAAAGGCGCTGTTCGACTATGCGTTGAGCAGGTTGCTGTCATGCGCGTCCGGCCCAGATATCGCCCTCGACCCCGTTTCTCTCCGCCACCGGCACATAGGAGCGGATTTGGCGGGATTGTCTCAGCCATCGAGCGAGTCATTCGCATCATCTGGCTGCCGGCGCTTATTTTCCTTTTGCCGGTCCTCTATTTCTGGCCTGCATTGCACGCGGGTTTTGTCTCCGATGATTACTTCTACCACGCCCAGTTCACCTACACTCTGAGGGACTTCATCGAGAAACTCGCCCTCATCCATGAAGGTGAGATTCGTTATCCGTTTTTTCGACCGATCGGTGTCATCAGCTTCAAGCTCGATTACTACCTCTGGGGAGCCGATCCAGTTGGTTTCCACCTGACGAATATCATTCTGCACTCATTGAACGGGGTGATGCTATTCTACCTGGCTCGCACTGTCGGTATTAATCGAATCGGCTCGACAGTTGCAGCACTCATTTTCAGCATGTGGCCGTCACATCCCGAGGCGGTTACATGGATCAGCGGAAGGTTCGATGTTCTGTCGCATACATGGCTGCTGGTAACCCTGTTGCTATGGAGCGCGGGACGTCTTCGTGGGGATGTTCGATGGCTGGCAGGATCGGCTGCGGCATTTTTCATTGCGATTATGTCGAAAGAAAGCGCCGCAGCGGGATTGCTCCTTCTGCCGATCATTGATTGGCTCCTTCACCTTCACACTCGTCGAGAACACGGCCAGGGTGTCGGTTTTCAGTGGAAATGGTACATGGTTTTCTTCGCCGTGGTGGTCTGTGTGGTGGGTTTCAGGATCTGGTTGTATGGGGATATCGGCGGATACCACTCCCCGACCGGACGGACTGAATTCTTCGGCACCGATTTCGGTACGGTAATGAACAACCTGTTCGTCGAGGACCTCTGGATCCTTATCACCCCGATTAATCGTCTCCTCTGGGCGGATTGGGAACCCGCCCTGCGGAACGCTCTCATTGCGACCGGCATTGCCGGCGGGATCGCGCTGATCGTCGCGACGGTATGGGCTGTCCGGCAGACAGTCAGGGTGGATGAGACAACTCTGGTTCGAATCGGAGCGGGCCTGCTGTGGATTATGGTTTTGCTGCTTCCTGCTGCGATGATCGATGGAGTTGCCGACACACTTCAACGATCGCGATATCTCTACGGCTCCGTCGCCGGGCTGGCACTCGTTGCCGGAGTCGCAGCGTCTCTGGGCTGGAAAAGCGGAAGGCTCTGGAGAACCCTCACCGTGGTTGTTGCCCTGGCGATGATTCTTCTCTCGGGCAGCGTCCTGAGACGTCACAATCAGCCCTGGCTGGAAGCGGGCGAGGTTGCGTCCCGCCTGAACGCTGTGATGGTCACACATAGCGAGGGGCTTCCGGACCGATCCACTCTGTTCCTCGTCAATTTCCCGTTTATCAGGAAAGGTGCTCATTGTGCGCCGGGCTATTATGAGTATTACCTTGAGTATCGTTTCGGGATTAAGGGCGCAGTCACAATGGACAAGCCCATTGACCCGGAGGATGTAGACGGCTGGTGGGAGAACCTCCGTACGGGCTGGCGGCGGCCGAGTGTCGGTTTCGAGTGGAACCTGGAAACAGAGACGATTCGGGTTCTTCCCCCGATAATCCTCGAAACCGAAATCAGCGAGGAAACCGAGGAGCAACTTGGTCCCGAGGTGCCTCCCCCCATCCCCGGTGAGACTTCCGAGGTCGAGGTCTTCCCCGAAATCCCTGAGTGAGACCGCTCTCTTTCAAGGGGTGCGTCCGCGGATTGATTTCTCTCGGACTTGATTCCGTGTAGGGGGGGGGGGCAGCCCCCCGCGCAGGTTCAAAGTGTTTAACCGGCCCGGGG
>CBDUXL010000039.1:0-15791 GCA_965371155.1 uncultured bacterium | reverse complement strand
CCGTAGGGGCAACCCTCGTGGTTGCCCTGGTTCGGGATTTTTCAACTACCCCGATGCTCTCGCCGAGCATTCGAGCAAAACTCTCCTCATCATCAATCCTCAACTCGATCTCCACAACATAAAGCGGAAGCGTTATGCTATTTCGATTGCCGTCGAGCCGCACCGCGTCCTTGCTTGTGGTAACAAGCGCCTGCGCGCCGAGCTTCCCGGCTCGCGCGTCTATCCTTTCAAGATCACCTCTCTTGAACGGATAGTGGTCGGGGAACGTTTTGAACTCGGCAATCTCACACCCAAGTCCCTTCAACGTACTCTCGAACCCAAGCGGATTTCCGATGCCGGTGAATGCAGCGATCGTCCGGTTATTGATCTCCGATTCATTGCACTCCTCTCCGGTTCCACCGTCCAGAATCCTCCTGACAAGTGTTCTCGCCGTGAGCACTGGAGGATGATCGTTCACGAGAGCATCAAGCTTCGACACAATTGTGTCCAGTCGCGACTCCTCGACCGCCTCAGCCCTGGTCAGGAGAATCACATCAGCCCGTGAAAGCGCTGATACAGGTTCCCTGAGGAGTCCCATTCGCCCATCGTGCCTCCCGAACGGAGCGAGCGAATCAATCAGCGCCATGTCGAAATCCCTGTCCAACCGGACGTACTGGAAACCATCGTCAAGAAGTAGAATATCGGCTCCCTGAGTATCAAGAAGGAGCCTGCACGCCCCCTCTCGATCTCTCCCGACCGCCACCGGAACCTGCTCCCCCAACAAGCTCTCCGCGAGCAACCTCGCCTCATCCCCACAATCCTCCCACTTGAGCATAATATCCTTCCCGTCCGACACTATCGCAGGCGGTTCAGCGCGACGGTCCAGCCGCCCTTTCCATCCGCGAAGGACAACACCCGGCTTTCGACCGTGCCGTTTCATCAGCCTCGCAAGATATTCAACCGTGGGGGTCTTTGCGGTTCCACCGAACGTGATGTTTCCGACAGAGCAAACCGGCGCCGGCAGCTTGACAGTATCCGACATGCGCAAAAGCAAACGCCCGTGACTCACCGCCGCGAAGGCACTGTAGACCGGCGCAAGCAATGCAGCGTCAAACCCTTTTCCATCTCTCCTTGGCATATTCCCAGTCCCCACCCGGTTTATCCATAACGATTGACCCGCTAGGCCGCAGGAAGGTTCGCCGCGACCCAGTCACCGATCATATCTGCCGCCTTGAGCTGCCTTCCAATCAGCTCCCTCGCCCGTCGACGATAGTTACCAAGATCAAGCTCGATCATCACATCCCGCACACCCTCCGCAAGCTCGTTCGAGTTCGCTACTTCCCTGAGCAGATCAGCCTCACCGAGCGTCTGAACGAGATCGTGAAAATTCTGCATCGACGGGCCGTGTAATGTCGGCACACCCGCCGCGACAGGCTCAAGCACATTGTGCCCACCCCGCGTAACCAGGCTTCCACCGACAAACGCCGCATCCGCCGCCCCGTACAGCCCAATCAACTCGCCAATCGTATTCACCACGACCGCCTCGACACCGGACGGAACAGCGCCCGATTCGTGCGCATCCGTCCATAGCACGCAGTCATTTCCGGTCTTTCGGACCAGCCCCACAACTCGCTCGACCTGCTCCAGGTGCCTCGGAGCCAGCACAACATGCACCGGACCCGCATCCTCGGGTATCAACCCGTTATTCAATGCCTGCCAGGCTTCAAGAACCTGCTCGTCCTCGCCCGGATGCGTGCTTCCCGCAACCAGCAACTTGCCCTTCTCCCCTACTCCCAGAAAAGTCCTCAGTTCCTCACGCTTCTCAGGTTCGGGTGGACCTCCCGCCGCTGCGAATTTCAGATTTCCCGCAAGATACGTTCGATTCTCCGGCGCTCCAAGCTCGACCGCTCGATCCACATCCTCCCTGCTCCGCATGAACAGCGCATCGAAACTCGACAAAGCCCAGGACACCATGTTGCGCCAGATCGCGGGAGGCCTGACGGCCCGATCGGAAATCCGTCCGTTCGCAAGCGCCATCGGAACGCCGGCTCGACGCAACGCCCTCAGGCAGTTCGGCCAGAGTTCGACCTCGACATCAACAAAACAATCCGGCCTCAGCTTGTCAACCAGCCTGTTCATAACTCCGGGAAGATCGAGCGGGAAAAAGAACAGGCCGTCGGGACCCATGTTGCGGAGTATGTAGTCCCGTCCGGTAAACGTGGTTGTGGAGATCGCAATGAGTGCGTCCGGACGTCTCGACCGGATCGCCTCCATCAACGCTCCCGCGACCGCAGCCTCCCCTACACTTACTGCGTGTATCCAGACAAGCGATCGACCTTTCCGCTTCGCTTCAAGTTGGTCGAGAACGGGTGAAAATTCGCCCAGGCGCTCCGGGACACTGTCTTTGAACCCTCCATAGGCGGCAAGGAGCGGTTTCGATAAATGCAATAGCGGCGTAATCGCAGCGGTTAGTCCTGCGTAGACTTTGAGAATTGCAGGTTCGGCAAGTCGATCTCTTTTTTCATTTGCTGCGACCATCACATTGTCCGGCTCGACAGCTCCGAGGACGGCTCAGCGGAAGCTTCGCCCTCCCACACTTCGCCCTCCCACTTTGGTCATACGGTATTCTTCCCGGGAGGGCGAGACTCCTGTCGAGCCGCTCTACGAATCCCGCTGCCCAAGCGCCGCTTCTACACGAGCAACATCCTCCGGCGCATCTACTCCGAGAAACTCATACTCCGTCTTCATGCAACGAATCGCGATCCCGTTCTCCAGCGCCCGAAGCTGCTCCAGACCCTCGATCCGCTCCAGCGGACTACTCCCAAGCTCGACAAACTTTCTCAGCACGTCCCTCCGGTAGAGATATATCCCGACATGCAGAAGATACTCAGGCATCAAATCGCTTTCGCCCCTGGGCAGTTTCACGTTTCTGGGGTACGGGACCACCGATCGCGAGAAAAAAAGCGCATTACCCTCAATGTCCCTGACCACTTTCACCCTGTTCGGATCCTCGACCTCGTCCGCCGAGAGAACCCGAACGAGCGTCGCCATTTCCACTCCACCGACCCCACTCCCGCCTGCGCTCTCGACCGCCGTCTCATAAAGTGAATCGAGAACATCACCCCGAATCAACGGTTCATCGCCCTGGAGATTGATGATCCACTCGGCATCAAGCCCCGATGCAACTTCCCAGACCCGGTCGGTCCCCGACGGATGATCCCCGCGCGTAAGCTGCGCCTCGTAACCGGCATCGATGACCGTTTTCAGAATCTCCTCATCGTCGGTGGCGACAATAACCCTTTTCGCGTGACGGGACTGCGTCGCTCCCTCGACCACCCAGAGAATCAGCGGCTTCCCGAGGATCGGATGAAGCACTTTCCCGGGAAACCGTGTCGCGGCCTTCCGGGCCGGAATGACTATCGCCAATGAACTCACAATCGGGAATTATACTAATTGCTGCGGGTCTTTTCTCAGAAAATGATTCCCTCAGTGGCTCACAACTTGTTGTGGGCCACCGATGCTTAACACTAGGGGACACCTCTTTTCGTCCCCGAAAAGCAGGTGTCCCCGTTAGTAGACCCACAACAAGTTGTGGGCCACCGAAGTTTTTTCTTGTTGCAGATCACCGAGCTTCAATGCAGATGTATCGGTGGTTCGCCGGGGGGACGGGTTCTCCAGCGACGATGCGCCCATAGCCACTGACCCGGGTACTTCCGAACCATCCCCTCGATCACCTTCTGGAACCGCTGCGTGTTCTCGAGGATATCCCGCTCATCGTCGCCCGTCACTGTTACCTCGACCTCGGGCAGAATTTCGATCCTGTAGTAGTCACCATCCCAGACGGCGAATATCGGAATGACCGGAACCCCGTACTTCACTGCAAGAAAGGCCGGTCCGCGCACACTGGATGCCTGCACTCCAAAAAAGTCAACAAATATACCTTCATTGCCGCCGTTCTGGTCCGAAATCAGCCCGAGCATCGCCCCCTTTGTCCTCAGAGTCCTGATTACCTCCGGCGTTCCCCTCTTCGTGCGCGAGATATGCTTCATTCCGACCTTCGCCCGCTGGTTGAGCATCACCCTGGTGACGCCCGGATCGCGTTGCTCCTTGCCGACCGCCGAGACAGACCATCCCGACGCCACCGCCCAGGCCCCGGCATATTCCCAGCTTCCCAGGTGCGCGCACAAGCCTATGATCCCGCCTTCACTTTTCTCGGTTGCCGCCTCCAGGGACTCCCTCCCCTCAACTTCCTTTGCTAGTGAAAGAAGCTCCTCCTTCGTATAAGCACCGAACCTGAGGAAATCGATTATTGTGCGGGCGAGGTTCCTCTCGCTCGACCGGGCAAGTTCCAGCTTTTCCTCCTCGGTGTAATCGTCACCGAACGCGATAGTCAGACCGTCGAGGCAGACCATGCGATACTTCCGAAACAGGCGGAACATTACATCCCCAAGCCAGGACCCGAGCCGAAGGGATGCGCGACGGGAGAGCTTCAGCACAAGCCAGAACATGAAATAGCCCAACCCTCGCTCGATTCGCCATCGCAGGCGACGCGTCCAGGCGACCTCGGTATGTTTCTTGTCCCCTGCTTTGGGCTTTACCGGCATAAGCTCAATCGCCGTGAAAAAATGAATTGAGGCATTTTCCACATGTGAAAAATGCCAAGGTCTAAGTCTCTGATGAAAATCGATCAAGTATCGCGTAACTGTTCAATTCAAATCGACATCCCTCTACTTCGACACAGTGCCCATGTACAAGATTTCTATGTGTCTTTCAACAGTAGAGAATGGCTGAAAATGGTTCGATTCATTTCCATCCATTTTTATGCATTTTTAACGAAATCATCTCTGCGCTTGTCTTTTATTTCTTTGATATACTTTTCATACGCTTCGATCCTTACATGCTCCTGTTGTTCACGTGCAAATCGAAGCATGTCGTTCGCTGTTCGAAGAGCTTCCATGTACTCCTTCTTGCTGATTAGTCCCTCCAAATGCAGGTCCTTGAATTCAGGCTGTTCCTCCTCGCCAATCTCGAGAGGCTTATCCGGAGTAGTTCTTCCTGCCAGCTTTGCACCCAGATCACTTTCCCCGGGTTTCCGCTGGCGCATGAAGCTCTTGAAGTCCTGGTAGGTCTTTTTCGCGCCGAGATCCTCTATTTGCTCAGGCGGCCTTGTTACAGCCCACAACAACGCCGCCACAGGCCAGAAGACGATTGCGCTGTAAGCCAGAATCTCCCCGGCTTCCGAGTAGCGAAACTCATTGTCCCGCTTGATCCAGACCATGAGGCCTACTCCGACCAGGAGGTAGAAAATTGCTGCAATGAACCAGGTCACGGTGACGCTCCCTTACAAAGATTCTCAGTCCAACTGTGGGATTATATCAACTTTAATATCGTCATTCCCCCCTGAGTCTCTGCACCAGGGCCTCAAGATCGCGATCCCCGTAGAATTCAAGCGCCATCTTTCCCTTCCCGCTCCGATAACGCTCGATCCTGACCTTTCGCTTCAGCTCGGATTCCAGGGCGAGCTCCATTTCACGAAGCATGGCTACCACCGATGGATCCTCGCGAGACCCGATCTGCCCCCCCGTCTTTCCGGCCGACTTGACCTTTCGTCTTTCGGCCGATCTTGCAGCTCGCTCCGCCTGCCTGACGCTCAGTTCGTTTGAAATGACCTTCTGATACACCGAAAGTCGCGCATCCTCAGGCGCCATCAGTATAGCTCTTGCATGGCCGGCTGTAAGCTTACCGTCCAGTATTGCCTCCTGCATAGAATCATCCAAGTCGAGTAGCCTGAGTGTGTTCGCAACATGCGGACGAGACTTCCCGACCGTCCTGGATATGTCTTCCTGCGTTCGACCGAACTCCTCCTGAAGTTGCAGGTATGCTCGGGCAAGCTCGATAGCATTGAGATCCGTCCGCTGAACGTTTTCCACAAGCGCGATTGTCAGCGATCCGGCGCCTTCGTCAGGATCGACGAGTATCGAAGGAACCCTGTTGAGACCCGCTCGTTCAGCGGCTCGAAGGCGACGTTCCCCGCTGACCAGCTCGTAGCCGCCGCCGGTCACCGGCTTTACCAAAACAGGCTGAAGCACTCCGTGCTCCCGAATGCTCGCCGCCAACTCATCAAGCTCCGTTTCAGGGAAGCTGCGTCGGGGCTGGCTTGGATTGGGCCGGATCAGCGATACCTGTATCTCCCTCACCCATCCGGATGTCGGCGAGCCGGGTGTCTGTTCCGGCGGAGTCACCTCCATAGGCGGCGGCTCGGGTATCAAGGCTTTCAAGCCTTTTCCCAAAGCGGGCTTCCGTGGCATTCAAGACCTCCTGGGCCAGATTCCTGAAAGCTTGCGCGCCATTGGATGAACGCGCGTACATTGTTATCGGCAATCCGTGCGACGGCGCCTCGGCCACTCGCACATTGCGCGGGATGACTGTTTCAAAAACCGTTGACTTGCCCTCAAAAAACTCTCGAACCTCTGTCTCAACCTCGTGTGTAAGGCGGGTCCGCGTGTCGTACATACTCATGAGCACGCCGAAAATCTCCAGCCTGGGATTCAATTGCTCCCTGACCAGATCGATTGTTTTCAGAAGCTGCGAAAGCCCCTCCAGTGCGAGAAACTCCGGCTGCATCGGGATTAGCACGCCGTCACTTGCGACAAGGCCGTTGAGGGTAAGAATTCCTAAAGAAGGAGGACAGTCGATAAATATAAAGTCATACTCTGAATCGACTACCGAGAGCGCGGAGCTCAATAGATGCGCACGATCCTGCATGTTCACAAGCTGGACTTCCGCGCCCGGAAGATTTTCATTCGCCGGAAGGAGATTGAGGTTCTCCTGGATTGTGGGGAAAACCGCGGACTGCGGGTTCATTCCTTCAATGAGAATCTCATAGATTGAGACGAAGACCTCGCGACGGTTGAACCCAAGGCTGATTGTCGAATTCCCCTGCGGGTCCAGATCGACCAGAAGCACTCGCTTGCCGGTCTCAGCCAAGGCAGCGCCCAGGTTGATCGCGGTCGTTGTCTTACCTACTCCGCCCTTCTGGTTGGCAATTGAGATAGTCGGCATCAATGTCGAGTATACCAACGGAACGGGGAGGATTCAATCTGATTCAGTCTCAACATCCCATAAAGGACGCTTTTTCATCGCTTTCCAGGATCTGGGGTGCCTATCCGGTGTTGAGGAGGTCTTGATGAACCTGGCGAGGTGGATTGGTGCCCCGGTGCGGCGAGGCAGGTCCATTTGCTCGGTCTTGTCGAATCTGCATCCGATTGAAGACAGGTCCGGTGGATTCTTGTCCAGAGCTTTTGCCACCACACCGGCGCACTGAATGGCAATCAGGCCATCCTGTCGAGTACTAGCGGCAGCGATTTCGACCACTATCGGGAGAGGCGCGAACGCCCTCGATACAGCGCGATCGTATGCCTCCCTGTGGTCGGATTCATGGGCCAGTTCCTCCGCCCTGCCATGAGCCACATCCAGGTTGACCAGTCCAATTGATTCCCTGCACGCCCGGATGAACTCGACCGCCTGCTCCTTCGATTCGACACAGGTGACATGTAGCTCGGGCATCAGGATTGCGATCGGTATGCCCGGGATACCGGGTCCGGATCCGAGATCGACCAGTCGTTTACCTACCGGAAGAACTGAGGCCAGGCTTAGAGACGGGAGAATGAGATTGTCGACCAGAGCAGGGATTCCATTGTACCTGGAGAAGCGAAATCGAGTGTTCCACTTCTCCAGAAGAATTACATAGTCAGCAAGTGCGCGGAGTTGACTGCTGGAGACATTGAAAGGGAGAGAAGCGGTGTAATGCTTCAAAGTTGAGAGTACTTCATCGGGAGTGGGTGGATAGTCTGTCATTTCACCGGGAGCCAGTGTTTCACGTGAAACGGTCAAGTGTCCGAAAACCCAGAGAACCACCTTTTTGAGGTGGTTCGCTTTGAGAAGGAGGAATTGCATCTATTCTTTCAGAGCGTTTCCTCAACTGCCTTCCATAAAATCACTCAGATCCGTGGTGTCCAGAAACTCTCTGAACCTGTCCATATCCTCCTCGCAAGGCACGTTCGACCCCTCCTCATCGAGAACTACCTGCATTCTCAGAAGGAGATACACCACAATGCCCGTCCCGTAGACCTCCATCGGATGCTTCGACTTGTCCGCCTGAGACTTTATGTACTCTGCAACTTTCGGGTTTTCAGTCTTGATCTTATTGAAAAGATCCTTCAAGTTGTACTTGGACTTGACCAGCTCTTCGCTGACCTTTTCCACTGCGCCTTCGGTTACAATGAACATCATCTCAAAAACCTCCGGGCCCCTTTCAGTCAAATGGCCCTCGTCTTCTCTGATGCGGTTCCGCTTTCCCCTCTTACCTCAACAATAGAATTACGGGACCTTCCTATCAACCCTTGATAAGTGCTATAGTGTCTTATATAATCCTATTCACACTCGATTGTAGCATGTTTGGCCCCGAATTGCAAGCCTCATGCCTTCTTTCAACCCGCCGTAAATGCTATATCGGCCGTGCCCGACCAAAACTGAGCCTTCTCCGCCAGGTTTCCCAATTCGGCGGCATTGGTGTATTATTAAACTGGAATGGGCCAACGTTCTCAGCATACGGCAGCCGTTGTGCTCCTTATCGCCCTGCCGATAATTGCCATCTTCGTCGTCTACATGATTCTTCGCCCGCGGGCAGCACCCACCATACCCGTGCCGGCAATCTCATTTCTTCAGACAACCGGACCGCCAATCGCATTCCTGGGCACGCCCCAATCCCCAGCTCAGATTGGTCAACCCGCAGGCACCCCAGTCAGAGTAACGGGAGCATTTCACAACATCGTTTCACTCGTTGATGGCCGAATCATGCTCGTGAGTTACCCGGAATGTATCTATTTCGACCTGGACGGCACGGAAACAGGGCGATTGGAGTTGCAGGCTCCTGCTAATGACCTCCTCGAACAAGAGGGCCTGGATCCGTCGGAGTTCCGATGGCTGCACCGCGAGGACTCAATCACCGAGATTACGGCAACAGAATCAGGCAGGGTCTACGGGCTCTTCCAGAGCGCGAAGCTGGAGGGCAATCCCAATCCGCCCAGCCTGCTGGTCGAATGGGATTCAGAAGGTAACCCGGTTTCCGTAATTCATATCACTCCTTTGTTTGCGCAGTATGAGTATCTATGCAGCTTCGGCATATTTGCTTGGACCGTGAGCAGCGATGGGGAACGAGTGATTGTCGGCAACCGCGGGGGGCCATATTTATTAATCCAGCCCGACCTGCCCCCGATGGTCACCTACAGCGAGTACTTCTCCCCACAATGGGAGAACTGGTGGTTGGTGCTTTCCGGCGAGTTTGTTTTCGAAGCCAGCCTATTGCCATCGCGACCTGTTCGACACAGACTCAACGGATCGATCGATTGGCGATGGCTTGAGCTCACATCGCCCTATATGCAGCCTTCAGCGCTGGATCCTCAATCAGGGCCTCTATGGAATCGCTGGTTCGGACTTCTTCCGGACGGCGGCACCATACTGCCAGTACTTAACGGTGTGGTTGAACTCGATCGCGAAGGCGCATTTGATGTCCTGCATCGCGACGCCACGGTATCGGCAACTCTCAGGAGTCTTATGGACCAGCATCTCACTGGAACTTTCCGCTGCATCGAGCAACCTGAAGGTTGGCTTCTTCTGCCATCCTACATCGCCAATCCCGATAACCTGATTATCACCGGAGTCAGGGCCGATGCGGATTTCAACCTCATTGAAACCATCGAGTTCTCCAGACTTGCGTCCTCCCCGCCTGCAACAGGTGTACCCGCAATCGCTCAGCCAACCCCGCACCCAGCCCAACTCCTCGAAATCGGCGATATCGCCGATCCCGGACTCGCCGAGCGGGATTTTCACCCCATCCCCGACGGATACAGGGTCATTGACCTCACCCGACGTCGCGTGCTGACCACCGACAAAAACCTGACAATCACCGCCATTCTCGACCGAACAACCATCCAGAACGGCCTTACCCAGGATATCGATTCTTGCCGGGTCGATTCCAGGGGCGTGATCTACATGCTCGATCAAGGCCGCGAGCTTATTCAAGTGCTCGATCCAAACGGTGACTACCTCCGTCGGCACGCAGAGCTTGGTGTCGATATCTTCGGCGCCCCGCTTGTGCCGAGGGATATCCTTCTCGACCGATTCGTCCGCCTCTGGATTCTCAACGAGGACCGAATCTATGTCATCGACCGCGAGGGAAACCTCGCGCGCATATTCGAACGTCCCGGCGCGCCTTACACTCGTGTCCCGCAGGGCGCGTCACCCGACGACTCGCCCGAACGCACGCCTCGAGGGTACACGATCGCCGCGTCCACCGACCCATTCTCACGCACCACGCCGACTTCACCGGTCACACTCGATGTCAGCGAGATCTCCAATGTCGCCCTCGGGCACGGAAATGCATCGCACTTGTTCTACATTGCCGATAACCAGAGCGACCAGGTGGTGATTTTCGACTGGAACGGCGCGGAACTCGGATCGATCGAACTCTCGGAGTTCCTGACCCAGGACGATTACCGCTTCATGACCGGCCCCGACGGGTACTGCTATCTGCTCGATCCCATCACGCGCATACTGACCGTATTCGATCCCCTGGGTGAGCAGGTTTCAGAAATAGAACTCATCGATCTCCCCGTATCAGGCTGGAATGAGATCTCCCTGAGCCAATCGGCCCTGTACCGGAACTCGAATCGATGCTGGATCGACTCAAACGGAAGGCTTGTTGTCTTCACGCAACAATCACGCGATCTGCTGGTCTACTCACTGAGAGAGGACGATCAGCTTGAGGAGGATTTCGGCTTGCCCGGACCCGAGGAGTCATTCGAATGGTCCGCCGGAGACAACAGATAACGACACTGGTTCTGGTTTCGATCGCGGCGATCGGGCTAGTGGCGCTTGCCTACATGCTTGGTCGGGCAAGGCAACCCGCCGAGATAACTGTGCCGGAGATCGCTTTCCGTGAATCAACGGGATTAGCACTCACGTTTTCTTCTGAAAGCGTCCCGGCGGGGGCGGTCGCATTGCCTGCCTCTCAGTCGGACCTGGAAGACCGCACGTTCTCAGTCCAATACTTGACCGACGGCCGCTTCATGCTCGCGGGATACCCGGATTGCTTCTACTTCCTCGATGACGGCACACAGGACGGCCATCTTGTGCTCCAACCGCCCGATGCTGACATGTTCATTTCCGCGGGAATAGATCCCGTGTACGCCACAACTGTCGTGAGCACGGAAGACCTGGCTGCGATTAGCGCAACTGAATCCGGCACGGTATGGGGGGTGTTTAACAACCAGGTCGACAACCAGAAGGATAACGTGGTGTTGCAGGTAGTGTGGAGCCCGGATGGGAATCCCACGTCAGTTAGCGATATCGGTCCGGCGCTCGGAGAGATATCGGAATACCTTGACGAACGATTCGGCTCTTTGTGCATCAGCACCTTTCACGAACAGGTGCTCATGTTTACTTCAGATGGCGGATTTATGCTTCATGAACAAGGCAAGGAGCCGGTTTGCGGAATCATGGAGTATCTATTGTCCGCATACGGCCTGTCAGGTTCAGTTCATGGGGGTGGGTTTTACACGGGCTCCTTGGGCTCCCTAATCACTCGTCACGATTTCGACGGGACCATTGATTGGGAGTGGCTAATCAACACGACCGACTTCCTCCAACCGGAAATCCTTGAGAGAGAGTCCTGGACCGCTCTAGGTCTCCTTAGGCGTCTGGCTTTTCATCAGAACGGGAATGCCCTAATGCCTATCCAAGAAGGAGTCATTGAGATTGATGCTCAGGGGAACGCAGTGCGATACTATGGCGATAGTCAGGCTGCACAGAATTACGCTCGTCGGATGCTGACGCGATACAATCCCACCTACATTATTCCTGAACCGAAGGGATGGATACTGTACAGTCCGCGCCTTGTAGAGGATAAGCCACTGCTTCATCTAGACAAAAACTTCAACACGATCTCAGAAGTCGAATTCAAACCCGCATTTGAGGAATCCGAGCGGGAGACCCTCGCTGATTTCCGCCTCCAGATAGGCGATTTCGCCTATCCCGAGTTGGTCTACCCAGACTTCCGTCCGACTCCCTCAGGTTTTAGGGCGGTCGATTTCACATATCAGCGTGTACTCGCTATGAACTTAGATCTGGAGGTCACCTCCGTCTTTGACCGCACCGACCCACCCAACGGCCTCACGCAGGCAATTCATGTGTACCGCGAAGACTCCCGGGGAGTCAAATACATTCTTGATACTGAGCTTGACCTCATCCAGGTCCTCGATCCTGACGGCAACTACATCCGACGTCACACGGAGCTTGGTTTGGACCTTTTCGGCGGGGAGTTGCATCCGATGGACATGACCGTCGATGCGCTCGATCGTCTGTGGATAATCGGAAAAGACAGAATCTATGTGCTCGACCGCGAGGGGAATCTTCAGCGCATATTCGAGCGCCGCGGAGCTCCATACCAACGACCCCAAGCTCCTCCCGGACCTCGTTTGCCGACCGAAAGCACTCCCAGGGGATATACGATCTACGCGTCAAGCGATCCTTTTCTACAAGGACCCGACCCGACAGTACCGATAACGCTCGATATTGACAGCTACAAGGGAGTAATTGTCGCAAGTCGGGGACCCGGCATGCCTGTGTTGATGTATTTTGACGAAAGGGACGCGGACAGGATCAGCATTCTTGATTGGGAAGGTCGCGAGCGCGGCACGATAGATATACCCTCACTGACACCCTCCAGTAGGCCTCTCTTCATGGTCGGACCCGACGGCTACTGCTACTATATGTGCACGGAACATGAGGAAATCATCGTTCTTGAACCGCTCGGTGACGAGGTTACGCGAATCGAGGTGGAGGATTTGCCGGAGCCCAATAGATTCTGGTATTCTAGAAACCAGTCGATTTTCAGCCCTCCAGGTTATTATATGATCAAACGGTGCTTTATCGATTACGATGGTCAGCTTGTAATATCAACGGTGGACCCGATGGAGATTCTCGTCTATCCCCTCCGCGCGGAATGACCCAGCGTAGGGGCGCGGGGCACGCGCCCGTCTGTATTCAGCCCTAATGGACGTGTACGGGTGCCCCGTGTGTATGCCGGCGGATTGGGCACGAACGGGCGCGTGCCCGTGTGTACGCCGCCGGAATGGACACGAACGGGCGCGTGCCCCGTGTGTATGCCGGCGGAATGGACACGAACGGGCGCGTGCCCCGCGCCCCTACCGTGACAACGAACCCAACCTTGGCAGGTTGGGTCTACATTGTGTGATCCATATGATCCGTTCAGCAAATCCCAAAAACAAATCAAGCTTGCTCCTTGCGATCGTCGCCATCGCCTTGCTCATGGGATGTCAGGGCGCGGAAGCATCCAATCCTTCTCTATCCACCCCGACAGTTCCGTCGGGTGATTTCATCGACATAACAGCGCCGGCGATCAGACTCGCACCCCTCGACAGTCAACCTCACAGCTCGACCTGGAGACCTGAGCCTCCCGATCCGGTCTATGTGCCGCGCATGCTGAGGCCGATTTCCGACGGAAGGCTCTTGCTCGCAACATTCCCGGAGTGTTTCTACTTCGACCACGAGGGGAATCAAACCGACTCTCTGCGCCTTGATATGCCCGATCGCGAGACGATCGAGGCAGCAGAATTGGACCCTTTGGACACCGCGAGGCTGATTGACCCGGAAAGGTGTGCCGCCGTGACAGCCAATGCCGATGGTCGGGTATGGATGCTTTTGGGTGACAGTTGGAGAGACGACCCGATTCTCCTCGAATGGAATCCGGACGGAACGCTGGAGAATCTGATTAATCCCGCTGCTATCGAGCTTCCTTTCATGAACAAGGCGGATGAGCCTTTCAAGCCCTTCGCATATCTATGCAGCGACGGAGATCAGCTCCTCCTCTATCGCGAGGGTGGATCCCAGCTTGTGCTGGAGCACGGGCAGGTCACGGCGTATTGCCATCGGGAAGGTAGGTACGGCCCTCCGGAAGGCGCTGTCCTGTATGATGACTTCATTTACATCAACTATCCTCCGGAACGAATCTCGCGCAGCGATCTTGAAGGCAATTTCGATCGCTCGATGATTCTTGTCGAGGTCCGTGAGAGCGGGGGACTCCACGGCGGCGGTGTAGTGATGTCCAATCCATACCAGTTCGGCACATGGGGAATTGGAGTAATGCCGGACGGGGGCAGGGTCGAGTTCCTGCGCGAAGAGGACCATGCGTGGGCGTACCGCGGAGGTCCGGAAGAGGGAACTGAAGCGGTGTTCGTCGAGTTCGACAGCGAAGGTAATGAGGTCGACCGGTTCAATTACATTTCCATGACGCGACATGAGGACAATCCACTCCATCCGTTCGAATCAATCGTTTCTCATTGCATGAACACACCGGACGGATGGCTGTTTGTGACCGATGTGGAAGAGGGGATCGAAGCAAGCGCCGAATTGTATGATCGCGATTTGAACCACGTTGAATCAGTCGAGTTCGTCCCAACTTCAACCAAGGCCCCCGAAGAACCTGAACCGGACGTTGTGACCGCTATTTCCGGGACGCCTGCGATCGGCGCGACCGCTGATATGAGCTTGATCGGCGCGGATTTGCACGCGGTGCCGTGTGGTTATCGCGCGATCGATCATTCCGGTCAACTGGTCCTTACTCTATCGAGCGATCTCGAGATACTCGGACTTGTCGACATCTCCTCCTATATTGCTAGTGGAACAATAACTTCAGCGGATGTATGCAGGATGGATTCAACCGGAAGGCTGTACATACTCGATCGGACCCAGAAGAAAGTTCTTGTGCTCGACCCGGAAGGCAACTACTACGGGGAATACCGAAATCTGAACCTCAGCGGGGCATCCGGCCCATACGGCGCAGTGTTCGGTGGAGGCTTTGTCGGGTCCTTCCTCGACCCCACCGGCATGACTGTCGATGCGCAGGATAACCTTTGGATCTACGGATTGGCCAGCATCGTGGTCTTTGACTCCGAGGGTGAACTTGTCCATGAGTACACAATCCGATCTCCGGGCAGCACTGAAATGGATGGTGACACGACAGCAATCGAGCTTGATGCCGACCGGTTCCGCCATGTGATTGTGCCCACTGTCGGAGAAAGCGAATTCTTCTGCGTGGTGGACGACCTCTCAGGTTGGATCATCGTGTGCGACCGGGATGGTGTCGAGCACGGGAGGATCGATTGGTACGATCTGGAAGGAAAAGAACGCACTCCCGATTCTCCTGCAGCCGATCCGGACCTGCTTCCTTTGTATGGTACTGTTACGTGGCGGGAATCTGAGCGTTTCGCCATCGGACCTGACGGGAAGTTCTACTATTTCAATCCAAGTCCGAATTATGACCCTCCATACAACGGCTTGCTGGTCGCGTTCAACGAAATGGGGGGAGAGATCGCCCGTGTGGAGGTGGAGGACCTTCCCGGCGGGTTGTGGTCGACACACATGGTCTCGGTATGGATTCCGCCGGGCAGTGCGATGAACCGGGTATGGATCGATCACAGCAATCGCCTGGTCATCTACGTCGAGGCAAACAAGGAGGTTCTGGTTTACCCCCTCCGCGAGGACGACCCTCTCGAACCGCACGAATTCGCCCTGAACGAACTCCTCGGCACGGACAAATAACGCAGCGGCCAGACCCCCGTAGGGGCGCGGGGCACGCGCCCGCATAATTGAGCGCACGGCATGTGCGCACACGGTTAATAACGCCCGACCCTCGTAGGGGCGCGGGGCACGCGCCCGTGTGTATACCGGCG
>CBDUXL010000038.1:0-15798 GCA_965371155.1 uncultured bacterium | reverse complement strand
GGGTTGTTATGGATTTATCCTCGGTGGCCCACAACTTGTTGTGGGTTAGTTCAATCCTACTTCCCCTTCTTCAGCGACACGATCGTCACACCTCCGCCGCCTTGCTCGACTTCGGCCAGCTCGAACTTCACCACCAGTTGATGCTTTTTCAAGTGCTCGTGGAGTCCTTTTCGAAGCCGACCCGTTCCGAATCCGTGTATCACGTGCACTCTCTCCCGACCCTGGTAGTAAGCCTCATCGATGTACGGATCGAGTTTTTCAAGCGCATCGTCAACCCTCAACCCGTGCAGATCGATAAACAGGGGCAGACTTCGGTGCGGTGGGGTCTTCGGGCGAGGAGCCTTCGCCTTCACGGTCTCCTGCGGCTCGACCGGACGAAGTTCATTCACCGACACTTTGAGCCTTTTTCCGCCGATCAGGACAGTTGCACGTTTCGAACCCAGCTCCGCAAGCTCTCCCTCGCGCCTAAGTGACATCACCCACACAGGCGAGCCGACCTCCAGCCTCGGTTTCTCGTCTCCCGTTTGCACGCCGGCAGCTCCAAATGCCGGTTCCAGAACTGGGGCCGCCAGAATATCGGCGGCTCTGCGAAGCTCCTCGCCGTGCCGGCGAATCGCTTTCAGCTCGTCGGTCACCTCCTCACGATCGAGCTTGTGTGGAAGGCGTTCCGCGAGGCCCTTCGCTTCTTCCAGCCGCTTTTCGGCTTCCCGCAGAATTCCATCGGCTTCCTGCAACGCGGCGAGAGCAATCAATCGCTCCATCAGCACCAGCGCCGACAGATCGCGATTGGCTTTCTCGCGAGCTTCTTCAAGGCGCTTGATTTCATCCTCCAACTGTTCCAGCCGATGTTCGAGGCTGGGCATGTCGATCGCCAGAATCTCGCCCTTCTCGATCAGCAGCTCGTCGGCGCGTTCCAGAATCGACTTGTCCAGGCCGAGCCCTCTCGCGATATTGATCGCATAACTCGCCCCAAGCGTGCCCACGCGAATGGTGTACAGCGGCTCCGCTTTTTCAAGATCGAACTCGACACTTGCCCCCACGACCCGTTCGTCCTCACTCAACGCGAGATTCTTGATTGCGGGCAAGTGGGTCGTGACCGCCGTGAAACAGTCGGCCTCTATCAGCCTCTCAATGACAGCCAGGGAGAGCGCGCTGCCCTCCTGTGGATCGGTCGAACGCCCTATTTCATCCAGGAGCGCCAACGCGGGAAGATGATGAGGGGTTCTCAGGCTCTCCAGTGTCCTTCTCAGGAACACAATGTGCGCTGAGAAACTGGACAGATTCCACTCGATCGACTGCAGGTCGCCGATATCTGCATGGACGCTTCCGAAAATCGGAAGCGCGCTTCCCTCGTAAGCCGGGATATGCAGTCCGGCCTGGTTCAAGAGCGCGAAAAGGCCGATGGTTTTCAGGGCTACTGTCTTTCCGCCTGCATTGGGGCCGGAAATGATTAGCGCCCGCGCCCCCTCGGGAAAGTGAATGTTTACTTCCACGACTTCAGTCGGCGGAATCATCGGATGCCGCGCCTGCTTGATGACGATCGTGTCGCCGATCTCGGCGCGGGAGCCTTTGAAGTCGCGCGAAAGCCTTCCACAGGCGAAAACGAAATCCAGGAATCCCGCTGTGTTGACTGCTGCGATGATCTCATCGGCTCGCGACCCCACCAGCGCGCTCAGCTCGGCGAGAATCCTCGTGATCTCGGCCTCTTCCTCGCCTTTCAGCTCGCTAAGCCGATTGTTTCGCTCGACAAGCTCGTAGGGTTCGAGGAAAACAGTCGCGCCGGTCGGACTTCTCGCCTGCACGACAGCCTTCACATTTTTCTGGCAGTCCTGCCGAAACGGAAGCACGTAGCGACCGTTGCGAACCGTGAAATTCGCCTCACGAAGGAACCCGCTCCGCGAGAAGGTCTGAATCATGCTTCCGATAGTGCGTTCGGCGCGCTCGCGCTCCAGCATCAATTCGCGTCGGATTCGCGTGAGTTCGGACGGTGCGCGATCGAGAACATCCCCGTCGGGATGTATCGCGTGGTTCAGCGCGTCCTCGATCTCCGGAAAAACACCCAGCCTTTGCGCCTCTCCAATGATTTGGGAATACTCGAACTGGGCATCTCGAATTATCTGACGAGCCGATCGGATTGATTTCAGTGTTGAGTTGACCAGCCAGAGCTCAGGCGGACCGAGTATCCCTCCCTTGCTGGCGCGCCCGATTTTGTCGCGGATATCGTTTAGGCCTTGAAAACTGACAAGCGCGCTCTCGCGATCGAAGAACCTTCTTGCGTCATCGGTGTAGTCGAGACGCGTTGCCACTTCAGCACCATCGGAAGACGGCAGGAGCTTTTCGGCAAGCTCGCGACCGAGAGATGACTGCGTGCGGCCTGCGAGGCGTTCGATGATGATGTCGTACTCGAGGGCGTCGAGTGAGTAACGGTCCGCGATTTCAGACTCATAATCAGACATAGCCAGTAGGATTGTAGCCCGAAACCGTGGAAACGCAACTAAAAAGGACGATCCGCCTATTTCGGGCGGATCGTCGGGAGGAGGATGAGGGTGGGTGGTTCTATTCGGTGACGAAGGAGACTCCTGTTAGAATAACGCGTAACTCATTCCAAAAGTAAACAGATTCGAATTACCCCCAAGAAAATCATATCTGACTTGCGCTTCAATAGTATCGGCGATGCGAACCTGCCCAAGAACATTCAAACCTGATTTTGAGCTATCGAATGCCGCATCGCTGTTCATAAAAGTGTAGCCTGCTCCGAACGCAACGGCCGTCTGCGTTATGCCTTCCGAGGTCGGGATGTAATACAGGTAGTCGATCGCGCCTAGGAAGAAGTTCGGATCGTCGAGAGCGTAGTCGATCTCGAATTTGAACGAGCTGACTTCCAGTCTTGCCAGGGCGTAGAAACCGCTGTCGCTGATTGCACCGTCCGGGGCCTCATAGAAGCCGATCCCGGTTGAGAGACGCCCGATATCTGCACGCGAAGCCCCCGGTAGTCCCTGCGCGGAAGCGGGGGCGCTTAGGAAAATAAACATTGCGACTGCCGGCAGTGAAAGAACCGCAGTCCGGTTCTTTTGAATTGTGTGATTCATAAATCTCAGCTTAACGGAATGTGTAAGTCACGCCGATTGTGATAAGCTCCTGGTCTGATCCCAGGAAAGCGTACCGAATTGTGCCGAACAGAGATTGCCCGAAATCCGCGCCCAACATAGCGTTGAATCCCGATTCATTACTGAGATCGTCGCACGAGAAGTAAGTGTAGCCGGCGCCGAGATAGCCAACGCCGCCGGTATAGCTTCCCCCCATGTCCAGCGGATAAAGATAGTCCGCCGAAAGCGCCAGAAAGCCCGGGTCATCAATCGCGTAGTCGATCTCCATCAAGTAGACGGCCGATCGAATTATCGCGCTTGCATAGAACCCGGATGTGTCCTTGGTGCCGCTGACGCCCGGAAGAGACCAGTAGCCTCCTCCGACCGACCAGCTTTCGCCCTGAGCCGAGACTGGAAGCGCAAGGCTTCCGAATAAGAGCAGGGATACACAAGTGATTGTGATTGTACGGTTGAACATATTCTTCATCCCTATTAACCGGGATATCTTGTCCGGTTTAGTATCGATTAAATCCTATTAGATTTGCATGTTGAGGAGCTTGTTTTGGAGGAAAGGGAGTGCGTTTGGGGGCGGTCGGGGGGGACAGCGCCATACCCGCGTTGCTGCCCGAGTAGTTCAATCGGATTGGGGACGGTATCGCGCATGGGGGAGAGGAAGGAGCGTGTGCCCAACAAAGCGGAGAGCTGGCCTACGGTATTACTTCATTGCTGGGATTCGACGCGGTTTTGAAGCAACGTGGCAAAGGCGAGAGCTTGAGACCATTTCCCATTATTGGTAACACCACAATAAGATTGAGGAGGGAACAGTTGGCAACCAAGAACATTACTTATCTGTCCCAGCTTAATATTGTGCTTGAAGGCTTCGATGTCATCCAAGTGAATGGCAAACACTTCGTCTGCCTTGCCAACATACGCGAAAAACTCCTCTTCAGTACACCCAATTTGGTGCCCAAATTCGTCCCAGATGGAGGGCGGATCGGAAGATTTCACGGATGTGATTGTGGCCTGTCCAACAAGACTGCTAAGCGGAGCCGACGCGTAGAGAGAAACCCGATGCCCAACCCAGCGGCGGTGGAATCTCCGCCTTACTTCCACAGTCTTGGATCCCTTCAGGATCTTTGTCACAAATCGAGGTTTCACCGTCATGAGCATTGTGTTGTCCATCGACAGGCCATCTAGAACGAAATGTGATTTGAGCTTCGGTAGCTTGTGTTCGATCGAAAGCCAAAGCCTCGCCAATGGAGCAGAGCAATACAACTCGGGGTCAGATCGCCGGTACTTGTAGCCCAGCGTGCGTACGATGTTGAAGCCAAAGGACTCAAAGAACCTCCGTCGTCTCTCCCATAGACTCTCTGGAAGCGTGAAATAGATTCGCCTAGCCTCATCTCCAACTTCAAGCGACATGAGAGTGAACAGCATCTCGCCCAAGTGCTGGTCCTGATACTTCTTGTCAATCTTTAGATGGCAGAACTTGGCGTCCCTGCCGTGCTTGACAACAGCAGTGGCTATCGGCAGCCCTTCGATGCAACAGATAAACGCAGACCTCTCACGCGAACTAAGCCCGGGTATCATCTTGTTCCTCATCCAGTGGTCGATCCCTGGGTAGACGGTTTCGTTCTCCAGCACACGATCTCGAAACTGCAAGAAGAGATCGGTGCCGCGCCGTGCGTCGTCACCGGTCAAACGGACAACAGAGAGGTTCTCCTTAAATGAAAGCATTGGTTGCACGTTGCCTTCTTGCATCGGTTCAATCCTTCCCAGCACGCTCATTTACAGATGTGAGTTCTGCATCATATAGTTGCCCATCTTCCGTCCTTCCGAGTGTTTCGGGCCACGTCTGGAAGTATTTTGAAAGAGTCAGCGTCTGATCATCGTAGCTGATTTCTTTGGGTCTCTCAGCGTCCTCGGACATCCGGAAGAGCTTAAGATGGGCCAGTTTCTCTTCATGCTTTAGATTCACGTCAGCGACGTGGCCACGGACCTCGAAAATCAGAGAAGTCCCTTTGGCCTCGTCTTTACGACCTGTCCCGAACCAGGGATGAGCGAAACCAGCGTAATGGATACGCATTTCGCCGATTGTCTCGTCTGTGGCTCTGCAGTAAATAGCTAGGCTCTTAGGCAAAGCTATCTTTTCCCTCGACCGCAAGATATAAAAGGCATCCTTTTTGATTTGCAGACGCTCTTCCTCTGCTTGAAGTAGCTTCCAGTACTTGCAGGGATCAGGCTTTTCGTTTTTCTCTTTGTCCCAGAGGTCAATTGCTTCGTCGATATCATCTTCTGCGCAGAATGCACAACCCAATTCGTTCTGGATCTCTGTTTCCTGTAAATCAACTGACAACATGCCGTCGTGTTTGTCTACGTCATGTAGAACGCATTTCCAGTATTCTTCTCCGCTGACCTCTGAGACCTTGGGTCTCCCGTAGAACAGTCGCAATTGTGAGACAGAAATCCCCTGCCTTACCCGTACATTGAAGGTGATCGGGATTATCTCAACATACATATCACCTGATTTAATGTTCTTAGCTTCGAAGCCCTCATATTTATCCTCCCCATCCACAATCAGTCGTGCAAGGACATCTATTCGCCCGACTGAACTCTTTGCTGTTGCCTGACCGTAGATACTGCTGTCGCCAAGCTGATGCAACCGCTCGCTCAACTTAAAAAGATATGTACTCTTGCGTTTTAGTGTGAAGGTAGAGTTGCTGTCCGGTTTAAACGTTTCCGCATATTCACCGTTGCCAAGTAATACGTGGTAGAGACCTCCGCAGGGCTTAATCGAACCTCGTCTCAGAACGTAGGCTTCATCCGTCAAGTGAAGGTCGAATGAGGAGGCGTCTATTTCTTCCTCTACAAGCCCTTGAATATAACCCTTCGTGCCGAGTTTCTTGGTCTGTTCCTTGTTGAGAACACCTGGAATCCAGTCTTTCCATGGTACCGCTGCCATCTCCAATTCCCTCGCATCTGAAGCAGTGAATAAAAAATTGCTTCGTGCAGCCTAGAAGGGAGTATAGTACCGAAGGCGCCCTACTACAACTATCGCATTATATCAGTTCGAAAGGAGAACATCAAGTATGTTTAGCAAAAATGGGTTTAGTGGTTCGAACCTGCGATCCTGCAGCCGGTCTTGCGCCATATTCGTTCTCTTCGTCGGCAGTCAAACCAAAGCGGCGCTTCATACGTTTCTTGAATCTCACCCCGCGCCTATGTTTCCCGCGCTTGCGAGCTTCCGCCTAGTTCAATCGTATTCAATTCGTATCGATCCTATTTATGCGCCGGGAAAACCGGGGCGCAGGTGCCGCATGTCCGAGAGAGCGAAGAAGCTGGGCGAGCCGAATCTTGATTTCCTGGATTCAGCGCGCGATCCACGCGAGGTCCTCAAGCAAGTCCTCGCGTTTGAGGCGTGGGGGCTGGTTGTATTCGGCATGGTAATCGTATATGTGCTGGGCCTGAGCGGGCATGGCGGTCCTGTCGGCGAAATCATGGTCCGGATCGTCACGCCGCTTGTCGGCGCGGTAGGCGTATGGATCCTCGCTTTCACTCTCGGTTCCGCGACCATTCATCTTTTCGCCGCCGGAAAATGGCCTATGGCGGGTCGAATCTCCAAGTTCTCCGTTCTTGGGCTGCCTTTGATGCTCGGCGCCTGGGAGTGCGGAATGCATCTCAGGTTGTTCTACTGGGATCGAGTCGCGCTCCGGGATGCAGGCTACATTGGATTATGGTTCGGGCGCGGTCTGAGACTGCTCGTGGGCGAAATGGGACTTCTGGTGGCGTTCGTCCTTCTTACCATCCTTGCTTTTATTGTCATCAGAATAAGCCCTCTGGCGATTGTGTCATCTATTCTGCACGGCGTTAGCTCCTTATTCAGTAGATTGAAAGCATCCCGACCTCAAGTCGAGCATATCACCCCAGAGCTACCTGTCCCTGAGATGACTGCGGACATTGAGGAGGATGAAGCGCTGCCGGAAGCACATGAACCGGACCACGAAGTCGACGTCCCTCCCGGAAAGCAGCTTGAACTTGGCCTCGATCAGGCGCCGTCATTACCCAGGCAGCGAAACTACAAGCTTCCGCCGCTCGATCTTCTCCATTCGCCCGCTCCTCCGATCATGGATGATGACTACCGCGAGTTCGCGTCTCAACGGATTGTGACAACACTCAAGACGTTTGGCATTCCGTGTCACGTGAGTGAAGTCGTCACCGGCCCGGCGGTGACGAGGGTGGAAGTTGTTCTTGGCGAAGGGATACGGGTGAACAAGGTCGAGGGCATGGAGAAAGATATCGCCTATATGCTTCCCGCAAAGCGCGTGAGGGTCGAGGCGCCCATCCCCGGAAAGACTGCGATCGGTATCGAGTTCCCCAACATACGGACCAACCTGGTTCGGATGTCGGAACTTTTCGCTACACCCGCCTGGAAGAAAGCTCGCGCTCCTCTGACCATGGCGCTTGCGAAGGACCTGAACAACAAGCCCGTGCTTGCCAATCTCGGAAGGATGCCGCACCTTCTGGTCGCCGGCCAGACCGGAAGCGGGAAATCCGTGTGCCTTCACGCAATCATGATCAGTCTTCTCTATCGGCTCACGCCCGACCAGCTTCGATTGATTCTCATCGACCCGAAAATGGTGGAGTTCGGCTTCTACGAAGGGCTTCCTCACCTCCTGACCCCCGTTGTCAATGATGTAACCGATGCGGTGAATGCCCTGAGGTGGTCGGTGCAGGAGATGAGGGACAGGTACCACAAGCTCAAGAGCGAAAAAGCGCGCGATATACTCGCATTCAACCGACAGGTTCCTGCGGCCCGGAGAATGCCGTTTATCGTTATCGTAATCGACGAGATGGCCGACCTGATGGCGCAGGAGGGTTACGAGATCGAGGCGTGTATTACATCACTGACCCAACTCGCTCGGGCCGTCGGAATCCACCTCGTTCTCTCCACCCAACGCCCGAGCGTGAAAATCATCACCGGAAACATCAAGGGGAACATTCCCGCGCGAATCGCGCTCAATGTCGCAAGCTACAACGATTCGAGGACGATCCTCGACTATAAGGGAGCCGAGACTCTTCTCGGGAACGGCGATATGCTGTACAAGCCTGTGGATGAGGACACGCCGATCCGGGCTCAGGGACCTCTTGTGGAGGATGAAGAAATCCAGCGGGTGGTGGAGTTCCTGACCGTGCAGGGCGAGCCGGAGTTCGATGATGATGTCACCGCGGTGCATGCGCCTGCGAGACCGTCGCGTGTCTCTGTCGATTCGGATGTCCTGTCAACCGACGACGAGGTTGTAGTCAAGGCGCTGAAAATTTTTCTGAACGAAGGCGAAGCATCAACGAGCATGCTCCAGAGCAAGCTGAAACTGGGATACCCTCGCGCGAGACGGATGATGATGCAGATGGAGGAGATGGGATTTGTCGGGCCGAAGAACGGGTCGAAACCGAGGGAGATCAATTACTCGGCGTGTCGACAAGCGCTTGAAGCATCGATCGACAAAGAGCTTCTTCCCGGTCCGGAGATGATACCCGAGAACGATGTTGACGAAATCCTGACGAGCGCCCAGTGAATTGCAGAATTGCTGCGTGAGAAAAATAAACTCGGGGATGCACCTCGTTACGATTTGGGGCAGATATCCTGGAAATCGCACCGGGAGCAGATGTCGTCCAACGGGATTGTGGGGAAATCGTTGTCAAGGGATGCTTTCGAGAGTGCTTCGATAACCTCTAATGCGTGATTCAGAGTTTCGGTTGTGAGATCGATTTCAACATCTTCCGATGGGTCCAGGAAGATGATATGGGCTTCTACCTGCGATGGATCGACACCTTCGCGAGCGGCAACAAGATGCGCGTAGATCGAAAGTTGAAGCTCGTAGTCCCCAGCGCGGGCTCTTGCCTGCGATTTTTCAACTTTCCCTGACTTGAAATCGACGATAACCGGGCGACCGTCGCACGAGGCACACAAGTCCAGTATCCCAAGGACCACCTTTTCTGATTTGCCAAGATTTCCCAGAAGCCGAAACTCGCGCTGCACATCCTTGCAGGCACGGAGTTTCTCGAACAAAGGAAGCTTCAGCGTTGATGCGGCCATGTCGGTCAGGCGCAGGATGAACGTTTCACCCGGCGGGCGACCTTCCGCAAGGGCCTCGGTGAGCGGCGAATCCGGCTCTATCCCGGCTTTCTTGAGTAGTCGAACAGCCTCATCGCGGATTTCATCCGCGCCCGCTTCAAGCGACACGGTCTCCAGCATTGTGTGGCAAAGCGTTCCCCATTCGGATGCGGGAAGCTCAAATGTCTCGTCCTCGGGTGTTTCGAATTCGCCTTCGGTTTCAAAATCAGATTCCCCGGACAGGGTAACGCCCGCATCAGGCTTCGGAAATTCCCATCGGCTCGGAATCCCAATGACCGAGCGGTACTCGTACATTCTCGGGCACTTGTCGAACGCCGCGAGTTCGCTCGCGGTGACCATATAACGTTCTGCTGTCGCAGGGGGTAGGTCTTTCATCGAGTCAAGAGCTTTGTGAAGCTCGTCTACTTCAGCAGGATCGGGAATTCTCGCGGACCCGTCCGATTTGAGTGGTTGGACCTTTGAATGCGTAACTCGCCTGATTTTGAAACCATTGTCATCTTTGAATTCAAGGATTTCGTCCGGCTCATTATCCGGGTTCCCCAGAAGATTCTGGTTGCCCAGCGTGAGAGCCTTGTCCAGTTGACTGAGCCAGGAGTATTTGTCGACCGACCATTTGGTGCTCACGTCCTTGGCCCAGCTTGAGAGAATCAACCATTCCCGTGCCCGTGTGAGCGCGACATAGAGAACTCGCTTGTCCTCATCACGCTCGGCGTCCAACTTCGCTCGCGATGCGATATGACTGCTTGCAGGTTTTTCGGTTTCGCCGGTCGCGGGATTGATCCTCCCGAAAGTTAGACCCGTGGATTCGGACCATGAAACTTCATCCGATGTGGTCTTTGGTTTGCGTGCAAGGTCCGGAAGCACGACAAGCGGCCATTCAAGCCCTTTCGCGGCGTGAACCGTCGCAAGCGTAACCGCGCCCTCCTTGCTTTCGGAATCTACGGTAGCCTGAGCTCTCCCCGCCTCGATATCCCTCAACCATCGAAGGTGATTCGCTGCTGCGAAGATATCGAACTTCGTCCGATCGGAGTTGAGCGATCCCAACAAGTGTTCGATGTTCGCTCGAACCAAGCGCCCATTATTCTGAGCGAAAACCCGTTGCGCGTAACCCGAGCGCTCTAGCGCCCCCTCGAGGATTCTCGCAACCGGAACACGCCCCGCAAGCGTTTGCAGATGCTTAAGCCATTTGAGAAATGTTGTCAGCCTCGTTTGGTCACTTCCTGGGGGCAGTCGAATGTCCCCGAGTGCGTCGGACCATTTACCGCCGATTGCGTGATTTGATACTTCGAGAAGCGCATCGTCCGAAAGCCCCACCCACGGACTCCTCAGGAGCACGGCCCAGTCGATATCATCATTCATCGGCGAGAGGCAACTGAGGAGTGCGATGATATCGCCGATTTCTCGTTGATCCCAAAAACCGCCGCCCGATTCGGTGCGACACGGGATACCCAGTGTTGCGAACGCCTGCTCGTACAGCGCGAACACTTTCCGGGTCCTGAAAAGCAGCGCGCAGTCCTGCCATTCGATCGACCTCTCGAATGAGCCATCGGGTCCACGCGCCCAGATTAAAGGGGATTCATCTCGAACGAGTTCGGCGAGCCGTCGCGCGATAACGGTTGCCTCGTTGCGACGCCCGGTAGAGGAGTCGGACGCCTGCACGATATGCATCTCGCAGCGTGGCCCGACAGGTTTATCGCTTGCGCCGACTCGCAGATAGTCTTCAAACGCCGGACGGAGGTCGGTATGAAAATCCACGTCCGACCAGATGCTCTTGAAGATAAAATTAACCACGTTCAGAAGCTCCGGACGTGAGCGGAAGCTGTCATAGAGAATTCGGTTGCCGAAATCGGGATTCTTGTCTTTATCCAGAGCCTTCCGCAGATTCACGATTTGCGTGTGATCGGCATCGCGGAAGCCATAGATGCTCTGGCGCACGTCGCCGACCACGTACAGGTTGGCCGGGAAATTCTCGTCATCCGACGGTCTGGAAAGCGCATAAATCAGGTCTTTCTGAAGAGGATTGATGTCCTGGAATTCATCGACAACAACGAACTCGAAGCGTTCGCGATACGAGTCCTGGATATGCGGATTTTGCTCGAGCAGTTCAAGCGCCTCGATTTCGCAATCGGCGAATGAGAGTGCATTTTCGCTGCGTCTGGCATTGAGGAAGGAGTTGTGGAAATCGAGGATTGCCGTCGCGAGCGCTTCGCGGTGATCGCGGAGGAGGTAGTCGAGATCGAGCCCTAGGAGGGTTTCAGTCTCCTTGTCCTCGGATTTCACATCGCCCAAAAGATGTTTCTTGATGTTGTGTGCGATGTTTACGACATCCGTACGAAACGGAGCCTTGGCATTTCTACTCCACAGATCCCAAACAGATACCTTGCGGACAATTGGACTGTCCCAATCGAGCGAGTCCTGCTCCAACCAATCGCGAAGGCGAGGGATATCTGGAATGAGAGCTTCAGCCTGCTTGCCATAGTTGCTGCGCTTTTCCTTGCCTTCCTCCGCTACCTGTCTCAATTGCTCTTCGTAATCCTCGATGCTTTCCAGAAGTTCTCTGCGTACACTGTCGATTCCGCCCCGAATGGTCACAGCTTCTTCGGGGATGAGGAGCCTGTCCCGGACAACAGCCCTCCTTGTCATCAGATGCGCGTCGAGATCGTTCAGAAGCTTCGGCCAGTCGCGGACATTCGTCTCCTCCACGACCTTGGGCCATTTCTCGTGCGGGGGCGCATGGAGCCACCTTTCCAGGCACTCCCCGGCGACTCGCTCGCCCAGAAGGAGGGTCTCGTCCTGGTCCAGTATGTCGAAATTCGGATCGAGACCCGCGACAGCGGCATGCTCGCGAAGCATTCTCGCCGAAAACGCATCGATTGTCTCAATTGCAGCATCGGCCACTTTTCCTGACGCGCGGATCAGGCGGTCGCGCTCCGGTTTATATTGATCTTCCTCTGCAAGCTCGCGCAATCGATTTTCAATTCGTTCCGCCATCTCGGCGGCGGCTTTGCGCGTGAAGGTGATTACAAGCAGGTTTCGGATGCTCCTGCCTTTCTCGGCGACCATCTTGCCCGCGACAACCTCGCTCAGCACACTTGTCTTGCCGGTTCCGGCAGGTGCAGACACCGCGATCGTTCCGCCGATGGGAATCTGTATCGCTTCTGTTTGCGCTTTAGTGGGGTTGAAAGACATCAGGCGTCACCCCCCTCGCCAAAGCCCTCGTCGCCGGTGAATCGGTAACGGCAGAGGTCGCTGTAGGGGCATATCTCGCCGCATTGATTTTTATCGGCCGGTTTGGGTGTGATACTGTCAGAGGGAATCTTCTCAATCAGCGCTGAGATCGCTTTCTCTGCGCGTTCCAAGTGGTCGGCAGGAGCGGTCGGCGTTCCCCTTCCTTTGATTCCGGCATCCTCAATTATTTCTTGAATCTCGGGAGTAGCGAGAACTTTTTTCAACACATCCGGCTTGAGCACGATCAGCGGGAGAAAGCATGCGAGCGCGACTTCAAGATTCAGACCTTCCTCGACCAGCGCTATGTAAACTGCAAGCTGAAAATTGAGGTTTTCTTTCAGGTTCCTGAAATCATTTGTAGCACTGTGCGGCGACCTCTTATAGTCAGCCACCATCGCGGTGTTTGCATCGCCGATGTCCACACGATCGATCCGTCCGCCCAGCGTGAGAGTGTGATCCGCATCGATTTTCCAGTCGATTGGTTTCCTCGTCTCTCCGTTGTCATCCCGTTCGAAACTGAGTTCTGCATATTCCTGCCTGAAGCCAAGCTGGAGAATGTACTCCCTCTCGAATTTACTGAATCGCTCAAGCGCCAGGACAATCTGCCTGAGCCTGCCTTCGGTAACGCTCGATCGGGGAATGCCTGTCAGCTCTGTGTCGGCAGCTTTTTTCACTAAGGTCTCGAAGTCGGCGGTTCGCTCGCTCCTATGCCAGGCTGCAAGCGCGGAGTGGGCGATTATGCCCCAGGCCATGTAGTCAAGTCCTTTTCTGATACGATTGCGGTCCGGCTCGCGCAGACGGAGCACGCGCGATGAGAAGAACTTGTACGGACACTGGGCAAGATTATTGAGATGTTTTAGGGTAATCGGGCTTTCAGGTGAGCCGAGTATCGCCTCGATCAGCGCATCTGTGTTTTCCAGCTCTGCAGACTCGCAGCGATCAAGTAGGACGGTTTCTGCAAGCGGACGGTTGCAGCGCTGCGACAACTTCTCCAGCAACTTCGCATCGTCTATCCCTTTGCTGAAAGCGATCGACGCAATGTCCGTCGGGTATGTCGCGTGCTCAGGCTCAAAGGGCGGCTCATGGATGATTTCTTCCTTGCATTTCTGGGCAACCGGACCAAGCCAGTCAGTAAGCAGACGGAGCGGAACCGTCTCCAGTAGCGGAGAACCGGGTAAATCCGCTGTTGGTCTTGACAGCACCAGACGCTTACTCGCGCGAGTTACAGCGACACGAAACAACGCCTGCTCACGCCTCAGAAGCTCATCGCTTGTCGGGAGAGGCGGGTCGAGCTTCTCGCGAATATCGTCGGTCAGAAAGGCGTCCGGGGGCGGACGTCTCGGGAAATTATTCCTGGTAAGTCCGCAAACCATCGCAACCGGAACCGACCAGGTGCGCGATCCGAGAAGCGTGACTGCGTTAACGCAGTCACGTCGGCGATCGAGCGGACGTCCACGGGCGCGGCCAAGCTCGGCCCGAAGAAATCCTGCGACCTTTGCCGGGACTTGCTCGCCCCATACATCTCTGAATGCTCGAGCGGCAGATTTGATTGTCGATGCGACTTTCTCCCACGCCCAACCTTCCTCGGTCAAAAGCTGAGCCGGGGTATCGCGCCATGCCTCGCGTAAAGGCCCGCCGACGAGCTCGAGCAGGGAGGCTGCAAACTCGACCGGATCGCAAACAGGCTCTTTGCCAAGTTCTGCAAGCTGATTGAGCAACCCGCTCGCCGAATCCAAATCACTCGTCCATTTCAGCCATTTGTCGATCTCTCCAAGACGAGCTTTCCGGGATGTGTACTCATACGCCGACCGTGCATGGTCGGCGGAAACGCCGCTTCCCGCGTGCGCAAGCAACGAGCAGATCTTTTCGTCATTCCAGTCTCCCGTTGCCGGGGTTAAGATTGCGTCCAGAAGCGCGCCGGGAGCGGTTTCGAGAAGTGGACGGTCCACGTAGAATCTGACAGGGATTCCGGCGCGACCCAACTCGATTTCGAGAGTCGGTCGGAACTCACCGAGCCGTGGCGAGATGATTGCGATGTCGCTGTACTTGAAGCCGTCACGAACGCACTTCGCGATTTGCCTTGCCAAAGCCGCCGCCTCGATTCTCGGATCGGCAGCCTCAATGAGAATCAGCTCATCAGGAGCTGGATCAGGACACTCGGAATCCGGACGGGGCGCGTCGATAGACCATGAATCGATGCCGGCGAGCCAATTCATCACGCATGTGTCGCTCCATCGGACGCCGGGTTTCAACGCCTCGTCCTTGAAGCCTCTGTCTTTGAATTGCTCGTAAAGCTCCCTGGATGGAAACTGATTCGGATCAAGCGCGGCAAAGGCTCGTTCGGCTTTGCCCACGATCGATTCAATCACCTGCCGTTGCATCGGGCCGATCTCGGTGAATCCATCGATGAGGATGATGTCCCATCTTTGAACCCCACCACAAGTGGTGGGGTTACCGTTGGATGCTGCGGCGATCAGGTTGTCCAATTCATCCTGCTCGTCCGGATTCTCGTTCAGCCATTGCTCCCAAAGCCGCATGGCGTGGAGGAGAGGAGAATTCTCGCCCAGGATGGCCTCACTCAATTTGCCGAGCTTCTTCGCGGTAATTCCCTGCCGTCGGAGAGTTCCGATAGCCCGAGCAAGCGATGCTCGTCCGCCCGGAGTTTCCAAGATCGGCGACTGTCCTCCATCAAGTTTTCCATCCTCGACCCATTTATCCACAAGCGCCCTGCGATGCATCGGACCTGCCGAAACGGAACCTGCAAGCAAGCGAATAAGGGACGGTAGAGTCTGTATGCCGCGGTCGGAGAATGCTTTGGGAACATCATCGGGCGCGAATCCAGCGAGGATATCGCGCAGATGCTCACGCGCGTTTGCATCGGGAACGACAAACAGCACCCGGTCCTCACGCTTTTCGCGACGGGCATCGTGGAATAATTCCAGAAGGCGATGCGTCTTTCCCGATCCCGGCGGTCCGGTGAAGAGGACGCAAGTGGGGATGTCTTGATGGTCGGACATCAGAGGAAGTTAAGCAGGATGAGGGCAGAGCTGTTGAGAAAGGGCCTTGGTCCTGATTGTGGTGTTTCCCCCTCTAAATGCAAGCCCCCCTGTAGTCCCCCCAAGGGGGGGACGGTTTGTCTACTTCGCTCTACATTTGTTGCCATATAAACCTCCCCTCTTGGGGGGGATTCAGGGGGGGCGAAATTGTCTACATTTTTCAACAGTCCCATCTTGCTCGCACAAGATGCAATTCTCTTATCCTATGGTGCGTTGGCCAAAAAAAAAGAACGAGCGAGACGGGGCTGTTGAAAAACCCTGGAACCAGGGCAACCACGAGGGTTGCCCCTACGGG
>CBDUXL010000037.1:0-15976 GCA_965371155.1 uncultured bacterium | reverse complement strand
TCCGTACTACACTATCAAGGGCACGCTTGTGAATCCCACGTACTTCACCGGCTACGATGTGAGGGTGATTATTTTTCTCGACGAGAAGGGCCACGAGCTTCTGAACGCCGATGACTTCACGATGCTTTACGAGGACGGGGACGATATCAATCCGTTCCGTTCCTTCACGAAAACAACCCCGAATCGGGAGTTCAGCCCTTATTCGAGCGCATCGGAGATCTTCGAGTTGTATGTCCCCCCGGACCCGAAGAAGTTCGTGATCGATTTCGCCATCGACGCGAGCTGGCCCGAGAACTGCCCGGAGCCTTACGATCTGGACTATTTCGGCTATGAGGGCGACATCTATCCTGATGATCCCGATCTTACGGGGATCGACCAGGGCGAGGGTATGATTTTCACCGAGGTCCATGACTGGCAGTTGAATGTGACCGAAGTAACGGTGGACACGACCCCGATCACCGGCGGGATCACGATTTTGGACTACAACGCTGACGACGATCGTTGGGAAGGAACAATCACCAACATCGAGGATGCCGATCCGGGAGAGTATGTGTGCTTGATCGCTGCGTTCAGTGAGGATGATCCATCGATCGGACTGTACAACTACCTGACCGTGACAGTCGACGAGACCCCGCCGCCGGCAATACAGACAATCTGGGGGCGTGTGGGTGACTCGTTCTCGCTCGACGGCCTTGACGGAGCGGTGGTCAGCGTTGTCAACCAGGACCCCGTGGGCTTCGTCCCGGAACTAACCTCCGTAGTCGACGGGGAATACTGTGTGAACGTGACGACCGGCACCTTCAACGTATCGGTGACCATCGATGACTTAGTCCATCTCTCATGTGTGGCCTGGGATGTCGTGGTGACCGAGTACGAGGACGTTCACCTGGATATTGCGCTTCATAACCCGTACCAGATGGACCCATGGGGTGTATTCTTGGACCCGATCAACTGGTACGAGATCATGGGTTTTGCCGGGAGGGTGATTGATCCACTGGGTCTGCCTGTCTCCGGTGCGACGGTGGAGTTGACTTGTCCTGGCACACCCAGCACTCAGGACTTCGTGCAAAATGAGGTTACCGACGAACACGGTTATTTCTCGATGCTCAACGTGCCGGTCACCCCCAAGGTATATGAAACCACGCTGAGCGGGTATCTCATGCAGGTGCGAGCCGAAGGATTCCAGGTCTACGACTCCAGCTTTATTCCATCGGCGCAGAATCAAATGCCCTACTCCGTCATTGTGCTTCAGCCGACCCTACCGGACTTACCAATCTGGGAGGAGAGTTTCGAAGTGGAATCCGGCTGGACATTCAGCGGCTACTATCACAGACAGCTCTACAACCCGTCGATTCTGAACATCTCATTCGACCCGATGTACAACTTCGTTGTGATCCCACCTGATGAAGCGTTTGGCGGGGCGATTCCGCCTCCTCCCGACGGTGACTACTACCTGTGGTACGGGCTGGAGGCCGACGGCAATTTCCTGGGCACCTGGGATCCGCTCCAGGGAACATTCACCGGGGGGATCTCCTTAGTGACTCACTCGGGTGTGGCCACTGCCCCGGCGATCGATCTTTCCGGCTACACTGAAGCCCGGGTCGAGTTCGACATGTCTTTCGATATCGAAAGCCAGATTCCGTCGAACTACGATGAGATGAGATTCTTTGTCAACGGTATTGAAATCAGGTTCTACAATCCGTTCATCGATCCCCTGCCGAGATTCCTGACGGTGAGCCAGCGCGGGTATAACCGAACCATGATCTGGTGCCATTATATTTACGATATATCCGCGTATGCCGGAGGCAGTGTCACTTTATCATTTCGTTTCTCAACGGACGACCACCTGTTCAACGGCTGCCGCGGTCAATTCATCGATAACATCAAGATCTTCGCCAACTGATCCGGTTCATCGGTTCCGAACCGCGCGCGTCAGCAAGCGGACCTGCTTGGCGGGGACACCTGCTTTTCGAGGACGAAAAGAGGTGTCCCCTGGTTAGGCTCGTTTTTTTTTGCTGCCGGCATGTGCCCCCGGAACGCGTCGTTGCTATATTTGGCCTGTTGAACGATATGGACCGACCCATGAGGATTCTCATAACCAACGACGACGGAGTTCGAGCGCCGGGTTTGATTGCGCTTGCCGAAGCGGTCGCCAGGCTGGGCGATGTAGTCATTGTCGCGCCGGCAACGCAACAGTCCGCCGTCAGTCATTCCATTACGCTGCACAAGCCGCTCAGGTGCACAGCCGAGAAGGATTTCCCTGTTGAGGGCATCCGTGTTTTCTCCACGAACGGGACGCCTACAGATGCGGTCCTGCTCGGGATTCACGCCGTTTTCGGTGAGAGGCCGGATGTCATTCTGTCCGGAATAAACGCGGGACCGAATCTCGGCGCGGATGTGACCTACTCCGGAACGGTCGCGGGCGCGATGGAAGGTGTGGTGGCGCGTGTTCCGTCGATCGCGATCAGCATGGGGGCATTCGATAACCTTCGTTACGCCGACTGCGCCGAGTTCGCAAGTCGACTCGCCGCAATGGCGGGGGACGGGGTTTTTCCCGACGATGTCCTTCTCAATGTGAATTATCCCAATATTCCCCCGGATGAGATCAAAGGGATTGCCATAACGAGATTGGGAAGGCGATGGTACGACGATGTCCTGCACAAGCGGGTCGATCCCAGGGGGCGAGAGTATTACTGGATCACCGGCAAGCTAGTCCAGCGAAGCGGCGATCGGGGCACCGACGCGTGCGAGCTCGACGGAGGCTACATTTCGGTTACGCCCCTTTCTCTTGACATGACCAGGAGTTCGATTCTCACTGAAATAGCAGAGATTCTCACCGATTCTGCGCCGGGGAACCAGGCGGACAGCAAACTCCAATACACCGTTCATGGTCCCAAGCTCGAGCAATGAGCCTGCATTGTCCCAGGTGCGATGTGACTTTCGAGAAGGACCTCGTGCGTTGTCCGGGGTGCGGATGGGATTTTCGCGCGCACAGAATCCCTGATGGCTTCCTCAAGCGCCCACTCGATCTCGCCCCACTCAAGGAATTCGGTTTGTTCCTGGCCAGGGACGGTCTCCTGATCTGGGTCAATGGAATCACCGTGCAGGTTCTGTGGACGATTGTCGCCTGGATTATTCACCGCGTATCTTCAGTGGCCCTGCATCTGCTTGCGCCGGAGGAATCAATGCTCCAGCTTGAGGTGTTCATGGTCGTTCTGTCGCTGATTCTGGCGACTATCCTGTTCGTCCCAATCTTGTCCTACTACCTGTTCGGCCTTCTAAGACGGCACCGTTACCAGGTGTCCGTGGCTTATTTCAATGTATTGGTTCCTGTCGGACGGTCCCGCTACCGCGAAAGCATGGCCTGGGCTCTGCCCTGCCTCATGGCGGGAGCGGTTCTGCTGGCTACATTTGTCGTTCCGGGGATTGTCTGCTTGATGGTTTTCGTTCCTCTGCTGCTTCTGATTCATCTCGACAAACGCAATATCTCAGGTCGCCGGAAAGCTTTCATTCTGTTCCTGACATTTCGGCGGTTATGGCTGCTGTTTTTGGCTATTGGCGTTGCGATGTCGGCATACTGGCTGGGTATCGGTTTCCTGGCTTACCACTGGTTCTGGGCGGGGGTAGTGACAGCCGCGATTGTCGTTCCCGCTCAGAGTGCATTTGCCGTTCTTCTCTATGAGTCGCTCCTTGGACGTGTCAATCTGGATGTGGATTATTAGTCGTTGAGTGAGGGGCTAGATGTCGCCCCAAGACCTTGAAATGTTGATCTATTAATCATCAATCCCACGTTGTTATCTCATCAAACCTCCGTGACTTCCGCCCGGACGGTCGTTATACTTGCCATTCCTCCATGAAAAAAGGATAAGGTGGGCAACGTCCTAGCGAAAGGACTCAGTATGGCGAAGAAGAAGAAAGACAGATTATCACCCGATGCCGCTGCTGCAGCGGGCACCAAGGATTACCCTCTACCGCAGGCTGAAGCTCCCAGGGCCCTTCCGGTCGACAAATGCCGATGGAGTGTGGATCACACGAAACTCGGCTTCAAGACCACAAAGGAAGTAAGACCCCTTCGCACCATTGTAGGACAGCCGAGAGCGCTCGCCGCGCTGAAGCTGGGAACGGAACTCCGGGCGCGCGGGTACAACATATACGCGAGCGGCATCTCCGCGACCGGCCGATCGACCGCTGTAAAGGCGATACTCGAGGGGTTCCGGATTCGCGGGAGGGAATACCAGGATCGTTGCTATGTCAACAACTTCAAGTCTCCCGACCAACCCCGGCTGATTACTTTGCCAAGAGGCAGCGGACGCGTGTTCAAAAGCGAGATGGGTCAGTTGGTGGAGAATCTCCGTAACACCATTCCACACGCGCTTGATGGCGAAACCGTGCTCGCCAGCAAGCGGGAGCTTGCGGAGATATACGCGAAGAGAGAGGCCAAGCTGTTCCAGGGGCTGGAGAAAAAAGTGGTGAAGGACGGTTTCGCGCTTGTGCAGGTGCAGATGGGTCCGTATACCCGTCCGGATATCTTCCCGATAATCGACGGCAAACCGGTCCCGCCGAACCAGGTAGGGAAACTGGTCGAGGAGGGCAAATTCCCAAAGAGCAAACTCGACGGTCTCTACCATCGCTACCAGGGTTTCAAAGCCGATCTACGCGCCGTGCTCAAGCGGGCCAGGCAGCTAAATCGCGAGCTGGCGGAGAAGACAGCCAATATTGAGCGGGAGGTGCTCAAGGAGATCCTCAGCGACCTGTGCCAGGACATGTGCGATAAGTTCCCGGAGCCGAAAATCCTGGAGTACATCTGTGAGGTGCAGGAATTCATACTTGAAACCCCGGGCATCTTCAGCTCAGAGGAGGACGAGCATCAGCGCGAGGGCATTCCCGCGCCTACGCCCGTGCTCGGGCCCGCGGATGAGACCAGAATGGGCGACCCATTCCGGTTGTTCCAGGTGAATGTGGTGCGCGATGGCGCTGCCGAGGACCCGTGCCCGGTGATAATCGAACACCATCCTACGTATCTCAACCTTTTTGGAACCGTAGAGCGCGAATGGCGGCTCGGTGGATACTGGACAAGCGATTTCACTCTAATCAAGTGTGGGAGCCTTCTCAGAGCCGATGGCGGCTTTCTCGTTTTGAACGCACTGGATGTGCTCATGGAGCCGCATGCATGGCGAACACTGATGCGGACCCTCAAAACCTGCAAGCTCCAGATCCAGGGGCTCGATACCCTGTTGTCCATCTCGCCAACCTCCCTCACGCCGGAGCCGATCGAAGTCGATGTCACTGTGATCCTTATCGGCGACAGCTATCTCTACCACATGCTGACTTACTACGAGGAGGATTTCCAGCGAATTTTCAAGGTCCGGGCTGATTTCGACACTCTCATGCCTCGCGGGAGACCTCAGATCCGTCATTATGCGGCACTGGCGAGCAAAATGGCGGCTGATGAGGGTACGAAGCACCTCTCGGCCAAGGCGGTGGCGAGGCTCGCAGAGGAGGGGGCAAGGCTCGGTAGCCGAGGCGGCAAGATGAGCGCGCGTTTTGGTGAGATCGCCGACATACTCAGGGAAGCGAACCATCATGCGGGAGTGGCGAATGCAAAGGTCATTGAGCCGGTGCATGTCAAAGAAGCGGTGCTCGGCAGGGAATACCGTCAGGACCTCATACGTGAGCGGATCGGGGAGGCCATTGATGAAGGCATACTGATGATCGATACCCGCGGCAAAGTCGTCGGGCAGGTCAACGGACTTGCGGTTCACGACATCGGCACCTTTGCGTTCGGGCGTCCCACCAGGATCACCTGCGAAATCTCAATCGGCGAGAGCGGGGTTGTGAATATCGAGCGTGAGGCAAAGCTGTCGGGCAAGATTCACGACAAGGGCGTCCTCATTATGGATGGCTACCTCAGGCACCTGTACGGAACTGATGGGCCGATCACTCTATCCGCGAGCCTCTGTTTCGAGCAGTCGTACTCTGAGGTGGATGGCGACTCTGCAAGTCTTGCCGAGGTCCTCGTGCTTATAAGCGAGCTTTCCGAGCTCCCACTAAGGCAGGACCTCGCTGTGACCGGGAGCATCAACCAGAAAGGCCAGGTTCAGGCAATTGGCGGGATCAACGAGAAGATCGAGGGATACTTCCGGGTCTGCAAAGCCGATGGTCTGACGGACACTCAGGGTGTGGTCATGCCGAGAGCAAATGTTCCGGAGCTTATGCTGCCGGAGGAAATTCTCAAGGCGATCGGTAAGGGCAAGTTCTCGATCATACCGGTCTCTACTGTCAATCAGGCGATTGATGCGTTTACCGGTGTCAAGGCCGGCCGGAGGTTGAAGAAGGGCGGATGGACCAAGGGCAGCGTTCACGATCGTGTCGACATTACGCTTGCCGATTTCTACTGGGCGACCAAGAAAGCGGAGAAGGCCGAGGAAGGGGCCGAGGATGAAGAGAAAGCCGTGAAGCCGGATAGAAAACGCAAGCCTCGAAGGAAGAAAGGGTCCGACAGCGACGACCTAACCGATACTCGAGACGCCATCAATTCACGGCACCGTTTTCGTGGGGAACGCAGAAAACGTTGAATTGGGCTTTGTCTGGGATGAAAGGGCCTGTCTGGGGCCTTAGACCAATTCTACATAAAAGTGTTTTTTTCGAACTTCGGGGACAAGGCATTTTTCCCTTGATATGCAATGGTAAAGTCAGGTTTATCACCGGAGAAAAATGGCATGTCCCCCGTGATTTACAATAGGGGACACTACTTCAATCAGGGACACTACTTCAATCAGGGACACTACTTCAATCGGGGACACCTCACTTCGTCCCGAAGTGCAGGTGTCCCCGTGTTTTGCTGACAGACGAAGGTGACTATGCTATAATTCGAAACATGTCGAATTATCGCAAAGAGGACCTGCAGCGGCTGGCTCAGATGTTCGCAGCGCTATCGAACCCCAATCGTTTGGACATCTTCCTGCGCCTTGTGTCCTGTTGCCCGCCAAGCGCTACATTTTCTGCTGATCCTGGACCGTGTGCTTGTGTGGGGGAATTAGGACAGGATAAGGAACTCGCACCATCGACTATCTCCCATCACCTGAAGGAGTTGAACCGTGCGGGCCTTATCGAAATGGAAAGGCGCGGCCAGAAAGTCGCGTGTTGGGTCAATTCCGAGACCTTGCAGGATTTGACCGAGTTTTTCAAAAGTGGGTGCTGCAAGGTTTAGTTTGCCGACACGGGTGAAGTGGTTCCGGGGAAAGCGGTCCGTCGCTTGCCTCGGAAGTTATCTGAGAGAGAAAAGCGCAATGTCTGGCAGGATTCGCAATACATCGTTCCTGTTTCTCAATGGCAGAAAGATCCGGCGGGTGCCGACTGAGTTGAACTTTGCCGATCGCCTCGGAAGTTGGAAAGCGCGCTGGGGCATCGGCCGCATGAAGTACGTTGTGGAGCCGGGACTGTATGCGGTTGGGAATCCAAATTCCGAGTCGCCGGTCCTGGTCACGGCGAATTACAGGATGAGCTTCGATCGACTGCGGAGCAATTTGGGCGGTCGCGATGCCTGGATACTTGTGCTCGATACGAAAGGAATTAATGTCTGGTGCGCGGCAGGGAAAGGGACATTCGGCACTGAGGAGCTTGTCAGGCGCATTGAAGCGGTCAGTTTGAAAAAAATTGTCGACCACCGCAACTTGGTGCTTCCGCAACTGGGCGCAACCGGGGTGAGCGCACATTTGGTGAAGAAGCTGAGCGGCTTTCGGGTGATATACGGACCCGTACGGGCGGATGATCTCCCGGCGTTTATGGACGCAGGCATGCAAGCCACGCGTGAGATGCGTAGGGTGCGGTTTACGATGCTGGACCGGATCGTGCTGGCGCCGATTGAACTGGTTGTTGGAGGTAAGTACGCTCTTATTGCGGCGGCGGCTTTCTTTCTGTTGGCAGGAGTGAACCGCGCGGGCTACTCGAGCTCGCTGGCGGTGACCATAGGGCTGCCCGCAGCGTTGATATTGCTCATGGCATTTGTGGTCGGGGGAGTGCTGGGAGTGATACTGTTGCCGTGGCTTCCGGGCAGAGCTTTCGCCGCCAAGGGGATGTGGCTCGGCCTGGCGATCGCTGTTGGCGTAACGGCTTACGGCTTGCAGCATATGATGGCTTTTGGAGGCTGGTTGAGCCTGGCAGCGTGGATGTTGATTATGCCGGCAATTACCAGCTATATGCTGATGAATTTCACGGGAGCATCGACTTACACATCGCTCTCCGGTGTACTGCGCGAGATACGGGTCGCAGTGCCTCTGCAATCGATCGGTGCCGGTGTGGGAGTTGCGTTGTGGCTGGCGGGACGGTTTGTCTAAAGCTTGAGACGGGCGGATTGATCTACTGATAAGGAGAAAAAAATGGCAGCAATGCGTTACCTGGCTGGTGTCGTGACTCTGGAACTTGATGAGGAGAAGTGCATCGGATGCGGCATGTGTACTGAGGTCTGTCCGCACGCGGTTTTCGCGCTGGAGAACGGAAAGGCCCGGATTGTCGACCGTGATGCCTGTATGGAGTGCGGAGCCTGCGAGCGGAACTGTGCCGTTGAGGCTATTACCGTAAAAGCGGGAGTGGGTTGCGCTGCGGCTGTCATTAGCGGAATGGTGCGAGGCACTGAGCCGGGGTGTGATTGCTGTCAGGGCCTGATTACAACATGCTGCGAGGGGGAATCAGTTGAGGACGGCAGCGCATGTTCAGGGGAATAGAGGAACGTGATATCGACAGGCCTTAACCCGCCGGAACCTCCGGACCCAGTTCTTCGTCGGTTTCGGAACCGGGGCTTTGCTCGAATTGATCGGGAAGGGGAACGGAAACCTCAGCAGGTTCAGCATCCTCAGGGGGAGCTTCCGGCGTCTCACGCTCGAGATTCCATCCGACCGCAGCTCGGACCCATGTGAAAGTCTCGCCGTGCTCTTCGAGCACGATCCTGTCCTCGCCGGCCTCGACCACCCGCACTTCGGTCTCTGTGTACGGCATGACCAGCACATCGCCCTCGCCGAATGTGACACTGCCGGGCTGGTATAAGTTTGCGATCCGTACTGTGCGAACCCACTCGCTTGAGTCTCCAAGATGGATGTCATGGGAAATAGGCTTCACCGATGGTTGCGGCACCAGGTCCTCCTCCGTGACTCTGGTGGTGAGGTCGGCGGAGAGACCCCAATCGGTCTGGAGCGGACCATCACTTCCCATGCTCCAGAACTGCTCATTCCCGGACGCCGTCAGCGGGGATTCCGGTTGCTGGACCGACATCGGTGGAAGCGGTTCAAGCTCCTCACTGTAATCGGTTGGGCGGGAAACGCTGTCGGAATCGAACGGCATGTATGCCGTGCCGGGATCCATCGGGTCGCGAGGCGCATAGGCAAGATGGATTTCCAGTTGGTTGATATCTCCCAGTATATCTCGGACAACGCCGAGCGCTGTTTCATCCTGTATTCCCACAGACGACCGGGACAGCGTCTGCCGCGCCGTGGCAATATCGCAATTGGCAACGTGAGCGAGGGACAGTCCGATCATCGGTGCGGGATCGGCGGGAAGCCGCTCGGCTGCGTGCTGGAAATGGTAAATCGCTTTCGCCAGCGGGTGGATATCATCGGATGGCGCAAATCCAAGCTCCTGAGACCATTCCACCGGCAGGACGTCGCTGAACTTTTCCAAAAGGTAAGGATGAAATCCCCATGGGTCTTCATCCGGTACAATTCCCAGCGCATAGAGACAGCCAAGCGCCAAATGGCTCTGGCGATCGTGCGGATTGTTCACAAGCTCCGCCTCGAAATGTCGCCCAGCTTCCGCTCCGCCCTCGATACTACGCCCGCGTGCAAGCGCAATGAAGCCGAGTGCGCGATGCGCTCCCGCCAGTCGAGGATCAAGCTCGAGAGCTACCGTGAACTGATACAGCGCGAGATCCATGTCCCCATCCACAAGCGCTCCCTGGCCTTCTGCCATTCGGGATTGCGCCGCGTTCATTCTCTGCTGCGCTCGCTGAAGCCAGGCAAAACCGACGCCTATAGCGGCGATCACCACGATCGCAATGATTCCCCTGAGATACGCGCCACGTCGCGACCCGGGTTCAGCGGTAACGGCTGCCGGTTTTTCGTCGGCTTTCACTTCCGCCGGCGCATCTTTCGCATCTGGAGCCTGCTCGTCTGACATCGTTTATTGCCCTGTAAGAATAGATGCGGCCCTCTCCTGGTTCAATCAATTTCCGGTACGTTTTGAAGGGTCTATGTTGAGGGAGCGCATTTTCTTGTATAGATGGCTTCTTTCCAGCCCGAGGCTCTCCGCCGTTTTCTTGACATTCCCGCCGCAGTCGCTGAGGCGCCTGAGTATCATCGCTCTCTCGCAAGATGAGACCGCTTCCTTCAGGGCTGAGGAGTCAAACTGAGTGAGATACTCTGCCGGGTCAGCCGAAGCGGTCGGTTTGGTGGGAATGTATGGAGGCTCGATACCCGGGATGATCCCTGCGAGGTCGGCTGGTGTGACCTTATCGCCGGGCGCGAGAATCGCGAGTCGCTCCATGATATTCCTGAGCTCCCTGACATTCCCGGGCCACGGATAGCTCCTGAGAATGTCCAGAGTGTCCGCGGTCAACTGTTTCGGACGGCGATTGTTCTCCACAGCATATCGGGCCAGGAAGTGTTCGGCGATAGCGGGGATATCCTCAGCATGCTCGCGGAGGGGTGGTGCATTCATCGGTATTACATTCAGACGGAAATACAAGTCCTCGCGGAATTCTCTCTGCTTTATTTTCTCGGGAAGGTCCTGATTGGTGGCCGCTATCACCCGGACATCCACGGAAATCGGTTTCTTCCCTCCGACTCGCTCGAACTCCTGCTCCTCCAGAACGCGCAGGACTTTCGCCTGGGTGCCGGGCGACATGTCTCCGATCTCGTCGAGAAAGAGCGTGCCGCCGTCCGCAAGCTCGAATTTCCCAGGTTTCGCTTCTGTGGCCCCCGTGAATGCGCCTTTCTCGTGACCGAATAGCTCGCTCTCGATGAGCTCGCTTGGTATCGCAGCGCAGTTGACCTTCACGAAAGGCTTTCCTCGCCTTGGGCTTGCGTTGTAGATCATCCGGGCGACTATCTCTTTGCCCGTGCCGTTTTCGCCGGTGATCAGTACACGCGAGTTTGTCGGCGCGACCTGGCTGATAAGCGACCGCAGTCGCTGCAGAGCCTGGCTGTCGCCCACCATCACCGGCTCATCCGGCGCTCTCTCTTTCAGGAGGATGTTCTCTTTTTCGAGTTCCGCCAGGCGGAGCGCGTTTCGGAGGGTGAGAAGCAGGTAATCGAGGTCGAGGGGTTTTTCAAGGAACGTGTACGCCCCGAGCTTGGTGGCCTCGACCGCAGTCGCGATAGTCGAGTGCCCGCTCATCATGATTACCGGCATCAGGGGATCGTCGCGCTTGAGCTCCCTGAGGACCTTCAGACCGTCGAGGTCGGGAAGCCAGACATCGAGGAGCACGCAATCGACAACCGCCTTGGCTGCGCGGTCGAGCCCATCGCCGCCTGTCGCGGCGGTGACCGGTTCATGCCCCTCGCCCTCGAGGATACCGGAAAGGGTCTTGAGGATGTTCTCCTCGTCGTCGATTATCAGCACACGAGCCATTATCCAGCCCATCAAGGATAGCACAAATCGAGGCTTGTCAGATGGTTGCGAGGGTCTGCGCCTGCAACGGCAATGTGAGAATGTCCTCCTTGCGCAAAGTAGAAATGGCCGGGCTGGTGGCGCCTACAAGTTCTTTTGAGCTTCCAGCTCGAAAGGACTTGTAGGTGTCTCTCATTATGGTGCGTTACGGATGAGTGGGCTGGTTTGGAAGTCACCGTAATTCGATGCACCTACAAACTCGAGGACTCGCTTGTAGGCGCCACAAGTCCTGTCGCGCCTTGTTCGCATGCAGACGCACAACCCGAGCGCGGATATACCTTCCCGACAGCGCCCATAATTCCGAACCTGTTCGATTGCTGTATAATCTCAACCATTGTGTGCCCATCTGTCCCTGGGAATGGTGAGATTTGAGGACCCGATCTCCTGAAACCTCTAAAGATGCCGTTTTGAAGGCGGAGGCGCCTGTCCGCGCTGGACTTGCCCCCGGCTACGCGGTCGATGCGTCCGAGGCGCTTCAGCATTTGTGGAGGCGACGCATTCTGTTCAATCGTCGCTGGGGCAAGCTGTATGGTCTGGAGCGTCTGGGTATCATGGCCCTTCTGATTGCGGCCGTCTCGTATGGAACCACGTCGCTTGTGTCGACATGGGACCCATATGGAACCTTTGAGGTGACAATCTTGGGCGGGCTTGTGCTTTTATTCATCATCGTGCGCATCCACCTCGCGTCCATTCCTGCATTGACAGCCAATCACGATTTCCATCCGGCCACTTTTATCAGTTTCCGGGCCGCGCCGATTCTTACGAGTGAGATATTCCGCGCGATGTACAAGCACGCGTGGTTTTTCGGAGTGCTGCCGTTCACGGTGCTGGGATTTTTCGAGGCGATGTTCTTCGCTTCTGCGACTAATACTGAGACGATGGAATTCAATCTCCTGCGCTGTGGTCTCATAATCGCCAACCTGGTCGCGATCGGCTTCATACTGTCGGCTCTTGCCTATATCGGGGGACAGATATGGCGGAATCCGCTGGGAATTCTGATAGCGACGGTCGTTCCCACGGTGCTGAGTCTTTTCGCGGGGATGGGCACTTCCATCGCCGGTCCGCTCGGTTTCATCGCCCCTGATACCAGGCTCCCCGGCGAATGGCTGTTTCTCCTTGTGATTCCGGAGATGCAGCTCGCGTCGGCTTGGTGGAATGACAGTTTTGTCATTCAGGGGGCGGAAGCGGAAACCAACCTGCTTTCGATCTGGGTGACGCTGGTCATTATTAATGTGATACTGTGGAATGCTCTTCAGTTGATCGTTCAAAGGCGGCGGGATCACGGCTGACTGCTCATTTAGTCTACGCGTCATAAAGGCTATAATCTCCGAAACTGTTTTGCGTGTGACTTTCCGGTGACTGTTGAAATGGAATCGTCCGCTAGGATTCCTCGGTCGAAGCCCGGTATTGCATCCGGCATCATTGCCGCCTTCTGGAGCAACCGTGTCTTCAAGGGACGGCAGTGGGTCAGGCTCTATGGGTTTGCGCTCGCGACCATTGTGTGCCTCTGCATTTTTAATTTAATCTGGAAAACCGGCGCACTCGGGGAACGGGCGGCTCCCAGCCGGGTTGCACAAGCTGCAATCTATCTGCTTGTGCTGATGGTTGTCGGAGCGAGATGCCATGTCGCGAGCATTCCCGCGCTGGTCGCGGCCCCGTTTTTCAAGAGGACCGTCTGGGACACACTTTGCTCGACGACCATCACTCCCTGGGAGCTGATGCGCGCCTTGTTTTCGCACGCCTGGTGGACAGGAGCGTTGCCGTACGCTGCGGTGATGTTCATCGCCTACCAGGTGCTCAATCCGTTTGCGGGCGGGATTGAACCGAATTTCTGGTGGAGCATGTTTGTGTTGCTGGGATGCCTCGCGCACGGGTTTGGACATGCCGTGCTCGGGTACTATGGGCTGTTGTTTCTGCGAAACCGGATCAGTGTCGTGGTGTTCACGTTCGGGTTTCCACTTGGGTATTTCGGTTTCTTTGCGGCGCCGTTTGATCTTCTCAGGCGGATTCCCGGCGTGACCCGACCGGCCTGGCACGTGTTGCCACAATACGCCGTTCGACCTGGACCTGAATGGCGGATCGCGGATAGGCCCGAGCTGGCGGAAACATTTTTACCCTACGTCATAACGGCGTTCATCGGCATACTCGTTCTCTTTTTCGTTTTCCTGGCGGTCTTTTATCAGATTCTGTACAACTGCCGCGAGGAAGCTCAGTTTAAGCAGAAAAGCGGAAAGGGAACTGGAAAGGGGACAGATGAAAATCAATAGGTAGCTGTCCTTTTTTTGTGCAGAACCCTGCGGATTATTGACTGAATGGGAGCGAGGAGAAATAATGGAGATGATATCAGTTCAGTCTAGCAACATTCTGGCAATTGGGTATGATCCCAAGATCCGGGCGCTGGAGGTGGAATTTCGCAGTGGTAGCGTGTATCAATATTCGGGTGTACCGCAGGACGTTTACACAGCGTTGATGCAGGCTGAATCCAAAGGTTCATATCTTCATGTCAACGTCAAGGGCAAGTACCCTTTTAGGCAAGTGAGGTAGAATCAACATGATTATTGAGAGAATACATATCAAGAACTTCCGGTCGATACAAGACGAGTCGCTTTCCTGCGACTCCCTGACTGCCCTGGTTGGCAGAAACGGGGCAGGGAAATCGTCCTTCCTTCGTGCATTGGAGATGTTCTATGATCCATCTGCCAAAGCCACTGTGGAAGATTTCTATGATGAAGACACATCGCAGGATATCGATATTGCAGTGTCCTTCTCGGATCTGGATGCGGAAGAAAAGGACTTCTTCTCAGCTTATATCGACGGCGACAGTCTTACAATCGTAAGGGTTTTCTCGCAGGTTCCCGGCAGCAGATCCGGCACTTACCATGGCATGCGCCTTCAGAATCTAGAATTCCGCGATGTGCACAGTGCGGGTGGTAAGAAAGATACCACCTTAAAGTACAAGGAATTGAAAGAAACGGATAAGTATTCTTCTCTTCCAGTGGTACGGTCGGCCGACGCAGCATTGAAGGCGATCTCGCAGTGGGAAAGTGACCATCCGGACGAGTGCAGCCGTCTGCGTGATGAAGGTCAATTCTTCGGTTTTACCGGGGTGGGCGTTGGTTACCTCGGACGCCACACCAGATTCATTCGAGTTCCAGCGGTTCGGGACGCCAGTGATGATGCAGAAGAAAGACGAGGGTCCCCAATCACTGAGATGATGGATCTTGTGGTCCGTAGCGCACTGGCAACGCGGAAGGACGTGACGACCTTCAAAGAGAAAACGCAAGAAAAGTACAAGGATCTGCTTGATCCTTCCAAGCTCACCGAGCTTTCCGACCTCCAGTCTCAACTTACAATTACTCTAAAGACCTACGTCCCAGACGCAAGCGTTTCCCTGCATTGGGCTGAATTAGCCGAGGTCAAAATCCCTATGCCCGAAGCGGAGGTTAAGCTTCTGGAGGATGGATATGAGGCTACCGTACAGCGGACTGGACACGGACTTCAACGGGCTTTTATCCTCACTATGCTTCAACACCTTGTAGCAGCTAGGGAGATCGAGAAAGCAACAAAGGAGGGTCTTAGCTCCGAAGAAGGAATCCAGCCATCGGATGAATCGCGTCTTCCGAATCTTGTCCTGGCCATCGAGGAACCTGAACTCTACCAGCACCCGAGCCGTCAGCGGCACATGGCCTCGGTTCTGCTTCAACTTGCACAGGGCTCCATCCCAGGTGTGACGGGAAAAACACAAGTAATATACAGCACCCATGCTCCACTCTTCGTAGGTCTCGATCGCTTTGATCAGATTAGACTCGTGCGCAAAGAAATGTGCGAGATCGGGAAACCCAAGGTTACGAAAGTAGCCGAAACTGATTTGAACGCCGTGGCCGAAGAGATCTGGACCGCCTGCGGACAACGAGGAGCGATGCATACTGCCGAGAGTCTTCGACCTCGTTTGCAGGCGGTGATGACCCCATGGGTAAACGAAGGCTTCTTCGCGGATGTAGCAGTGCTGGTTGAGGGGGAGGGTGACCGAGCTGCCATCCTTGGCGTTGCCAAATTCATGGGTCATGATTTCGACGGCAGCGGCATAACAGTGGTTCCCTGTATGGGTAAGAACAATCTTGACCGCCCGTTGGTCATCTTCCGGCGACTTGGGATTCCGGTGTATGTTGTCTGGGATAGCGATTTCGGTGAGACTGAACCGAACCCTGATACCAATCGTTATCTGCTTCGGCTTGTGGGAGAGGCCGAGGATGACTGGCCGAATGCCGTTGGTGATTACCACGCGTGTTTCAGGACAAACTTGGAGAAGGTGTTGGCT
>CBDUXL010000036.1:0-16473 GCA_965371155.1 uncultured bacterium | reverse complement strand
TGAGCTGACCGGGATGACAACGTAAGCTCGGAAGCGGCTTCAGATCCTTGTGGACTGTGCAGTTGTATTTCAGTTCATTCCAGACAATTTTGAGTGTCGTTTCGATCAGCTCGTTGACATCGGCTTCCTTGACTTGCGCCTCATCCACCCTGGCGAAGCTCTTGAGTCCCGCGACAATTTCCCTGACGCGTTCGGTTCCTTCCTTGGATTCTTCAAGGAGGTGATCAACATCTTCCATCATGAAGGAGAGATCTTCCTCGGCATTGATCTTCTCGATTTCCTTTCGTATGGCGACGCGCCCGGACTCATCACCATCGTCCATCGCCGTCTCAAGTCGCCTATATTGCTCGACAAGCTCCTTCAAGGTGGCCACGTATTCTGAGAGTGTCCCCAGGTTGCTCTTGACGTATCCTACAGGGTTGTTAATCTCGTGCGCCACTCCGGCGGCCAACTGCCCGATCCCCGCCATCTTCTCCGACTGTATGAGCTGGCTCTGGTTCTGCTGGAGTGTCTTAGTTGCGGCTTCCAGGCGACGGTTCGACTCCTGTAGTGCTTCTTCCGCTCGTTTCTGCTCCGCGATGAGCCTCCACTCACGCAACGCCCGCCAGGCGATGTGGGGCATCATAGAGAATGTGTAATCGGATTTGACCACGTAGTCCAGGGCGCCCGCTTTCATGGCCTCGACCGCTACCTCCTCGTCCCCTTGGGAAGTCATCATCACGACCGGAACATCGGACCCCTGAAGGGAGGACACGAGCTCCATTGCCTTTCCGTCGGGCAACACGAAATCCGTGATCACGAGATCAGGGGTAGACTCGGCCATGCGCTCACGCGCCTTCTGAAGGCTGCCGGCTACAGTCAAACGGATGTTATCGGATCCCAACTCCTCGAAAGCGTCGCGGATCAGCTCGACGTGAGCGTTCTGATCTTCCACCAACAGGATGTGTATCTTCTCTTTGCCCACCAGTGTTCCTCCCATTTGCCTGCCGTCCAGGATGACACCGCATCCGCACGATCATTGTGTGCCCGGCGAAAAGCGCAAGCCTGGGCCGGAAGGCTCAGCATGCTCAGATTTGTCTCCGTGACGGACCCTCATCCCAGGGATCACATTAGGTCAGCACTGGCACAATAGCATCAGCACGGACAGGAGCCTTTTTGACCATAGAGATTTAATCCCCTTTGTCGTCTACCGGAGCGCATCACTCACGGAGTCGCTAAACAAGGCCAACAGATGAGGCTTTCGAACACCCGTATTACAGAAATCCGGTTTTTCTCAGGCATTATTGAATCGCAATAAGCACGGGCCGCACCTGGGCCAGATGTTATATTCGGAAAGTCGCAAGATTCAGTGAGGGCTGGATAGGCGACACGCAAGAGGAGGATGCCTCAATGGCTCAGGAAAGAGCCTTCTTCAATCCAGTCAATTCGTCACAAGTAGCGTGCGGTCAGGACCGCCTGCAGCGCCAATCCTGGTACTGCATAGGGGGGCGACCGCACGCTTTCGATAACCAATCTCACCGGAGGTGTCCGGGCCAAAGAACAGGAGGAGAGAGAACCCATGGCGAAAACCACGACGACCAAGAACAAGGAGTCAGGGGCAAAGGACCTGGCAGACAAAGTCGCAAAAGCGGGGCAAGCGGAGAAAATCATCAAGGAACTCTGCGAGCACCTGCGAGCGACCCGAGAACATAACAGGGCGGTATGGATCGATAAGACGATCGATATCGGCCTGCTCCAGGCAATGAGCAGGGAGGAGATCACGCAAGAGGCTACCTCAATCTACGACAACTACATCGGTGTATTGGAAACCGGCGAGGAGCAAGAGCTGTCGACCTATGCGCGCAGCATGTCGGAACGCATCATCCCTCGCGGGGTCACCACCGGCGAAGTACTCGGGCTGGTTCTGGTGTTGCGCGACATTCTCTCGCGCAGTCTCAATGACAAGTACCAAGAAAATGAGGAATACCGGGGTGCCGTGATGGATGTCTACGAGCCCGCGGCCAATCGGATCGCCACCGTGGTGGCCAGCACCTTCGTCGAAGAGCGCGAGCGCACCCTCAAGGAACAGCAGGAAGCAATCCGCGAATTGTCCACGCCGGTTTTTGCGGTCTGGGAGCAGTTGCTGGTGCTTCCGATAGTCGGCGCGATCGATTCAATACGTGCGAAGCAGTTGAATGAAAATCTCTTAAACGGCATCCGGCGCCAGCGGGCAAAGGTGGCAATCCTGGACATCACTGCCGTGCCGTCGGTGGACTCGAAGATAGCCAGCCACGTTCTCCAGGCAGTGGAAGCTGCGCGGCTGCTGGGCTGCGAAGTGATCCTGACCGGGGTATCCGAGACGATCTCGCAAACGATGGTGCAACTGGGCATCGACCTGTCGCGCATCAGTGCCATGCTCGACCTCCAGAGCGGTATCGAAGAGGGCATCAGAATCCTCGGGATGGAGATCGTAACAGCCAAGACGGGCGCCGGTACGGTAACAGAGACGAGTAATTGAAGGAGGGGTTTTCATGGCCATAGATGTACCAATCCTACAGGTTGAAAACTACCTCCTGGCAGCGGTGCAGACCGTCCTTTCGGATGAAGACCTTATCAACTTCGGACGGAAGCTGGCCAAAGAAGTGGGGCGCAAACGGGTGGCGGGCGTAATCATTGATGTCTCCGCGCTCGATGTGATCGATTCCTTCGCCGCCCGGCAGCTTGGCAACGTTGCCCAAAGTACCCGGTTGAGAGGTGCGCCGACCGTGCTGGTCGGCATCCAGCCGGATGTAGCCTACAGCCTGATCCAGCTCGGCATGCGCCTGACAGGGGTTGAGACCGCCCTTGACCTTGAGGACGCCATGGTACTCCTGCGGGAAAGAGGTGACTAATGGATCGCCTCTCAATCCCCATAGAGAACGAGAACGATCTGGTGAGTGCTCGTCTTCAAGGTCATGATCTTGCCAAGGAGATCGGCTTTGGGGCATTCGACCGGACGCTGATTTCAACCACTATCTCCGAGCTGGCTCGCAATATCCTGCAGTATGCCACGACCGGTACGATTGAGGCTGAGATGGTCTCGGATGCCTCGCGGAAGGGCATTCGTGTGCGAGCTGTTGACGAAGGTCCCGGCATCGATGACCTGGAAACAGCACAGCGCGAGGGCTATTCGACCGGTGGAGGGCTGGGCATGGGTCTTTCAGGGTCCCAGCGGCTGATGGATGGTTTCAGTATCGATTCGAAGCCGGGCAAGGGCACGACAGTAGAGGTGTTGAAGTGGCTGTGAAACGGACAATGCCTGCCACAAAACCGGACTACGCTGTGAAGGTCACTCCGATCACCGGTGAAGAGGTCGCGGCGGATACCTTTGTCGTGAAGCAATTTGGCAAACGCTGGCTACTGGCAGTCATAGATGGCCTCGGTCACGGTGAGGATGCGGTCCGGGCATCCCTGCTCGCTAAGGAGACTATCGAGAGCTCCGAGGAGCCGCACCTGGCCACGATCCTGACCGACTGCCACGCGGCATTGAAAAACACCCGCGGCGTTGTAGTCGGACTGGCTCTGATCGAGCAACGGCACCTGACATGGGTGGGAGTCGGTAACATTGAAGGCAAGGTCATCTGGCATGGAGACCAGGAGCAATTAGAGCAATCAACTCTGTTGTGTTCGCCGGGCGTCGTCGGGTTCAACATGCCAAAAATCAACCAGCAAGTTTATGACATGGAGCCGGACACCCTGATCATTATCTTTACTGATGGATTGAATGACAAGTGGGTATTTCCGGAAGGCAGTTGGATGTTCGAGATGGAAACGGAGCAGCTGGCGGAGCGTTTGATGAAGAGCTACCAGAAAGGAACTGACGACAGTCTTGTCCTTGTCGTGAGGTGCTGATAAATGATGTGCATCGATCGATTTAAAAGGCAAAACGACCGGATACGCGCCGAAGTGCGCAGCGAGGCCGACATCTCCAGCCTGCACGGGAAGGTCAAGGTGCTTTTGCGTGGGCTCTGCTCGCCCGAGGAGCAGGCGGAAGTCCTTACAGTGATCCTTGAGCTTGCCGCGAACGCTTTCAAGTATGCCGGATCAGGAAGGCTGTCCCTGCAAGTTGAGGGTGACACACTGACGGTCATCTGCGATGACCAGGGTCCCGGGATCCTGGAGTGGGACACAAAGAAGTACGAGGTGTTGGATCTGAACGACAGCCTGGGCTTCGGACTGGGTGTCGTCAGTCGGCTGATGGATACGGTGGATATTCACACCGAGGCGGGAGACGGGACGCGAATAGTGGCCACGCGCCGCCTCGGGGTTCGCATCGGCCCCCCGCCCTGCTCGGCGGAAGAAGCGAGATGAATCAAATGAAAGCGGGAGAGGAATACGGGACAGATGAGATGACCGCGAAAACTGAAATAGATTTTGAGGAAGTCCTGCTGAGCATGCCGGATGCTGTCCTGATTGAGAATGCGGATCATGAAATCATCTGGATGAATGAAGCGGCCCGGCGCTTACTGCAGGTCGAGATCGGAGACAGATCGGTTGTGCCTGTAGAGCTTACAGAGGCGATAATGAACGATCGTAATAAGCTCATTGTGAGGAAGATCGACATCGGGCAGAGGACATTCGAATGCAAAGCATGCGCTATTAATGGTTCATATACGAAAAATTATGGGGGGGGGTAGGCGCTAATACGTTGGTAATTAGTATATTGATAGATATTACCAGCCTGGACAGCCTCATTCAAACCATGATACCAGAGAGACCAAATCAACCCGACGGGGCTAAAGTAAACATTCTTTCCATTCTATCGGATGTTTCCGAGTTGGAGAGCATTGCTGCCTACTGGAGCAAGATCGCGGAAGACAACGAGCAGAAAGCGGTGGACCTCGAGCGCTCCAACGCCGAGCTTGAAAGGTTCGCCTATGTGGCTTCCCACGACCTGCAGGAGCCCCTGCGCATGGTCTCCAGCTACGTCGAGCTCCTGGCCAAGCGATATGATGACAAGCTGGACAAGGACGCGCGTGAGTTTATCGGGTATGCGGTGGACGGCGCAAAGCGGATGAGGATGTTGATTAATGACCTCCTGGCCTACTCGCGCATCGGAACCCACGGGAAGCCGTTTGAAAGGACCGACAGCGAAGTTGCTCTGAATAAGGCATGCGATAATCTGAAGAGAGCCATCGAGGAAAATGGCGCCGAGGTGGATAATGATCCCCTCCCCACCGTAATAGCTGACGAGGTACAGCTCATACAGTTGTTCCAGAACCTCCTCGAGAACGCCATCAAGTACCGAAATGGGAAAGCTCCGCAAATTCATGTCACTGCGCAACGAAACGGACATGAATGGGTGTTTTCCATAAGGGATAACGGTATCGGTATCGATCCGAAGTTTTTCGACCGCATTTTCGTGGTCTTCCAACAACTGCACGGACATACTGAGTACTCCGGCAGTGGTATTGGTCTTGCGATCACTAAGAAGATCGTGGAGCGCCATGGCGGTCGTATATGGGTTGAGTCCAGGCTTGGGGAGGGCTCGACATTCTACTTCACTATTCCAGACATAGAAAAGGGTGAGACGCGATGAACGTTTCAGATGGAAAGACTATAGACATCCTTCTGGTGGAGGACAACGATGGAGACGTGCGGCTTACAAAGGAAGCCCTGAAGGAGGGGAAGGTCCGCAATAATCTTCATGTGGTCATGAACGGGATGGAGGCGATGGACTTCCTGCATCGTACCGGCAAATACCGTGACGTTCCTCGACCGGACTTGATCCTTCTGGACCTGAACCTGCCGATGAAGGATGGACGCGAGGTGCTGTCGGAGATTAAGGCTGACGACATTCTCAAACGAATCCCGGTGGTTGTCCTGACTACATCGAAAGCCGAGGAGGACATCCTCAAGACCTACGACCTGCACGCCAACTGCTACGTCACCAAGCCGGTGGATCTGGAGCAGTTCATACACGTAGTCAAGACTATTGAGGATTTCTGGTTGACCGTCGTTAAATTACCGGGGGAGTGAGAGAGATGACCAGTGAAAGCCTCAACATACTCCTTGTCGAGGACAATCCGGCGGACGCCCGGTTGATCCAGGAAACGATTGCCGAGGGCGGTGACAACTCCATCAGGATAGAGTGCGTCGACCGGCTCTCGGCGGGAATAGAAAAGCTCCAGGGGAACGGAATCGATCTGGTTCTCCTCGACCTCTCGTTGCCCGACAGCCAGGGGTTGGAGACGCTGGAGGAGGTTTTCGGCCACTCGCCTGAGATCCCTATCGTGATCCTGACGGGCAACAACGATGAGGAGGCGGCTGGCCGGGCTCTCCATCAGGGCGCACAGGACTACCTGATCAAGGGCCAGGTTGACGGCAATCTCCTCAAGCGTTCGATCCGCTATGCACTTGAGCGTTCTCGACTCAGGGCGGAGCTGGAACAAGCCCGCAATCGCCTGGCCGCGGAAAGGGAAAGCACCACCCTCGAGCGAGTATCAGGAACAGACCGGCAACCTGTCACTGCCGAGATGTTCGGCAGGAGGCCAATTCGAGATACCGACCCGGAGACCCATGCGGAGCTTGTCAGCCGGTACATGGATCTTCTCGACCAGGCCATTGAAAAGCAGGCCTTCGATGTCGATCACGGCATCTCTGGGGAGCTCAGGGCGATAGCACACGAACTCAGCCTCGTTCGGGCTGGGCCGCGGGATGTCGTAGAGATACACTCGGAAGCACTCAAGAAGAAGGCGCGTGACGCAGTGCAAGAGAAGGCGCAGGCTTATGCAGAAGAGGCGAGGCTGATGGTTTTGGAAGTGATGGGTTACCTGGTCTCCTGCTATCGTACGTACACATTCGGGGATAGGAGGGCCTTCAACCCGGCTAAGGCTGCAACTGAGCCGAAGCAAAAAAAGGAGGAACGCTGTGAAGTCTAAATACCAACTGAGACTGTACATTACCGGCCACTCGCCGAGGACTGACCATGCCATCGCGAACATCCGGCGCATTTGCAGGGAGGACCTACAGGGCCAGTTCGACCTGACCATTATCGACGTTCTGGAGAATCCGCAGCTTGCGGAAGACGAGAAGATAATGGCCACGCCAACTCTGATCAAGGATTTGCCGCATCCACTGCGGAGGGTCATAGGGGACTTGTCCGACAAAGACAAGGTCCTGCTGGGGCTCGATTTACTTGCCCTGGACACAAGCGAAAAAGGAGAGAACAGATGATAACCGAGAACGGATCAGTTTTGAAGAAGTTGGAAACCGGAATACCGGGCTTCGATTCATTATCGCACGGAGGGCTTCCGGAAGGCCGGACGACACTTGTTTCAGGGACCGCAGGGAGCGCGAAGACTGTTTTCGCATGCCAGTTCCTTGCAGAGGGTATCATCCAGACGAACAAAGGCGGCGTCTTCGTGACCTTTGAGGAATCCCCCCAGGACATCCGCAGGAACATGAAGGGATTCGGATGGGATATCCCAAGGTGGGAAGCGGAGGGCAAATGGGCCTTTGTGGATGCTTCGCCCCAGCCTGGCGCAGAGACGGTCTTCGCCGGAGCCTTCGATCTCGGCGCCCTCTTAGCCCGCATCGAACACGCCGTGGAAAAGGTTGGCGCCAAGCGACTTTCCATGGACTCAATCGGGGCGATCTTCCAGCAGTTTAAGGACGCCTCAATAGTGCGCGGCGAGGTCTTCCGGATCGCCGCCGCTTTGAAGAAGATGGACATCACGTCCATCATAACCGCCGAGCGAACGCAGGAGTACGGAGAGATAGGCCGTTACGGTGTTGAGGAGTTCGTCACGGACAACGTGATCATCCTCCGCAACGCGCTGGAGCAGGAGAAGCGCCGACGGACACTGGAGATCCTCAAGTTCCGCGGAACCGACCACCAGAAAGGGGAATTTCCCTTCACGGTCATATCCGGCGAGGGGGTCATTATTATCCCCCTTTCGGCGATCGAGCTGAATCAGCGGTCCTCCAACGTTCGCACCAGCTCCGGAATAAAGGAGCTCGATCGGATGTGCGGAGGGGGATTCTTCCGCGACTCGATTATCCTGGCCTCCGGAGCCACAGGCTGCGGCAAGACGTTGTTGGTCACGCAGTTCATCGCTGGAGGCGCTGCCAACGGCGAGCCTAGCCTCCTCTTCGCGTTCGAGGAGAGCCACGATCAGATGGTCCGCAACGCCTCCGGCTGGGGAATCGACTTCGAGCAGATGGAGAACGACGGCAAGCTCAAAGTTGTCTGCAGCTACCCGGAGTCCGCCAGCCTCGAGGATCACCTGGTACACATGAAGGGAATCATCGACCAGTTCAAGCCCGTCCGCGTGGCGGTCGACAGCCTTTCTGCGCTCGAGCGCGTGTCTACCGTTAAGGGCTTCAGAGAATTCGTCATTGGCATGACCTCCTTCATCAAGCATAATGAGATGGCCGGCCTGTTTACTTCCACCACGCCATCTCTCCTCGGCGGCACCTCAGTGACGGAGGCGCACATATCCACCATCACGGATTCCATTATCCTTCTCCGGTACGTGGAGCTCTTTGGAGAGATGCGACGAGGAATCACGGTGCTCAAGATGCGTGGGTCCGCTCACGCCAAGGAGATACGCGAGTACACAATTGACGGTAAAGGGATGCACATCAAAAACCAGTTCCGCAACGTGGCAGGCATCCTTGCCGGGAACCCACAGACCGTTTCCGCGAGTGAGATCGAGCGTGTCAGCGAGATGTTCACAGACGAAGGGATGAGCGAAGAGCGTCATCCCAGCACCCTGGCGCCGTAGCACATGGGCTTTAGAGCAGGTAGTACCCAAAGGTGGGCGCCCGCTGGGAGGTGAACGGTTTGGATAGCAGCAACAGGGAAGCAGAACGTCTGGCAGCGGTAATACTCGACGATGAGGACTGGGAATCCGACGCCCTGGCCACCAAGCTGGTGTGGGAGCTGGGGGCGAGTGAAGCTCGTTTCCGCAAGCTGGTCAGGGAGAACGTCGACGGCATTGTGGTCGTCGACCTGGAAGGCGTTCTGCGCTTCATGAATCCTGCCGCAGAGGCCCTGCTCAAGCGGAAACAGGAAGAACTGATCGGGAAGAAGTTCGGCCTGCCGATAGTCACTGGGGAGACCACCGAAATAGAAGTGGTTCCCAGGGGCGGGAGTGTCAGGATTGTCGAAATGCGGGCATTGCAGACAAAATGGGAGGGAGAGGACGCTTGCATAGCGTCATTACGCGACATCACCGAACAGAAGGAAGCCCAGGCGGAACGGGAAGGACTCATAGCGGAGCTTGAAGCCAAGAACGCGGAGTTGGAGCAGTTCACCTACACTGTCTCGCACGACCTGAAAAGCCCCATCATCACCATCAAGGGGTTTCTGAGGAAGTTGAGGAAGGACCTAGCCAAGGGAAACTCGGAAAAAGTCGAGGTTGACATGGAGCGCATCTCCAACGCGGCAGACGAGATGTTTGCCTTGCTGGAACAGCTCCTGGAGCTGTCCCGGATTGGCCGCATTGTCAATCCGCCCGAGGAATTCCCGCTCTCGGAAGTGGCCAAAGAGGCGGCAGAGTGGAGTGCAGGACGCATAGACGAGCGGGGTGTGCGGGTGGAGATCGCCGCTGATCTGCCCGTCGTCTACTGTGACCGTTCCCGGATCCAGCAGGTTATGAGGAATCTGGTTGACAACGCTGTCAAGTACATGGGAGATCAGCCTGAGCCCCGTGTTGAGATCGGATTGCGTCGGGATGACAACGAAGAGGTCTGCTACGTTCGCGATAACGGCATGGGCATTGAACCCGAGTATAGAGAGAAGGTTTTCGGGCTTTTCGAGAAGCTGGATCAGCAGAACGAAGGAACAGGTATCGGGCTGGCCATCGTCAAGCGCATAATCGAGGTGCACAGGGGACGGATCTGGGTGGAATCCAAGGGCGCAGGAAAAGGATCTAATTTCTGTTTCACTCTGCCAAGGAAAAATGAGCAAACGACCTGATACGGAAGAGGGCTCAGGCGGAGAATCTCTGCACGTTTTGCTCGTGGAGGACAACCAGGATCACTCCATGCTCATTGTCGATTCCCTGGAGGAGCTCGTAGCCCCTGAGGGAATCCACCATGTCTCGGATGGCAAGGAGGCACTGGACTACCTGCACCGGCAGGGCGATTACTCCGACGCGGTAAAATCCCCGCGTCCTTCTCTCATCTTGCTCGACCTGCGCCTGCCGAAGATAGGCGGGCTGGAGGTATTGAGGCAGATCAAGACCTCAGAGGAGTTGCACAGGATTCCGGTTGTGATTTTCTCTACTTCCAAATCAGAAATGGACATCTGCGAAGCATACGACAACCATGCTAACAGCTATCTGGTCAAGTCTGTCGATCCCGACGAGTTCTATCAAGTGATACTGGATATGGGAAGATACTGGTTGACCAGAAATCAGCGGCCACCGCAGAAGGCTTGTCACCAGCCTGATCATCGATACAGCCCGTGACAGCACAATCGCAGGTCGGCACGCCGGCAGGATTCTGCCTGTTGGCTCTGTCACCGTCGTGTAGACGGAGGTGCGTCTCTTGTCCGGGAGAAGAGAACTTTGAAGCTGATGGTGGTTCCCTGCCCGAGAACACTGTGGTGCGACATCTCACCGCCCATCTTGACTACAAGCCTCTTGGCTACGGTTAGCGCCAGATCGCCATTGTATTTCCCATCCACTTGGGTTCCATCCTGAATGAGGCTCTTGTAGTCGTCATCGATCTCGGTGAGGAGAACCCCTCTCGAGGAATCCCACACGGAGAACACCAATCTGGCGTGGTTTTCGGTCACCAACTCTGCTTCCACTTGGAGCCCGACTTCACCTTTGTCGGTGAACTCGATAGCGTTGCCCAACAGGTTGGCCAGGACCTGCTTGAGACGCACGGGGTCTCCGTGGAGGCTGTCGGGCACATCAGTTTTCCTGGCATACGAGAACTTCAAATCCTTCAGCTTCGCTCTTTCTGAGAATGTCTGGGTGATCTCCGCTAATAGTTTTTCCAGGTCAAACTGGACGGAGACAAGGTCGACCTCACCGGTTTCGATCATGGATAGGTTCAGGACATTGTCGATCAGCCATTGCAGGGAAATACAGCAGGCCTTCATCGAATTAAGGTTCTTGCGTTTGGCCAACATTCCGAGACCAAGCATTCGGTTGGTCCTACCGAGGATGTCATCCACGAGCGTACGGCATTCCTGGCTTAATTCTATCAGGAACCTGCTTTTTGCTGTTGTGGCAGCGGAAGCTTCTGCAGCCATCCAACTTGCCTTGTTCATGGCCTTCTCAAGTTGCTCATTGGCCACTATTAGCTCCGCCCCGGCCTTCTCAGCTATTTCTTTCTGCTCCTTGAGTTCCTCCTCAGCCTGCTTGCGCTCGGTGATGTCATGGGCAAACATGCAGTTGCATTCATTGCCATCAAACTCGAGGAAGTTGACGATTATCGCCACGGGGAAGGACGTCCCGTCTTTTGTGACATGCTTGGACTCAAAAGCGAAAGAGCCCTGCTCCTTGATTTTCTCCCAGTAGTCCTCCCACGACTCGGCTGGGTAGTTCGGGTCGATGTCGTGCATTCTCAGGGCAAGCAGTTCCTCGCGGGTATAACCCAGCGAGCTGCAGGCGGCCTCGTTCACATAGATGAACTGCGCATCCGAGCCCACCCAGAACGCCGCGTCGGCATGATTGTCAATTGAGAACTGGGTAAGCTTCAGCGCCTTTTCCGCCCGCTTCCACTCAATGATATAGCTCCATTCACGCAGCGCCCGTTCGGCAACCCATGGCATGTTCTCCATGCCGCCTTCCGACTTGACCACGTAGTCCAAAGCGCCCGTCTTCATCGCATCGACGGCCACCTTCTCGTTTCCCTGGGAGGTCATCATGATGACGGGTACGGTGGACTCCTCATTGTCAGACGATATGAGGTCAATCCCTTTGCCGTCAGGCAGCATGTAGTCGGAGATTATCAGATCGAAATGTGATTCCGCCATCCGGCTGCGTGCTTCCTTGATGCTGCCAGCCACCGTCAAGCGCACTTCGTCGGACTCCGATTCCTCGAAAGCGTCCTGGATCAATTCCGCATGAGCCGGTTCGTCCTCGACCAAGAGAATCTGCGTCTTTTTTTCGGGCACAGGCACCCCCTCGAGACTTCGGGACAGGAACACAAATGTCTCTATATACTATCGTTGAAAACCCGGGCCGCAGTGTTAATGGGATCTAGTAGCTCAGAAAGGATGTGCCCGACCAGAAACAGCACCAACCACCCGATTGCGCTCGGTGGACCCTAAGTGTGCCGGTCTGAACCGGGTCACTTCAGCCGGATACACCTTCTCCTCTATTCGGGTTGGTTGGTCGGGCAGGGCTCTGTTTTCTCGGTCCCTGCGGATGAGGTCAAGGAGGATAGGCGCAGAGCATCGTGCGAACGCCTCTCGCCACCAAGACAACGTCTCAGTCAGTCATTGTCCGATCCGGGGGCTAAGTGCTGCTGCCTGCACAGCTCCGCTGCCCTCCGCAGCGCAACGTTTCACTCCTCTTCGACCTGCAACGAGGACCCTACGTTATGAGTGCACTAGAGAATGACAAGCGGTGAAGGCAGCAAAGCCCTGTCTCTTGAGCTTACAATCCATGCCAAGGGCCAGGTAGAATCGTACACGCGGGACTGGCCGGGGCCAGTTGGCTTCAAGAGCACATCTCTCGTTACATCCGTAACATTGTCGCAAACCCTCTGATGCCCTCTAACCGCCACGAACAGCGGGCACACCGCTCTTCAAAACCGATTCCACCGACCCACACACCACCAGCCCCCCGCCAGCGGCGCTATTTGGCTGCGTTGGCCACCTGCCTGCGACCACCGTTACGCGAAACGGCCAGCTGAAGTGCGTGTGGAGGCGGGGTATGAATAATTGGTCATCTGACGTGGAAAACGAGGGTATATGCGGTCGATGCTTGAAGGTGGGGCTACAGCCGCAAGAGACGTGGGGGAACGCTTGCAGAATGGTATTGTGGGATTCTGGCAACGGTGCATCATGCGGGCAATTCTTTCGCTCTGATGCTGTAAGGAAATCACTCGTTGATTTCAATGTAGCCCATAAGTATATCCATTCAATTCCCCCCCCGCCCAAAAACGCATAACAGAAAGTGATACCCGGACTGGGGCTTGTGGTGCGGCTCAGAGAGGGGCAAATTGCGGGTTTTGGGCTTCAAGGGGAGAGCAGGTGGGGTCGGGATGCAAACAAGTGTTTCCCCCACATTTAGCCGCCAGAAGAGGTTTCATCCTTGTAGCTCGTCGAGCGATTCGCCGGGATTCCTCATTATCCGGCCAATGGCTGGCCGGGCTACGAGACTAGGTTGCCTTGAGTCTTTCCAGTATCTTCTCAGCCAAAGCCACACCCAAGGCGATTTGCGCGGCATCAAGCTCGTCCGATGTTGAATGGGCTAGTTTGTTTCTAATCATCCTCAGCTCGGTGATGTCTGCAGCGAGTGAGAGGTCGAGGATGCCTGCCTCTGCTGCAAACTCCCACTTGTATGTCGCTCGGTAGTCTATCCCTTGACCTTCAAATCTGCTTTTCAGCTGCGACTCGATTTCATTCCGCAGGAGTATGAGTCTACCGAGAGATGCTTCTGGCGCCTCAGTCTCGACCGGCACTCCGAAGAGATTCTCAAGCAGGACGGAGCCGATTGCTCGATACGCGATCAGCTGTCTCTCGTCAACACTGAGTCCTGTACCTTCGTGATATAGTCGATTCCTTATACGGTGGTAATACTCTATGTCACCATCCTCCAAGCCAACGACTCTATCGGGAGCGTGTTTGAAAACAAGCCCAACGAGCTTCGGGAAGCTGTCGCCGGCTTGCGTTACCTCTTCTCGCGGGAACCTGACCCCCGAGCTTCCCGATGGCAGCGATATAAACACACGGATCGCAGTCTCCACGGCGTTATCGATGCTTATAAAAGCGATCCTCTTGTCAAACGCGGAATTGAGCTCGCTATGCGAATCTGCATGAGAAAGCAGTTCAATTACTCCAGACGCCCACGTGTGTTTCATGTCTTTCCGTCACCTCCGATGTTATCGGGTGGCGGCGACAAGCACGTTCGGCTGACGCCTCACTCAGCGTGTCGCCGGTTGCCGCTCAAGTGATATCTCGAACTTATACAGAAAACCTTTCCGTATCCTCACAACAGAATTGGTGAGTGCGTTCTTCAGCGTTGCCATGGAAGATTCGTGGTCAATTGCCTCAAGCCTGAAACACTCACCCCGCCTTAGCTTGCTGATGCGACCTTTGAGTTTCAATAAGTCGCCGATTCTTCTCTCTTGCTTCGTGAATACGGAAACATGAAATCCATTGTAGAACGTGGTGAACCACCAGATTTCCGATGGGGGATCGTCTACTATCCAGCAAGCGTATCGGAATACGCCATTCCCCATGTTTATTGAACTGCCAACAGCCTTAGTGAACTTTTGATTGGGGATTTCTGATCCATGGAGATCCACGTAGTTGCACAAGTTTGCCGGGAGGCATTCGCCCGTGTGATAGAAGTACAGCTCTTTGAAAATCTTATCGTAATACCGATCAATCTGCCCACGATTAAACCGTGTTGCAGCAGTTGGTCGCACCATGCCGTCTTGAAATACCCAAGCAGGCTCCATTTCCCTCAGAAACCTTGGCACTGGGCCTCTCCTTCTTTTTGCCCAATTCCTAATAACAGGCCCATCTGTATCTAATAACTGCTTTGCATCTGGATGATCTCCGCAACCTATCGATGAAGCTATGAGCAGAGCTAGGTACTCCTCATCCATCGAGTATTCTCGATTGCAGTCTGGATGGCATGGAACCCGGATATATACGGTATTCTCGTCTCGGTTATCAGGCGCAAAGAACGCTTTCGCGATGACGTGGTCACCTTTGCCGGTTGGCTGATGAGCTTTTCCACATAATGCACACTTACGGGCAGATGCGAGATTAACACGTTCTATAATCAGATTAGATTCGTCATCCATTTCTCCGCGATACGATTCTATTTGGCGGGCAATGTAGATGCTCAGGGATTGGTCAGTACGTATCTTAGGGAAACGACGAAGTCCGATGAGTGCTTGACTCTCGTCAGCTGCGACAATCCTACCGAGGAGGAGATTATCCTTGGCCCTTATGTTAAACGTGTGTCGCATACCATCTAGTCTAGTTGGTTGCCCGGCAAGCCATTCGCCGGGATCATCATATACCAAGCGTGAGACCCGGCCAATGGTTGGCCGGGCTACTTACTATGGCCCGGCGCGTCGGCGACACTCAACCTGTCGCCGCGACCCGGCATTTTCGTCGATCCCCCCTCATGGCACCTATTTTCCGACCTTTGCGACTGCTGCAACAACATACACGATGACCATCACAAAGAGAGGTGCAAACGCCACCGGCACCCACCAAGCCCAGCCATACAATTCAACCGCCTTGCAGGCAGCCAATCCGATGGCAGCCAAAGGTAGGATATGGACTACCGCGATTCTTATGATGTTCGACACAGAGCCGACCACCGCAGTGAAGGCATGGCCTCCATTCTGTACTGCGCTCACAACAATCTCATCTATCATCCTGCTTCTTAGGTACTGGTAGTCCCAGCCCGCAGGATACCCCAGTGATTCATACTGGCGTCTGATCGGGGCCTTAAGTTCGACCTCTCTGCACTTCAGCGCATAAAGGTACACGAACAACAAGCCAACAATCCAGGCCCCGCCCACGAATATGACAGCTGGTATGACCTTTAGGTCCATCCCCCCGACCACGACGCCTTCGATGGGGGATGCAAGACCGGTAGACAGCGCGATCAGAGCAAGACAAGTTAGGAACTGAATAGTCAAGGCCCTGTTGGCCTTTCCCCAGATATCCGTGAGGGCGCTGTGCATCTTGTCCATATAGTCAAGTGTGACGGTCACCGTCGCGCGCGCGAATGGCAGGTCCATACCTTCTTCTCCCATGTCACCTCGCAAGCATCTGTAGCCCCGCCATCCACTCGCCGGGATACGACGTATCAAGGATGGACCCGGCAAATGGCTCGCCGGGATTCCCGTATGCGTAACGATGAAGACCCGGCCAACCGCTGGCCTGGCTACTCCTACGGCAAGCCAAACTGTGCTTTGCTTACCAGACGGTTGCCCTGGAACATCGCATTCATGTTGGACCCGTTAGCGTTAGTCCAAGAATACATGACGGTAGTGGTCCCAAGTAGGTCGGAGCGGCTAAGTTCTTCGCCTGGTCCTCCAATGATGCTGCACACTCGCTCGTAAGTCATTCCTTCGCGAATCTGATCGTATTCAGCTTTCGTCACCATCGGTGCGGGTGCGAACGGTGACTGTGGCAAGGATACTCGACCAGGCTGCCCACTGGTGATGCTTGTGATCTGGTGGGCGGTATAGATGCTCCCCGCCAAGCCCAGAAGCGCAAGCAGTATCCCCGCGCTGCCCCCTCCGGTCGGTCCGCGCCGGTCGGCTAACACTCCGCCTAGGCAGGCAGCCGGA
>CBDUXL010000035.1:0-16525 GCA_965371155.1 uncultured bacterium | reverse complement strand
GGCTCGAGGAAAGGTAGCGGTGTACGACGATGAGGTGCTGGTCGAGATGCTGGCGGCGCTGAGTTACGCTGTTTTTCGGGAGAATCCGGCTGTCTGGATCGTGACAAACAGCCTCACTTGTTTGATCTTTACTGCTTCTGTTGTTGGGGTGTGGGCTCTTGCGAGGAAGTGGGGTGTCAGAGCGCCGCTCCTGGTCGCGTGCATTTATGCGTTCGCGCCTCTGAACTGGGTCTATTCGGTCGAGACGAACGACTACCTGTGGACAACAGCACTGCTTGTTTTTGCAGTTCTTGCGCTCGAATCGGATAGCAGGAGGGCGCCGCTGTGGTCGGGGATTCTTCTTGGGCTCGCGATTGCAGCCAGGTTTTTCGCCGCGCTGCAACTTGTGCCCCTGTTGGGATTGGCATGGACCAAACGCAGGTCAACGGGGGACCTTGGCACGCTTGTAGTTTCAGCGGCGATGGTTGCGCTTGCCTTTTACGCTATAGTCCTGGTGAGCATCCAGGACTGGTCGGAGTATTCGAGCTGGTACAGTGAGCTCAACAGGATCAGTGCCGCGATCGCAAGGCTCGAGGGGGGCGCAGTGGCAAAGCGGTTCCTCAGGCCTGCGGTGAGTCTGTTTGGGCCCCTCGCGACGATTGGACTGATAGTGGCGACGCTGTGGGGAATACCTGAGGGTGTGAGGAAACTGCGTCAGGGCGATCGAGGCGTTTTGGGGGCAGGATCTATCGCATTTCTCATAATGGCTCCCTATCTGTGGCACCTTCATCCGAACTACTGGATTCCGGCGATACCGTTTCTGTTGATCCTGCTTGCCCGATCAGTGAACGTCAGACTGCTGGCACTGGTGGGTTTCCTGGTAATCGCGGCGAATTTTCCAGGCTGGCAGACGCAGGTGGAAGGACTTCGTTTTCTTGCGCCGGGTGGCAACAATCCCGGAATCGAGGCAGCTTCGAAGCGCATTTCGTTGTTTCAGAATGAATCGGTATTCATCCAGGTCAGGGTTCGACAGTGCCTGATGCGTTCGGTCAAAGAACTCCTGGATGGGAACCTTCCATCCGACTGGGTAATCATGCTCAGCATTCGGCAGCCGATAGTCGGCTTCTTCACGCCCGGCATTCAGGATATCGAGCTTCCTCTCGCGGACGGTGGTGCTTTCACGGCGAGGGGATCGCCCGATGCCGGGGCGAGGTATGCATATATGGTGTCGCCCAGTAGCGTGGGCAGGCTAGTCGAGTCGGGGTACCGGGTTTTCTACATTCCGGGGCTGGAGACGACGTATACTGCCACTTATGGGGTAGATATCAGCGAGGTGGAAGGGGCTGAGATGCTACCGGAGGAATACTGGTAGAGGTGTCGAGACCCGGTGTAAAGAGGATTCCGGGCAAGCGCAGGTTGCGCATTCTCCAAGAAACAAAACGGAAACAAAACGGGGACACCTCATTTCGTCCCCGAAATGCAGGTGTCCCCATTTTCCACAATTGACCTCAATGGTCTGAAGGTCTACAATCCATTCTCCCTGCAGTTTAGACCAATTGCAGAAATAAAGTAAAGATTCAAATGCGGGGGGACACCTGCATTTCGGGGACGAAATGAGGTGTCCCCGAGAGGAACCTGGTCCCCGAGAGGAACCTGGTCCCCGAGAGGAACCTGATAAGAAAACGCTTGTTACTTTCTAAAATTGGTATTAATCTTCAAACCCGCCTATTGCGGTGATGTCAAACGGAGGCCGAGATGTCTGACCGATTCAAAGCAATACTCGAAAGCTGTGGAATCAAGGAAGTGAACTCCGGGGCCTGCTATGGGGAGTGGATCGAAAAACCCTCCGGGGGGGAGCTGGAGGTCTTCACTCCCATCGACGGCAGCAAGCTCGCGACCGTCCTGATGGCGGGACCCGATGACCATGAGAAAATCATGGAGAAAGCGCAGGAGGCGTTCGAAACGTGGCGCATGATGCCCGCTCCCAGGCGCGGCGAGGTCATCCGCCTGCTCGGGAATGCGCTTCGGGAGAAGAAAGACGATCTCGGGGCGCTGGTTACGCTCGAGATGGGCAAGATACTCGCCGAGGGAATCGGTGAAGTGCAGGAGATGATCGACATCTGTGACTTTTCGGTCGGTCTCTCGCGGCAGCTTTACGGTCTGACCATGCACTCCGAGCGCCCGGGGCATCGGATGTACGAGCAATGGCATCCGCTCGGCACGATCGGCATCATCTCCGCGTTCAACTTCCCTGTCGCGGTCTGGGCCTGGAACGGGGCGATCGCGGCTGTGTGCGGCGATACGATGGTCTGGAAACCATCGTCCGAAACCCCACTGACCGGAATCGCCGTGCAGCACATTTGCAACGATGTAATGAAAGCAAACGGCCTGGAGGGTATTTTCAATCTCATTGTCGGCCGTGGAAGTGTTGTCGGTGAGAAGCTGGTTGCGGACAGGCGAATCCCGCTGGTCAGCGCCACCGGATCGTGCGAGATGGGCTACAGGATAGGCGAAGTAATCGGGAAACGCCTTGGACGCACCATTCTCGAGCTTGGCGGCAACAACGCTGTCGTGGTCATGGACGATGCCAACCTCGACCTCGCTCTCCGCGCAATCGTGTTCGGCTCAGTGGGAACCGCCGGACAGCGATGCACTACGACGCGGCGGATTATAGTCCATGAGAAGGTCTACGATGAATTCCTTCAGAAGCTGGTGAGCGCTTACGAGACGGTTCCGATCGGGAATCCGCTTGATGATGGCATTCTGATGGGGCCGCTGGTGAATTCTGCGGCGATCGAGATCATGCAGGCAGCGCTTAAAACAATCAAGGCCACCGGCGGAAGCATCGTTTACGGCGGGGAACCGATCACCATCAAAGGTTACAAGGGCGGTCACTTCGTGAAACCGTGCATCGCCGAAGCCGAGAACCACTGGGATATCGTTCAGGAGGAAACCTTCGCTCCCATCCTGTATGCGATCAAGTGCAGTTCGATCGATGAGGCTATTGAGCTTCAAAACGGTGTCCCGCAGGGGTTATCCTCGTCCTGCTTCACGACCAACCTGCTTTCCGCGGAGGCGTTCCTGTCGCATCGCGGTTCGGATTGCGGAATAGCTAATATCAACATCGGAACCTCCGGTGCGGAGATCGGCGGCGCGTTCGGGGGAGAGAAGGAAACCGGCGGTGGTCGGGAGGCGGGCAGCGACGCATGGAAAGCGTACATGCGTCGTCAGACCAACACGATCAATTGGACCACCGAGCTACCGCTGGCGCAGGGAATCAAGTTCGGCGACTGACAAGACGAACAAGACGAGAAACAGGACGCAAAACGGGGATGCATTTCGAGACGAAATGAGGTGTCCCCGTTCTGGAAATGCAGGTGTCCCCGTTTTGTTGTCCCCGTTGTCCAACGCAAAAGCCCCCGCTGAGGCGGGGGCGTTGATTTTAACATTGAAGACAGGTCTACTTCAAAGAACCAACCGAGCTTTAGAGAGAATCGTCCACGAACGCAACGACCGTGTTGTTGTCGAAGAGAACGTAGATGAGGTCCTCGAACTCGTTATAGTCCATGCGATAGACCGTGTCGGCACCGTAAGCTGAACATGCCTGCGCACCCGATGTGGCCTTAAAGGTTCCATCAGCCTCGAAAGACTGGATCCTGAAATTGCCGCTGGTCGGCTCATCGAGGACGTACATCCTGTTGCTGGCATGTCGGATTGAGAGGTCGGCCGCACCGGTTTGCCGGAGGTAGTCCGGGCTGCCACTGTCGGTCCACGCTGCAATCTCGCCATCACCGGTTCCGTCATTACCGAATTGGGCACCGGAGTATGCAATCCAATACCAGGACGTGTACTCGTTTACGTGTGGAGCATCCATGTTGAGGCTCCAGAGGTCGTCACGAGTGTCACCCATGGCCATAGCCATAAGCTTGGTCCGCCAAACCGGGAAGAATGCCATCAGGTTCTCGCGGCCATCGAAGTTGGAACCGATGATATTGTAACTAGTGTTAGCAGTGGAATTATCCCAGTTTCCGCCATAGTAGTGCTCGTAGTAGACGGCGTACTTGCTGCTGAAATAGTTGAAGTTGGCGTACGAGTAGACATTGCCGGCAGCCGGGCTGCACGAATCTTGCACCCACCAGTAAGGATTACCATACCACCAGCCGTAGGTCTGGTTCAGGTGGGTGTCGTTCTCGTCGTTGGCAAAATGGACAACCGGGTCGACAACGCATGCCCAGCCATGGCTGGAGCCTACTGAACCGGCGTCGAGTCCAACACGACCGTACCAGAAATACAAATCGTCCAGGTACCTGAGGCACGCCGCATGCATTAGGACGGTGTCACCGGCTGCGTTGTAGCGATCGACGTATCCACCACTGATGTCACTGTATTGGTTCGTGTGACCCCATGCTAGATAGAAAGCACCGTCATTAGGTCGACATCCAATGTCAACCGCCCAGTCGTAAGTTGCGTTGCCGGGGTCGGGGGTAACGCTGTCTCCAATCGGTCCGGTGCCGTCGTGATGAATAGCGAAGAGCTCAAGGACTTCGAAGGCGTCTGCAAGCGTGTCGGTAGCCGGGCAGCAGCCGTCGTTGACCCAAAGGTCCCAAATCCCAAGCTCGGCACCAGTCAGGTCAAAGTCAGCGGTAAAGGTGGTATTGTCAACATATGTGACATTAGCTCCGACAATGTCGGACTGACCTGTCATTTTCAGTGATGCGGCAAGTGTAGGATCGTCGCATACATCGGTGCAGGTAATGGTCGCAGTGACATTTGCGCCCAGGCCGCCCTGGTCGGGAACGATGCTTATGATCTCTGTGGTGCAGTACGGAATGGGCGACACATACAGACCATAGCGGAAGAACGACGCCAGCATCGCGTCGGGAGCGCCACCGGTGGGAGTATACTCACACACGTAGTCTTCCTCGTCGTACTGGCAGATTACCCAGAACTCATTGCCCAGCGTGCTGGTGACGGAGTCGGCAGCTACCTCGACATGGTAGGTCGAATAATTGTCACCGCCGCCTGTCGGGGTCATGGGGACATTGTAGTTCGCGGCCAGGATTTTGGACTCGACGATGATGGCAGACGGCTGCTCGGTCCAATGCCAAACGTCGATATCGAGGATCAGATCGCCGCCCCAATCCGCCGCATCCACCCAGTAGATGGAGTCTGTGACAGTCGTGCTGATCACGGGCGCCTCGACAGCATTCGACGGGTGAATGAGAGGATCCTCCCAACTCGCCACGATCGCGTACTGGTAATTGGCCCCCGGATCGGGCATCGGGAACTCCAGGTAGTAGTTCCTGGTGTTGGATGCACCGGCTGTGAACACACCGTTAGCAGCGGCGTTATCGACCAGGTACTGGAAAGGGTCGTCATGCGAGCCAAGGTTGTCCGTGAAGTACTTGTACGGACAAAGAGTTCCAGGTGGCGTGTAATTCTTAGTACCGTAGCCACCCATTGTGAAGGCGAGAACCTCAATGCCCTCGAAAGGGAACTCGACGGCGTTAAACCAGCGGGTGTACCCGTCCGGTCCGCCGCCATCGCCGTTAATCGGGTCGTCCATCATGAACTGATCGAGCCCGTAAACGGGGTAATCGAGATCGGAGTCATAGAGCAAGGTACCGGAGCCCTGTCCCATGAAAACGCCTTTTACGTCGTACCCATCGAACTCGTTCATGCCGGGGAACGGGTGGATCAGAGTGACGTCAATGTCAACTTCGACGTTATCTACCCCGATGTTCAGCATGTTCATGACGAAGACCATGTTTGCCGGGTCGGCGTTCATGAACTGAACAACGTTCGCCGACCACTGGATCGTGCGGTTGGGTACCGCCTCGAGTGTGCCTGAGACGGTATCAAGGTGCATGTCGTAGAATCCCCACAGTACGGTATGTGAGGAACTTCCGTAGCCTTCATTTTGAGCAGTGAGATCCGGACCTGCAGCGGGCGCTACGGGATTGCCGCCGCCACCGGAGCAGCCCAACGCGACGAATGAAGCAAATATTAGCGTCACGAAGAGCACTGTCCATCGATTCATGGTGGCCTCCTAGTTATGGTATTTTCTGAAGTAGCTGAAGTAAGAGCAATCTCACTCCAACTCATCTTAAGACACATTATGACAGATAGAAAAGCAATTTTCAAGTATGGTTGTCCCCTATCCGGGAAAAATCCACTGTGCCCGGACCCGGAGTGTTTGCAGGGAAGAGGCCTTTTCACTCATCCCGGACTTGACACTTGTCCTCTGCCGGTGTATATACGGCAAACGAGGTCACTTGAATTCAGACTCTAATGCGTGAATGACGATGTACTATCGATGCATACTTATCTTATTCCTCGCCCTCGACCTTCTCCGGCCCGCATCCCTGTGATGTGGGCCAACCACGACCCCGGCTACGCTCCCGCCGGTACCCAATTGGGGAGTCTCCGTACTCAGAAAATCATCCTCTCCCGCGCTCGTGTGTCGTGAGTGAAACGGTGTGTTGGGATTTGAGGAGCACGAAAATGGACGCAAAGTATGACTTCAGGATAGTCGAGGAGAAATGGCAGCGTCGATGGGCCGAGCACCGCCTATACGAAACCGACCCGGATTCCTCGAAGCCCAAGTACTACGTACTGGAAATGTACCCGTACCCATCCGGGTCCGGACTCCATATGGGAAACACTCGCGTGTACTGCATAGGCGATGTCTACGCCCGGTACAAGGCCCTGAGGGGATTCAACGTCATTCATCCGATGGGATTCGACTCCTTCGGCCTGCCCGCCGAAAACGCTGCGATCAAGGAGGGCGCCGATCCGGGCCCATGGACCGAGGCAAATATCGAGCTGATCCGCAAGCAGATTACCGGCCTGGGTTTCAACTATGACTGGCGTCGCGAGGTTGCCTGCCACCGTCCGAGCTACTACAAATGGACCCAATGGTTGTTCAAGGTGCTGTTCGATCAGGGCGTGGCCTATCAAGGGGAAGGGCGGGTGAACTATTGCCCGAACTGCGAGACAGTCCTCGCCAACGAACAGGCCGAGGGCGGCATCTGCGAACGTTGTGAGGGGCAGGTCGAGCCTAAGAAACTGACCCAGTGGTACTTCAAGACCACAGCCTACGCCCAGAGACTGCTTGATGACATGGAGAAACTCAAAGGCGGGTGGCCCGAGAGGGTCCTGGACATGCAGAGGGCGTGGATCGGCCGATCCGAGGGCTGCATGATTACGTTCCCAGTGCCGGATTTCGAGCACGATATCCAGGTTTTCACCACCCGTCCGGACACGCTGTACGGATGCACCTACATGGTGCTGGCGCCGGAACATCCGGATGTCGAGCAGTTGACGCCTCCTGAGAAGCTGGATGGGGTGCGCGCGTTCGTTCGTGAATGCATCATGCAATCGGAGATCGAGCGGACAAGCGAGGGAAGCGAAAAAGTGGGCATGCACCTGGGTCGGGTCTGTATCAACCCGATCAACAACCAGGAAATCCCGATCCTGATCGCCAACTACGCATTGGCGGAATACGGAACGGGCGCCGTGATGTGCGTTCCCGGCCACGATACTCGTGACTTCATGTTCGCCGGAAAATATGGCTTGCCGATAGTAAGGGTCATCATGCCCGAAGACGGCGATATCGATCCCTCCTCCCCAATCGACGAGGCGTACACCGAGGAGGGCGTGATGGTCAACTGCGGCGAGTATGACGGCATGCCCTCTTCGCAATTCTGGAACGTGGTCGCGGACAAGCTCGATCAGATGAACCTGGGCGGGCCGACTATCAACTACCGTCTACGCGACTGGTTAATCAGCCGCCAGAGGTACTGGGGCGCGCCGATTCCGATTGTCCACTGCGAGAAATGCGGTCCGGTGACGGTTCCGGATGATCAGTTACCGGTGTTGCTGCCGCCGAGTGACAGAGTGGATTTCAAGTCGGGTGAGGCAAGCCCGCTGTCGACCGTTCCGGACTGGGTCAACACAACATGTCCGAATTGCGGTAGTCCCGGCAGACGCGAGACCGACACGATGGATACTTTCGTGGATTCATCATGGTACTTTCTGCGCTACTGTTCGCCGGACGCGGGGGATGTCCCGTTTCGTAAGGATGACGTTAAGTACTGGTGCCCGATGGACCTGTATGTCGGCGGGCCCGAGCACGCGATCATGCACCTGTTGTACTTCCGGTTCGTCATCAAGGTCTTGCACGACGCGGATTACCTGGACTACGACGAACCCGCTCTATGGTTGCTGACACAGGGAATCGTGATGTGGGGCGGGCATAAGATGTCCAAGAGCAAGGGGAATGTCGAGGACCCCAGCCATCTGACGGGTTTATATGGGGCCGATACAACCCGTCTGTTTATCCTGTTCGCCGCCCCGCCGGAGCGTGATATCGACTGGGAGGATCATATCGAGCGCGGTAAGGACGAACCGAAGGACACATATCCTCCGGAGGACTACCGCATGACCGGCATGGAGGGAGTCTATCGATTCCTGAATCGCGTCTGGCGGTTGGTATATGAGCGTCGCGAGGAGTGCGGCGGCTCGTTCCCAATAGACGGCTCGATCGGTAAGATCGCCGATGAGGAGATTCGTCGGGCGGTTCATTACGCAATCAAGGAAGTCACGCTCGATCTTGACGAGCGTAAAGGCCTGAACACGGCGATCGCGAGGATGATGGAGCTGCTGAATGCGTTGGGAGCGTTTGTTTCAAAGCGCTACGATAGTTCCGATGAAACCAGCCGAAGCGATCTGGCGCGAGGGACCACGGTCCTGCTGAGACTGCTGTCGCCGTTCGCTCCGCATGTTGCGGAAGAATGCTGGGAGGGTCTGGGTGCCGATGAGAGCATCTTCAACGTGCTGTGGCCGGAATGGGATGAGTCGGTCCTGGAAACCGACACGATCGTGATTGTCGTTCAGGTCAATGGAAAGGTCCGAGACAACATCGAAGTCTCGGTCGACATCAGCGAAGACGACCTGATAGCGGCATGCCGGACCGAGAAGGTTGAGAAACACATCGGAGGGAAAGAAATTCGGAGGACGATTGTGGTTCCGAACAAGCTGGTGAACTTCGTCGTGTAACGTTTATCTCAAGATGTTGGCGGAGAGCGGCGACAGGATGTCGCCGGTGCTGCCGATCTGGAGATCGCCGTTCCGAGTCGCATCAGCGCCGGAGATGACAGGGATCTCTCGTATCAACGTTCCTCGAGGGAGGGGAGTCCCAATCCTACACATCAATCCCGCTCTGTTCGAAATCGCACGCGATCAGGTCATCAACCTGCTCCCTGCCGCGAATGATTTCGAACTTGTCCCTCTCGATCAGGATTTCCGGCGGACGGGGACGGCTTGCGTAGTTGCTCGATATCACTCGTCCGTCGGCGCCTACGTTCAGCACGGCAAGGAGTTCGCCGCGCTTGGGGGGGAAAAGCTTCACCTCTCGTGCAATGTAGTCCAAACCCTCGCAACCGGGCCCGACAATGTCCGCGACAATCGGTTCACCCGGTGTGTGAGGTGTGACCTCAGGAGTTTCTCCCGCCTCCGGCGTGACAATGACCTCGGTTGGAATCGGCAAGGTCCGCTCGACTTCCCCGGGGTCGGCTGCGTCGATGTTGGCGGCGACAGCGATGGGTTGGTCTCCGGCTCCGGTCAAAGTGAAAGGTCCGTCCTCAGCGGGTTTCTCAGCCTCGGCCTGCTCGCTCAAAGGCACCACTTCGTGATCGATGCGATACATCGCGGAAACGGGGAACTCGGCAAAGCCGGCATCACAGATGACATAATGTTTGCCCCCGGCCTGTGCGATCCCCTGCACGCCCGTAACAAGTACACCCGCTTCGGCGGTCATATATCGTCCCGGCTCAAGTATCACTCGGCAGTCGAGGTCCTTCACGTGGGGAACGATATTCCGGGCTATTTTCTTGATTTCGAGGTAATCGGTGAAACCATCCTGGATGGGGAACCCTCCCCCGAGATCGAGGTACTCGATATTGTAGCCCTGGGAGGAAACCTCTTTATAGAGCGTGGCCATTTCTTCCGATATCCTGATCCAGGGCGCAAGCTGCGCAACCTGGCTGCCCAGGCTGCACGCCAGACCTACGAGGTTAAGTTGCGGGAGGTTTGACACCATCGCTACAGCCTGGTCAATGTCCTCTCTCGGAATGCCCACTCGACTTTCTTTCGCTCCGATATTCCTGCCGAACCAGCCGCCTACATCGATGCCCAGATTCACTCTCAAGCCGATACGTACTCCAATGTCAAGCTGGGTAGCAATTTTATTCAACGGTTCAAGTTCGAATATGTTGCCGACGTTGATGATCAGCGGTTTCCTCTTGAGGATTTCTTCCAGATCGTGATCCGGAAGACCGTGGGAGTTGAGAATCAGCGAAGTCGGCTCGAAACCTGAATGGATTGCACGCTGGATTTCGGTGCCGTTCTCAACAGCGAGTGAACATCCCCGCTCCTTCAGGATCTTGAGGATCAGGGCAGTATCGAGAACCTTCATGGTGAAGGCCAGCATGGGTTTGATTTCGCTGAAGGCCTGCTTGAGGGCTTCAAGTTTCTCTAGGATCGCCGCTTTCGAATAAACGTAAAACGGGGTGTACATCTCCTGGGCGATCTCGCTCAGCGCGACATCCTCAAACAGGAGGTCGCCTTCCTGGTATGTCAGGTAGCGGTTCATTTCAGCATCCTTCCTACAAAGGTGGACGCCGATTATAGCAAGCCTGAGATGGGGTAACAACCGGAGGGGGTTCCGCTGCCTGACACCTGAATGGAACATCTGCCTCCTTGCGAGCGAAACGGGGCAGTCAGGACTCGTCCTTCGAAGAGTCGTCTTCCGGATTGTCCGGAGTCGAGGATGGCAGTGTCTCGCTGCGTGCAAACGACCCGGTTTCAGGCGCCTTGATAATGGTCGCCGCTTTGGCCCGTTCCAGACTTTCCTCGTGGCCCATTAATCGGATCGAGCTGTCGAGCTTGATTCGATCCCGGGAGCTCTCCTCGGGTTCCATTGGTGGTGGAAAGACCTTGGTGATGGTTATTTCGTTGCCGGCTTCATTGAACTCGACCTCATCCATCATCTGACGGATCAGGAACACTCCCCTTCCGCTTGTTTTGAACAGGTTCTCGGGGACGGTTGGGTCGGGAAGGGCCTCGTGGTCGAAACCTCCGCCGGGGTCCTTGATGCGGAACTTGAAGCATTCTTCCGAGATCAGGTAGCTGACATTGAAAGGAAGATAGTCCCGCCTGGCAAGGCCGTGCCGCCAGGCGTTCGCGAGCGCCTCATCAACCGCGAGCCTTATGCCATAGGTCGTATGCTTGTCGAGCTTGTAGGATTTGAGAGCATCCAGGATCTCGTTGACAAAGGAATTGGATTCCGCGTAATTGATGGTCTTGTAGATCCACGGATCGCTCTGGTATTCGAGAACGGCGACAATGATGTCGTCTCTTTGCTCCTTACCGCCCGTGAATTCCTCTACCTTGTCGATTACAGCGGATGTGAGCTTGTTGGCACCGAGTTCCCCGAGTTCCGACACCAGTGCGCGCAAGGCTTCGTGCCCGAACCTGTTCCCGTTTGCGTCCATCGCATCGGTGACACCATCGGTGTAAAACACGATCCGGTCACCCTGTCTCATTTGAATCTCGCGAGTCTCGTAGCGGAACCGGTCGCTGTCGAAAATTCCCAGGGGGTATCCGGTGGTCTCAAGCATCTCCACTTCGCCGGTGTCCGCGTGATACCAAATAGGCAGCTCGTGTCCGGCGGATGAGTAGGTGAAGACACCGTTGCTTGTGTTGAAGCGAGCATAGAATGCCGTGGCGAACCAGCCGTCCTCCTTGATTTGGGTGATCAACGACGTGTTGATCGCGTCCATGATTTCGCACGGGGGTTTGTGGGTTTTGGCCACGTTGCGGAACATGGACAGAAGGCTGAAGGTCATGAGGCTGGCTGCGACGCCCTTGTTGGCGACATCGCCGGTAACCACGGCGATCGTGTTCCGGCCCAGTGAGAAGACATCGCAGAAATCGCCGGCAAGCTCGTAGGCCGGTTTCAACTCAGAGTGGAACGAGGCGATATCTTGCTTGAAAAAACTGGGCATGCGGTCGCGCTGGAGTTTCTGCGCGACATTGAGCTGGTCCTGACGTCTGCGCGCTTGAGCCCCAATCTGCTCGTACATGGTTGCGTTCGCCAGAGCGATTGAGACCTGGCTCGCCAGGAGTCCGAGGAAGTGACCGTCGCTGTCGGTGAACTCGCCCGGCTCGTGTGAGAACCCGCAAAGCACGCCTATTACTTCGTTCTCGTGTTCGATCGGACTGCCGATGAATGAACGGAATCCGTTCCGCCGGATGAAGCCGTCGAGAGGGACCCTATTGTCCTTATTCAAGTCATTGGCGAGGATCGGGTGCCCGATCTGGATCAGCTCCTGCATCAGTTCATCATCGGTGACGTCCTCAAGCCAACGGTCGACTCCCTGCGCGCCGGGAGTGATATGACGGATGACGAGCCTTCCGTTTTCCAACACCCCGATGAACGCGCACCTGGCTTCCATGGTTTTCTGCGTGTACCCGACCACGTCCTCGAGCAGGCTCTCCATATCGAGCTTGCCGGAGATGGCCCTGGAAACCTGGTTGATTTTCTCAAGCTCGTCGGTTCGCTGGCTGGATTCCTGGAAGAGGGCCTTGTTTTTGAGGATAACCCCCATATGATTCACGAAATGCCTGCAGAAGTCCTCGGTTTCCCTGTCGATTTCACGCTCGGGCGGGGCTATGAGTTCCAGCACTCCGACCCGATCGGACTCGATCTCGAGCGGCAGGAAAAGGCGTTCGCCGAAGTATCCTGCTCCATTGTCGATTGACGAAGATGACCGATCAGCATCGGATGATGGCTTGGCCGCGGCCAATCGCTGAGGAGATCGGGTGCTGTGGCAGCGATGAAGTGCGTTTGCCACACGTTTCGGAATCGTTTTTCCTACGGGTAGTGGAAGGCCCGGCATGCGTCGAGGCACCATTCCTCCGCTTTCCGAAGGGACGTAGAGCACTGCATAGGACAAATGCAGATCGTCTCTCAGACGTTTGGCGGTGAGCTCGATGATCTGGTCCGGCATCTTGAGTTGGTTGGCCAGCATGGAGGTCTCGATCATCGCACTGAGTTCCCGGTTCTTTCGGCTGAGTTTCTCCATGGCCCCACCGCGCACCCTGTTGGCGATCTCGAGTTCCCTGGAGTTCGACCTCAGATGATCGCGCTGGACCTTCAGCTCCCTTCCCATCCGATTGAACGCCTTGGCAAGCACTTGGATCTCCGCCATGGTCTGAATAACCTCGACCCTGTAATCGAAATCGCCCTTGGCATAATGTCCCGCCGCCTCGGTGAGGGTCCTTATAGGATTAACGATGATTTTCATCACCATCACCAACAGCGCGAGGAAAAAGGCATAGCTCAGAATCAGAAGCCCGACCAGTTGCTGCTGCAGACGGAGGGCTTGTGCCATCATTTCGGTTGTGTCGCGTGCGAGACAAAACATGCGCCCGGTCTCAGGCACCGGAACGGCTGCAGAGATCCACCATTCATCCTCAGTTCTCACCAGGGAGATGCGTGCGGGATAATGCGATACCCCGGTCTCACGTTCGATATAGTCATGCTTCCTGAGCTTCTCCGTGATCGCCGATCCAATGACCGTGGATAAATCTCCGGCGACGACGACTTGAATGGTTTCTATATCAATAAGAAAAGGCGACAATCTCTCGCCAATCGACGGGCTGGTTCTGGGTGGAGTAAGGTCCCTGATCAACTCATCCTCATCGGCGCCGGATTGAAGTTCCGACTTCGCCCTGGGATATGTGCTTCTCAGTGTCTCGAGTAATCGCGACAGCGCGATCTCGGTGCTCTGCTTCTGGATTGTGAGTTTGACGGTGACGGAGTAGGCAAGGCCGCAGGTGAACAGCAATGCGAAAGTGGTGGTCACTATCATGAACAAGAGGCTGCTGCCGCGACGGGTCAACGCAGCGTCTCGGGATTCGTTGAACAAACGATCCTTGAAGCTGGTCAGAGAGTCTTTTAGGCTCCAATGAAACACTGGTTCTGTCACTCAGCAGTCTTGGCACATAATCCGATAAAGGCCTTGCACATCAAGGATTTTATTCAGGTTGATTGGCGGGCACGATGTCCTGCACGCGGACATTCACCTCGACAACCCTCAGACCTGTCATCTCCCAGATGCGCCGTCCGACCGTCTCCCTGAGCCTGGCAGCAAGCTCGGGGATGTTTTCTCCGTACTGAATCCGAACGAGCATGTCCACAGCCGCTTCGGAGTTTCCGCGGTCGACCCGAATACCGTTAATTCGTCCCTGGAGTACATTGACGAGCTTCGAAGATCCATCGCTCCGGGCCCTGGCCAACCCCTCCACCTCTTCGATTGCGCAGGATACGATCCGTGCGAGGAGCTGACGTGAAATCTCGACCTCGCCTTCGGTGGCAGTCGGTTGCGATGTTGCTTCGCGGCTGGGATGAAATCCATTGCTCAAACCTGAGATTCCGGAGCTGATCTCATCGACCTGCGACCAGGCAGCGCCCGTGTCCCGGACAATACCCTCAGGTGTGATTCCGGCGGGCGTGTCGAACGGAGTTGCAACAAGCTTCTTCGCTGCGGTCTCAGTCGTCTTTCTGCGACTGCGTTTGGTCGCCGTCGGTTTGGCCCTAGCTTTCTTCCTGGAGACCGTGGTCTTGCTCTTAGTCTTCGTCTTGGACTTTTTCATCGTAGTCGCCATTGTCTTTGTCCTCTTCTGAGATTCGTTTTATAGCGACGATCGTGGTGTCGTCATATAGATCTGTACCATCGGAATGTGCTTCAATCGCCTTGAACAATGCATCGACCAACTCACTCGCGCTTCGATCGGCGTTCTCGCGCACGACTTCTCGTATCCTTGCGTACCCGAACTCCTCGCGCACGGCATTCATTGCTTCGTTGAGACCATCGGTGTACAAGAGCGCGATGTCCCCGGGCTTCAGTTGAACATGAGCCTGATCGAAGTGCATCTGGTCGACGATGCCCATGGCAATTCCATCAGCATTTATGTCTTCAAACTCTCCCGTGTCAGCGTGGTAAACCAGCAGCGGCTGGTGTCCGGCGGAACCGTAGGTCAGCCGGTCCTTATTGATAATCAGCATGGCGGCGGTGACGAACCTGCCGTGCGTAATCTGATGCGCCAGGTGCGCGTTGACATCCTGCAGCATCCGAGCAGGACCTTTAGCCCGTTCGCTTGCTGCGATAACCAGTGCACGGGTCATTGTCATGAGCATGCTTGCCGGAATCGATTTGCCGCTGACATCCGCGATCGCAATCCCCAGCCGTCCGTCGTCGAAGGGGAGGTAATCGAAAAAGTCACCACCCACCTCCTTGGCTGGGATGCTGACTCCGTGAATGTCATAACCCGGAATCTCAGGGTGGACCTCGGGAATCAGGTCCTCCTGGATCTCTTTTGCGAGCTTCAATTGCTCTTCGAGCACCGCTGAATCGATCGCTCGCTGATGTATGCACCGGTTGTAAATAAAATAACCCCCGAGCCCCGAGAGAGTCTTCACCGCGTTCTTGAATCGGCGACTGAGCAAAGCCGGCACGCCGATTACAACCAGGCAGCCAAGCACTTTGTCACCAAGGGTCAGTGGAGCGATCAGACGTCCGATCCCCTGGTAATCGTCGGATATGCCGTCGCGAATCACCTGGTCGGGCGACAGCTCGGTGATCTTCTCCTCAAGCGTGCAGCCGTCCTCCAGCCTGGCCGTCAGGACTTCAGCTGCGTTGCATCCCAGCGCGGCGGTTTCCCTGATTGCGCCGGTTTCCTCGTCAAGAAGCACGATGCATCCCTGCTCGGCTTCGCATAAATCCAGAACTATCAGGAGGAATTGGAGCAGGAAACCTTTGCTGTTGACGGAGGCGCCGGGACTGATTCTGATGGTTTCGACCGCCGCTCTGAGGATTGTGGCGAGTTCACCAACACGCTCCTCATGTGTGTTTATCACAACGGCGCTCGCCAGAAGCAGGGCAAGGTGAGTCTCCAGGTCGCAAAGCAAACCCGCAAAACGGATCTCATCGATGCATCCCTCCGGGTATACTCCCGCCAGGTAGCCCATAGGCTCGTTGGAGGAACCGATGACGTGACCAAAAACATTGCAGGGGAGCGATTCCGGGTCAGTGTCCGATTCCAGATGCCTTCGACCGAAAACGACCCTCTCGTCTACCTCAGGTTCGCGACCGATTAGCTGAGTGAGTTTCTCGACGCAGTGGTTTTCGAGGGTCTTAATGCGTTCCTTTGAATGTCCCGATGATCGCACCAGTGTGTAGTGGGCTTTCTCTCTCGGGATCAATATGGCCCCAAGTGAACTGTCGAGAACCTCCCCGGCGGATTCCAGCACCGAGTTAATGACAGGGTCGAAGGCCCTCGGGTCGTGCTGCCGGCGCGCGAGCTGCGGCGGGGGGGGCGCGAATCCCGGCAAAAAGGATTGGATCAACTGCGTCGATCTGCTAGACTCGCCGCCCAAGCCCAGCTGTTGCTGGCCGCCGTCCTGCGGTTCTACAGGCAG
>CBDUXL010000034.1:0-16566 GCA_965371155.1 uncultured bacterium | reverse complement strand
GGTGTGTGGGGGGGGGGGGGGGGGCCCCGCGCGGGCACTCACCCAGCCCCTGTGTGGTGGGTGGGCCCCCGGCGCCCGGGGGCCCCCCCCCCCCGCCCCTACACCCGATGAATAGCGGAATCCGTAGGGGCAACCCTCGTGGTTGCCCTCGTTCCAGGATTTTTCAACAGCCCGGGGGACGCTCGCGGTCCTGATCGACGTTTGCCCCGGGAGTCGAGTGTCGTATACTGCTCGACATGACTTCGAAAATCTTGACATGGGAATTCGGCTCGGAATCGTTTGACTGCTCGAAGCCCGTGATTGTGGGCATCATCAACGTGACTCCGGACAGTTTCTCGGACGGCGGGCGGTTTTTCGAGCCAGAGGACGCCATCCGGCAAGGGATCGCACTTGCAGAGGACGGCGCAGACATACTGGACATCGGGGGAGAGTCGACGCGTCCCGGAAGCGACCCCGTCAGCGAGGCCGAAGAGCTTCGACGGGTCATTCCTGTGATAGAGGGCATTCGGGAGACAGGTGTGAGTGCGCCGATTTCAATCGACACGAGGAGAATCGAAGTTGCCCGGAAAGCCGTAGAGGCCGGCGCGACGATTGTCAACGATGTCAGCGCGTTTAGAGATTCGACCGAGCTTGCGTCGTTCTGCGCGGAGAATAAGCTCGGCGTGGTTCTGATGCACATGCTTGGGACTCCCAGAAACATGCAGGTCGATCCGCACTATGATGACGTAATCGAGGAGATCGGCGCGTTTTTCGAGGAGCGGATGGAGTTCGCAACGAGCGAGGGTATTCCCGCCGAGCGGATCGTTCTCGATCCCGGGATCGGCTTTGGCAAGCTTCTCGAACACAATCTGCGCATCCTTCGGGAATGCTTCAAATGGATGAAACTCGGAAGGCCGATAATGATAGGCCCCTCGCGGAAGCGGTTTATCGGTGAACTTCTCGATGTGGAGGTCGGCGAAAGGCTCCCGGGGACAATCGGCGCTTGTGTTACGGCTTATATGACCGGCGCAAGGGTGTTTCGCGTGCATGATGTCGTCCCGATAAAGCACGCTCTCGAAGTTGCTTACTCCATCATCACATGCAAGGCTGCCGTCCGCAAAAATGAGTGAAGAGAAAAAATCATCACCGAAACTGTTCCGATCCGGCTTCTCAGGCGAGGGCCTTACGCTTCGACGCGCCCGGCTCGCGATAGTGGCGCCCGAGGAGTTACCGCGACGCCCGCATTTCCGAGGAATGGTTTCGAGGGCCGATCCGGGCAATCCCGACGATCGGACGGCGATCGAGGCCATAAACCGTTTCTTCTGGGGCGAGATGGAACAGGATGTTTTCGGGCGGACATACAAAATTCTCGACTGCGAGAATTTCCTCGCTCGCCCGACACATGATAAATCGCCCGACGCCGATGAATCGGAGCACGGAATCGCCGGGCATGTCGCCCTCACGCCGGAGGATGAAGGTTTCCTGCATATTGTGGTTTTTCATGTGTGGCCGAGTTGGCAGGGAAGGGGTGTCGGTCGAAGTCTGGTGGATGCATCCATCACGGAAGCAAGAAAAATGGGCTTCTCGTGCATTAAACTTGGTACGACAAACGACAACCTTCCGGCATTGTATTTTTATCAACGCGCGGGTTTTGTGATTGAGAAAGTGATCCCCGGGGAGGTCGCGAGCCATCATGGTATCGAGCCGCCGGGCTTCGCGGGTATTAGGGTCAGGGATGAAATACAATTAAGGCTGAATTTGTGATTGAGGATTTATTTGATGAGATCAGGACACGATAGAGCGATGCTTATTTCTGTGCAGATTGCAGTTTTTCTTTGCGTATTTCTCCACTTCTTGGCAGGTTGTATACCCTATGAGAACCCAATTGTGAAGTTCGAGGATGAGAATCTTGAGCAAGCGATCCGGGATGAGCTGGGGATCACAAGCAGTTTGATATACGCATCGGATTTGGGAGAACTGACAAGGCTTGAAGTACCCGACAAGAGAATCACTGACCTTGCGGGGCTCCAGTACTGCACAAACTTGAGGGAGTTGTATATACCGTGTAGCGCGTGCAGCGATGTGACCCCAGTCAGGTCTCTGAAAAAACTGAAAGTGCTCCATCTGGGATTTAGCATTGACGACCCTAGACCATTGTCCGAGCTCACCAATTTAACGGAACTCCGCATGAGAAGGGGTTCTTTGGACGACATCGGCCCGCTTGCGTCTTTGAAAAACCTGGAAGTGCTAGAAATAACAGAGAACAGAATTGCGGACGTCAGTCCGCTGTCCGAACTAGCCAATCTCACCGAAATCAATCTGGGCTACAATCGAATATCTGATCTTTCCCCACTTGCTGGCCTGGAAAGCCTTATGGTGCTGCATCTACCTGGTAATAATTTCAGCAATATTAGCCCCATAGCCAAACTGGTCGATCTTCGTGACTTGAACCTGGCCGTCAATTCCCTGATTGATCTTAGTCCAATAGCTGAACTCAAGAACATGCAGGTGCTTAACCTGGCAGGTAACCACATTGGCGACATCGCTCCTTTATCCGAGCTACCTAAACTGGCCCAGCTAAATCTGGGAAGTAATTTCATCTATGATATCAGCTCAATTGCGGACCTCAGTGAAATGGCAGAACTGAATCTCGCCATGAACAGCATCGCCGACATAAGCCCTCTTGTAGGCCTCACAAAGCTTGGAGAATTGGATCTCTCCCACAACCAAATCAGCAATGTCAGCACACTGGCAGGTCTTGTCCATCTGACCGAGTTGCGGTTGTCAGGCAATCAGGTCTCTGATTTGACTCCCCTTGCAAGCCTTTCTTCGCTTGCCAATTTGACCTTGTATGCGAATCCAATTGCCGACTTGAGTCCGCTTGCCGGTTTAGTCAACTTGGATACTCTCCATCTGGGAGACAACCAAATCACCGACTTAGGCCCGTTGACTGGACTCGGCAACCTAGCCACGCTCTCTGTAATAAACGAACAGATCACCGACCTTAGTCCGCTATCGGGACTTCAGAATCTGAGGGTTCTTTCCTTGGGCTATACGGGAGCGTCTGACTTGACGCCGCTTGCGGGACTGAGTGGCTTGACGCATCTAATGGTCTTGAAGAGCGGTGTCAGTGACATAACCGCACTTGCTGGACTAACGAAGCTCACTAGTCTTAACATTGCCCACAATGAGATTTGCGACATCAGCGTCCTATCTGAACTCACGGAACTGGTAAACATCGATATAGCTAGTAATAAAATCACGGATCTCTCTCCGCTTCTAGATATTCCCGGTCTTGGAGAAGAAGACAGCGTGGACGTAAGTCGCAACCCGCTCAGCGACGAGGCGGTCAAAGAGCAAATACCAGCCTTGGAGGCTCGCGGAGTGATTGTGCATAATTGGGACTATTGATGCCACACCACCACTTGACTGACCCCACATCAAGATGTGGGCTACCGAGGAGAAGACTTGCTGATGAGCGTCATGATTCCTACTCACTCGGCGGGTGTTCAATGCTTGGTTTGAATCTCAACAGCAGCGCCGTTCCCAGGCTGGTCACCAGAACGATGCACATCAGCGCAGAGTACTCGCCCGATGTTATCATCCCGCTCTCAAGCCCGAACAGCGCCGCCACAATTGCAAACGACAATCGGTAATTGAAAAGGATCGCCGCGAATCTCGCCTCCGAGCACTTGAACCACACGAACGGATAGAACGATCCCGCGAACTTCAGAAGGAACGCTGTTGGCGCGAATATCAGGAAGTAGAGCGCGTCCATCCAGTTGATTTGAGATACATCCATCTGGCTTCCCGCACGGAAAAAGAACACGGGCGCGAAGAAGCTGAACACAATATTCCGGATCTTCCCCTCGACCTGGTAGTGTTTCCTCAGGATCGACCCCATCACCGCTCCGAAGATGAACCCGGTCAGTGCGGCGTGGATATGCGACAGCGACGCGATAAAAAGAAGCGCCAGGAGTGAAAACAGGATAAACCTGACTTCCATCTCAACCACATTTCCGCGCCATCGTCCGAAAAGTATCCTGCTCAGGCGAGGAGCAAGAAGGAGGATGATCGCCACGCCGATCGCCCCGAACAGAAGGGTCCAACTCGGCTCAACGAAGAACACGAAGAGCACGATCACGCTCATGATGTCCACCACCATCGCGCTTGTGAGAAGGAACTGCCCCGGGGCGCTGGTGAGCATGCCCTTCTCTCGGAGCGTGGGAAACACGAGGGCGAGGCTGGTGGTGGACATGGCGATCGCGAAAATGATCGATTTACCGTGATCCATACCGAGCAGACGCGCTATCCCGTAAGTGGCTGCGAAGGGCACGAGGAAACTCAGGCCGCCGACAACGGTGCTCTTGCCGAAGTTCTTGCGGAGCATTGGGATATCGACCTCGAACCCCGCGATGAACATCAGGGTGATCAGGCCGAAATCCGCGATGAACCTGACCCAGGCCGCGTCCCAGATGTGGATCACGTTCCTGGCGCAGAAGCCCATTACGATTTCGAGGACGGCGGCGGAGAGGCCGAACTCGATCGCGAGCACGCCGGCAAGGGCGATCGACAGGCCGATGATGAACGATTCAAAGAGAGTCGCGCCGCTTTCAGGAACATCTCCCATGGCGTAGATTTGAGTAGTATACCAGAGCGGGAAGACGGCACATATGCCGCGGGGTTTGAGGACCGATAGCTGGAAGCTAACGGCACGTTCTGGAAGCTAACGGCAGATGGCTGTTGAAATCATTGCTGCGAGACCCATTGCTGGATTATTCTCGCGAGTTCCTTACGAATAATCGGCTTGCCCAGGTAATCATCCATGCCGGCTGCAAGGCATTTTTCACGGTCGCCCAGCATAGTGTGCGCGGTCAATGCAATAATGGGAGTGTGTACACTTTCACCTTCATGACGACGTATTACTGCCGTGGCTTCATAACCATCAATCACGGGCATCTGGCAATCCATCAGGAGAAGATCGTAATCTGATTTCCCGAACATATCAATTGCCTCTTTGCCGTTGGACGCAAGATCAACATCGCAACCGAGCTGCTTGAGCATTATCTCAGCTACTCTCAGGTTAACAATGCTATCTTCGACAAGCAGAATACGGGGGTGACCGGGGATCGGGGCGATAGTATCTTCTTCAGGGGGAGCACCGGTTTCTTTATCGATAACTTCGGGTTTCGGCTCGGCTATCGGTAATCTTACGGTGAAGTAGAACGTCGAACCTCCTTCCTCGCCACTTGCAGCATCGACCGAGCCGCCCATAAGCTCCGCAAGATGTTTTGAAATTGCCAATCCAAGTCCGGTTCCTCCATACCTGCGAGTACTCGAAGCGTCAAGCTGGGTGAATTTGTCGAAGATGAATTCCAGCTTGTCCTCCGGGATGCCGATCCCGGTGTCTTTCACTGAAATGCGAATCCGGGCCTCGCCTTCGGTTTTTCCTTCGCATTCGACATTGATAGAGATGCTTCCTTCGTTCGTGAACTTGAAAGCATTACCGATGTAATTCATCAGTATCTGGCGGATGCGGTCCGGGTCACCAACCAGATAGGTCGGGATGTCCGGATCAAATCTCACATTCAAGTCGAGACCTTTCTCATCTGCGCGGAGTCGGAATGGATCGACAGCCTCTCCCACAACCGATGAGAGGTCGAATACGACATTTACGATTGACAGTTTACCTTTCTCAATGCTGGACAAGTCGAGGATGTCGTTGATGACGGACACAAGGGACCTTGCGGATTGGAGGGCCCACTCGGCGTATTGGCGCTGTTCGCCGGTGAGACCACCGTCGAGGAGGAGTTCGGTCATCCCGATCACGCCACTCAAAGGTGTGCGGATTTCGTGGCTCACATTCGCGAGGAAGTCGCTCTTTGCCTGATTTGCGGCCTCGGCTTCGACTTTGGCTCGCTTCAGGTCATTTTCATATTCCTTGCGTTCAGCTATGTTTCGCGCGATTCCGTGGACATGTAAAGGAATCCCGCTATCGTCATGGACGATTCGTGCGTGCAGTTCCGCCCAAACTGCAGCACCATCCTTTCTTTGGATTTCAATTTCGAGGGCGATGGGTTCATATGCTCTCTTTTCCAGTTTCTCGGAAAGAGTGGTGTAAGCCAGAAGAGCTGAATCGGGAGTGAGCACCTCACCTATTGACATATTGACGGCTTCTTCTGCAGTATATCCCGACAAACTAAGAACTGCCGGACTCATGTACGTAAACTTGCCATCAAGTGTCATAGTCCAAACAACATCGGCGGCATTTTCCGCCAGCAAGCGGTACCGTTCCTCGCTCTCCGCCAACTCACTCTCAATTCGTTTTCGCTCTTGCAGCTCAATCGACAGTTCGTTGCGGGCAAGGCGGACTCGCCTATTGACGAGTGCAAGTAGGAGTGCGGCTGCGGTAGTGGACATCATGAAAATGCAAACCAGAAGGATCCAGCCCGAATAGCGCTTGATGAATTCAGAAGTAGTCAGTTTCCCGTGGTCTTCAAATGGGCCGATACGAAGATTGATCAGACATTCTCTGACGGATGTGTAATTGGCGGGGATCGCCCATCCGGCAGAGTTGGCGGCCACGGCTGCACGCGAGTCGGCAGGCATGGAGAGCAACGCAATGGCAACACCCTCACACAACTCACAGGAAACGCACATCGCTCCGGCAAACGGCCACTCGGGGTAGAACCGGGTGGAATGCAGATAGGGGAAATCTGCAATATGATCACCGCTATGGCCGTGAAGCACAGTGAAATCATCCAGGCTGACCTTCCCTTCTGCAGCCATTCGCTCCAGGGCATCGGATCGAACTGTTCCGGCGTCCACTTCTCCATTCAGGACTGCATGCACAACTGCGTCGTGTGTGCCGCCGAACCGCAAGTCTGCAAAATCCCGGTAGGGATTAATCCCGTGCTCCTCAAGCTCCCTCCAGGCCATAATCCAGCCGCCGAAACTTGTATTATCGACAGCCATGAAGGTCTTACCCCTGAGATCGGACAGGCTGTGGATGTCCGATGTGTCGGAACGGATGACAATTACCCCGGAGTATTCCTTGTAAGACTGTTCTGCGATTCTATTTTTCAGCGTGGCGATACGTCTAATCCCGTACATCTCCTCCAACTCGACATAAATCGCGGAGTTGGCCAACACGAAATCAACTTCGCCCTTTTCCACTGCGGGGAAGGTTTGCTCGCAAGTCAGCGGGACAATTTCAAAGGAATACTCGGGAATCGCTTCAGTTAGGTACTTCGCTGTCGGTCCCCACTTTGCCAGGCACCTTTCAGCGCCGCGCTTTGCGAGGACGCCGATTCTGATGTGATTATCAAGATCTGTCGAGTAGGCAGGATGCGGAGCAATTACGAGGGCAAGGAGCAGGAGAGCCACGATAAACGCAGAACTGAAGGATGATCTATGGCCTATTACCCGAACCTTCAACATATCACTATCGAGTCGACAAATACACTTGTATACAAAACAGTGATAGGAACTGGTTGCTCGACATCTTACTCCGTGGGCTCTTTTTCGCAAGCGATCCGGTCCGGTTTTTCTTGCCCAGGGCATTCGGCAGATCTCCCTGGAAAAAAGAAAAAGAGGCGGGGAGGAAACCCTTGCTCCCTCCCCGTCAACGCACATTGGATTTTTCAGTCAACCGCCGGCGCTCGTCCAGGTGCCGGGGATGTCGTCTTTCAACGGGCTTCCGTCCGTATCAGGAGCGACATCCGGGCGAGCATAGCGGCGCTGGTCAACTGGGACTCGAAAGTCCCGGCAACCACCTGTCATCCGAGTTCCCAGAGTTGGGAACCTTCCCGACGATCGCCAAGCTCTCCGACCGTCTTATCTCCGAGTCCACCCCGGCCTCTCTCCTCCTCGGATCCGGTGGCTTACCCGGACACCCTCAGGGTTTCAATGTGCATCGTATCTCTCTTGACCCAGAATGTCCCTAATGAGTCTTGAAGTGAAAGCAAACGATTGCTTACATGCAAAGATCGAGCCAAACGTGGACATTCAGATAGGTGTGGGGCGATTTCTTGCGATTTAGTGCGAATTGGTGGATGTCAAAGCCATAGGCATGATGCCTGTGGCACAATTGGCCCATGCGCATGATGCGCATGGCACTGGTAAGATGCACATAGCAAGTTAGATAGATATGCGTACAAGAGAGCATATGAAGGTGGGGAGATGGTGCTTGGGCTTTCTTTTCGGCGAGCCATGTTTACCCATCGGGACACTTTGGCCGCGAAACTCGCGCGTTAATCTCGAAAGCTGATATGGATGAGTCCTGAGTTGTCTCCTCATTTGATTAGTCTGAGTTATCAATGTGCGACGAGATTTCCGGGACTATCTGAACAGCCGCCTCTTGGAGGGTTTGAGCCTATAGTAGTCCAGCTTCGTAAATAGAGGGTAGTGGGGAAGGCCCAGGTTTTCCTGGAGGAATGTCGCGCATCGAGCCGCGTGGAAGGTCTCTCCCTCCTTCTGTAGGGCCAGCAGGCGGATGGATTTGTTGTCTAGTTCCATCTCGATGATCCTTCCCCAGAATTGCTTGACCCGATCGGGTTCGATACCGTCCGGGGGGGGATCGGTACGAATTTTCTCGAGTGTGGCTTGGAGTGCTTCAATGTGTGTGGCCTGGATTGCCTCAATGTGTGAGTCAGAAATCCCCCCGCTGAGATCCAGAATGTAGGCGGATGCCTCGATCGTGCGGAACGGATTCTTTCCCGGAAGCTGACCGGCGTCTCTGACACTGATAATGTCCACACCGTCCGGGCATTGCTCTTGAAGTCTGCGGGCGGCTTCCTGCGGATAGATGCGTTCAGTAAGAGGGAGGTAAGTAAGCTCAGTGCGGCAGGCTACGCCGACCGGGGTCGGGGGGCTGGTTTTCAATTTAAGGCGACGGGTGGGGCTATCGCTGATCGCAATTGACAACCCGGCGCGGAGAAACAAGGCCAATTGGAGAGCCTGCCAGTCCAGATGTCCGACAAAGCGCATCAGATCGGTCTTCCCAAACCGGATAAGGACTGGATACACGATTGGCTGGTTTGAGTCGGTCATCGCGTAAAATAGCTGTTCAAGCGGGTTCCCGTCCGTGGGATCGGGAGATCATGGCGTTCATGTGGTAGAATAGCTGTAAAACCTGCCGAAAACAAGGTTCGGAGATAGGAGTCCAGAAGGACGCCAGCCCCCCGGAAGGCGCTTGAAATGGGGACCTTTGGTCAGATACTGGTACCCAAAAAATAGGGTCCAATTGGGTATTTTCACCGTGGTTCGCATTGAGTAGGATATGAGTACCTTATCGGGCAGTGGGGTTGGCGGGACCGGGATGCACATCCAGATCGACAAGAATGCCCCTGTCCCCCTCTACCGGCAAATTGTTGCCGAAGTTCGCCGCCTCATCGACGCAGGCCTCCTCGCAGCCGGGTCCCGCCTCCCCTCATCCCGTGAGCTTGCAGAGCAGCTCGGGGTCAGCAGAAAGACGGTAGTAATAGCATACCAGGAACTGATAGCCGAGCGTTACCTGGAAGGCAAACTTGCATCAGGTACGTACGTAGTAGATCGTTCAGCACTCGCCCGGATATTGGGCGAGTCTGTTCATCATTCGGGGGACAAAGAAGAGGAGGGCGCCCCAGAGGGTCGAATGGACTGGTCGCCGTATGGGATTCCGGGCGACTTTTTTTCGTTGCCGCCACAGCGCAAGGCAACCCAGCAATCTGAGCCTCCTATCAGCTTCATCAGAGCGATCCCCGACAGCCGTCTGTTTCCGTTCGAGCAGATAAAGCAAATCACACAGCAGTTGTTGTGGGACCCGAAAGCATTTTTCTTTGACTACGGACATCCACAGGGTTACCAACCCCTGGTGGAGTACCTGGAACAGAAAGAAGCCCTGTGTGGAGTCGCGATGGCCCCCGGTCAGAACGATGTCGTGGTTGTCTCCGGATTCCAGCAAGGGCTGAACTTGTTAATCAACCTCGTCCTCCGGCCGGGCGATGCGGTAGCGGTAGAGATGCCGACATACGCCGCCATTTTGAACCTACTCATAGCCCGGCGTATTCCCTATTTTGGCGTACCTGTGGACGCCGATGGAATGCAGGTCGAGAAGCTTCCCGGTCTGCTGAAGCGAGAGCGAATCGGCGCGGTGATCACGATTCCGACATTCCAGAATCCCACTGGAACGGTAATGCCGGAGGGTCGGAGGAAAAAGCTTCTCGATATTGCCGTTGAGCACCAGCTTCCGGTGATCGAGGACGATTGGGCGCAGGATCTTCGATATGACGGCGCCGAGGTTCCCAGCCTGAAAAGCATGGACAACCGCGGGAACGTCATCCGCCTGGGCAGTTTCTCCAAAGTATTCCTTCCCGGCCTGAGACTCGCATGGGTTACTCTACCAAGCGAGCTTGCCGTTCCGCTGGTCAGAATGAAACGAGGGTGCGACCGCGGAGACAGCTTTTTCCTTCAGGTCATAATGCACGAGTTCATCCTGAAGGGTTACCTGGACAAGCATCTCAGGCGGACCAGGAGAGTTTACAAGGCTCGAAGAGATGTTCTTCTTGAAGCGATGGAGGAGAGTTTCCCGGAAGAGATCACCTGGACCAAGCCGCACGGCGGGTTCAGTTTGTGGGTCAATTTGCCGCCCAAGTTGAAATCTCTCGCGCTGTATCATTATTGCCGCGAGCGTGGTGCGGAGTTTGCCGTGGCCAATTTCTTCTGGCCGGGCAAGTCCGATGCGTCGGGGTTTCGGTTGAGCTGGAGTCTTCTTGAGGAGGGAGAGATAATCGACGGCGCCACTCGATTGGGTAGTGCTTTGAAGGAGGTTCTCGCCGACCCGCACCTGCTTGATGATCTTGCGAATATTTACGGGGAGCTTTGATGGCTGGTATACTGGAAAAGCACGGCTCCGCGGGATAGCGCGGAAGGAGGGTAAAAGACAATGTCGGATAGTCGCCAATACAATAGAAAATATCGCCGCACCCTACTGCGAGGCGCATGCTGGTTCACGAGCATCGTCGCTCTTTCCTTGATGATGTTCACGGCTTGCGGGGGCGGAAATGAGACAGTTGAGCCTCCTCTCACACATGCCGCCTCGCTTCGGGGCGTAGTTGTATTTACTCCGGAGGTGCCACTGGGGCCTCCTCCAGCGCATGTGTTTGACGGTGCTCCTCCGCCCGGCGTCAGGTACGGTGCCCGAATTGTGGACCCGGGTGATGACATAGGGGGATTGCCCATTCCCACGCCGAGCACAATGCTCTCCACGGGCGAGTACGAGTTTATCAACCTTTACGACGATCCCCTGGCGTATTTCAATGTTCTGTTCACCGTGGCGGACGATTTGGAGGGCGGGGATTCCGGCAGTACACCCGTCAGCCTGAATGTCCCGGTCGCGCTGATTGAGGGATTCGACTCACAGCTTTCCTGCACGATCAGTCGTCCCGCCGAGACGGTTCTCCAGATGATCTACACGTACTCAGGTCCGGACGGCGCGAGGTCGACTTATCTGAGACTCGATTTCCTGACAGATCTCTTGACCTTCGATCTGGATGGGGACGGTGTTTACGACGATTTAACCGCGATCGACCGGAACCACGATGCGATACCCGACGAGCAGGTTCCGTTCATGAAGACCTTCGACCCGGACACTGAATTCGAAACCTATGGGCTTGTCATAGCAGTGGGTTCGCATTCGTTGACCCTGTTCGGGGCCACGTTTGATGTCTGGGGCAACACGAACATAATGAGTTCAGCCGACGGGGCAAGCCTGTCGTTGTCTGAGGTTTCAATCGGCGCCAATGCGACGGTGAATGCCGTCAACTGGAACTCCGGCAAGGTTGCGCTGAGCATTGAGCTTCTCCCCGACCCGACCGATCCCCAGGGCGTTTTCAAGGTGAAGCGGGAAGGTGTTATCGAGCAGATCGATGAGACTTCGATATTCGTCGATGGAGTGAAATTCCAGGATTACCATGATGCTGAGATAAAGGACCAGCTCGGCAATTCTGTTGATCCGGGCGATCTGGAAGTCGGCTGGTCTGCCGCGGTCATCGGCGTGCGTGCTGGACAGATAGTCAAGGCGGAATCAATAATCGTCAAGGAGGTCGTGCACGAGCCGTCGTTTATCGAGCGCGAGGGCCCGATCCTGGCGCTTGACCCGGAGGATGCGCCGGAGCGGATGACGGTCGACGGCGTGGTATTCAAACTGACAGGGGAAACCATTGTCAAGGACCTCTCAGGACAGACGCTTGATACGAGCTACCTCGTCGTGGGTAATCCCGTTTGGGTGGTCGGCCACCAGGTCGGCGAGAAATTCATCGCGGATATGATCGAACTCAAGTACACGGTCGCTCCTCCAGGGACTGCCGGTCTCGAGGTGGTTGTTATCGCGCGGGGTGGTGATGCTGTTTCGGATGCCGAGGCGGCGATTGCGATGATCGAGACGGAGGTTCCTGTTGCATTGGTGGAGATCGCCACCTATCCGCTCCAACCGGACGATCCCGATTGCCTCGATCTGGTCTTATGGCAGTTGACCAACCAGGGCGATATCGACATCCTGAACAACGCGCAGGAAGCCGGAGTGATCAAGGATGCGATCTACGTACGGGCAGAGGGAGACGAATGCTCGGTGCTGGTTCTGATCAAGGACGGTTATCTCAAGGAAGCGGAAGCGTTTATGGCAATCGCGTTCCCGAATGGAATCGCGGGTAGCCCGATCGTGCTGGATGTCAAGGCAGGCGACCCCTACTATGGCGATGCCGATGAATACGCGGAGGCGGTCCTGGTGAGCGATGCGCTGGTTGGGATGCTCGGGGATCAACCGGGGTCCTTCCCGGCGATTTATGTCAGTTCGGACGTGACGTTCTCGGGCGGTTGAGGTCAGGCTTCAGAAAAAAATCAACTATCAATCGATAGCGTACGGAAGAGTTTTTGAATACGCCCCGGGGTGACCCGGGGCGGCTCTATATGTTGGGGCGGGCGGGTGTCCAAACTGCATGATGCAACAATCCCGTAGGGGCGCACGGCGTGCGCCAGCAGCATGACGCTACACCACAACAACCACACCACAAGTGGTGTGGTTACCGGTCTGTCTAATCCTCGTACTCGGCGGCGATCGGCATGCGCCATCCCATGCCGAAAGCCTTCGATGTCACCCTCAACCCTGGCGCGGCCTGGCGACGTTTGTACTCGTTTCTAATAACCCGCTGCACCACCCAGTCAACGGTTCCCAAATCAAACCCTCGTTCGGCTATCTCCTCCTTCGACTCTCCATCATCAATATAGAATCGCAATATGTCATCAAGTACATCGTATGGCGGGAGGGTGTCCTGGTCCGTTTGATTGTGTTTCAGCTCCGCCGATGGCGCCCTGGTGATCGTCTTTACAGGTATGGATTCACCGTTTCTGTTTACATATCTCGCCAGTTTGAAGACCATTGTTTTCGGAACATCAGAAAGAACCGCAAGGCCCCCGCTCATGTCTCCGTAGAGCGTGCAATAGCCTACCGCGAGCTCGCTCTTGTTGCCGGTCGACAGCACCAGGTAACCGTACTCGTTCGAAAGCGCCATCAGGATGTTGCCGCGTATCCGGGCCTGAATGTTCTCGAGCGTGACGCTGATTTCATCGCCGCGTTTGAGATGCTCCCCCAGGATATCGACATATGCTTCATAGGTGGAAGCAATCGGGATTTCCTTGAAATCGATTCCCAGATTCTCCGCAAGCTCTGAAGCCAGCTTTCCGCTTTCCGGAGAAGAGAACATGGACGGCATTGTCACACCGAGAACGTTCTCAGGGCCGATCGCTTCCGCCGCCAATGCACACGTAACCGCGGAATCTATCCCCCCTGAAAGCCCGACAACCGCCTTGGAGAATCCGCATTTTCGTAAGTAGTCCCGAACTCCCAGCACGAGGCCCTTATGGACACTCACAATCTCGTCCTCCGGCTCGAAAGCCAGGCCCCCGGGCGTAGCGGTATCGAATGTTTCAATGTGCTCCTCGAATGACGGGCATATTCCAATGAGGTTCCCCAGCCGGTCCGTGCACATGCTGCGACCATCGAAAATCAGCTCATCGTTCGCGCCGATCTGGTTGGCCAAGACAAACGGAACCCCGTGTTTTTTCGAGCGATTGGAAACAATCTTGTGCCGGATTGTGTCCTTCCCGACACTAAATGGGGAAGCCGAGATGTTGATCAGCAGCGTGGCGCCTTGCTTTGAGAGTTCCTCAATCGGATCGGCATGATATTCTCGGTGCGGTCGGAGTTCCGGGTCTGTCCAGGCATCCTCGCATATTGAAATGCCCAGCACCTCCCCTTTGAACTCGACCGTTCCGACCGAGGAGGCAGCGTCGAAATAACGTGCCTCATCGAAAACATCGTACGTTGGAAGCAGCACCTTGTTCTGCTGAAAGACGATTCTGCCGTTATGGATGAGAATCGCCGAGTTATGCAAGCCAATGCCTTTCTTCCCTTTCGTCGGCAGCGGGGCACCGACAAGAATTCCCGTCTCCGGATGCTGCTTTGATTGCTCGACCAGGTCCTCAACCGCCGAGAGCACTTTATCGATGAACCATCCCCTGTTCAGAAGGTCCCTTGGAGGGTACCCGGTGAGAAAAAGCTCGGTGAGGACCAGAAGATCGGGTTTGTCAGGCTTGGACGCATCAAGTGCATCGTGAATTCTACCCAGGTTGCCTCCGATATCCCCCACGACAGGATTCAACTGTGCGATTGTGATTTTCATTTCGCTATGGCGATATTACGAAGAATTGCGGTGACAATCAACTGCAAGAGGATGCCTATTTCAGGCCGTTAATCGGTTTTCCGGTAATGATATCCAACCCGTAGAAGTACATGTCATCCGAGCCGAAAATAAGATGTCCATCAAGCAATAAAGGCGCGCCGTGGTTCATGCTCTCGGTATCGAAGGTCCACTCCTCTTCAAGCGTTTCCCTGTTCAGAGCTGAGACTCTGTATCGAAGCGTGAGAATGTAAATGCGGTCCTCATCCACTGCCACAGGCGCGAATACCTCTTCTGCCGTCCCTATTATTTCCGCTTCCCCCACTTCATCCGTGCTTTCCTCCCCATTGGTGGCTTCCTGAATCAGGTCGGACGGAATCTTCTCAGGTCCGTAGTGCCCCGGATGCGGGTGAATGATTCGCCTTGACCTTAGAATCTCACCGTTGCCCGCGTCAATCTCGAAAATCCATCCGTCCAAGCTCCCTATATAGAGCTTACCACCGTAAAATACCGGCCCACCGTAGAACTCCCCAGCTCCCTCAGGTGATATTCGCCAAAGCTCGGTCCCATCGGAAAGCGAAAACGCTCCAATCTCTCCTCCGACTCCGGCGACATACGCTGCGTTTGCGACAGCTACCGGCGCTTCCTCTTCGCCATCGTCCCATGCTGGAATATACGACGGGTAAGCACTCGGAGTCGGTATCTCATCAACACCCACTTCCTGACTTGCGCCCTCGGCGGGACGCTGTCCGATCTGCTCCCTTCGCGGTGTTGCGGGAGCCGCATCAGGTAGCTCAGGCAGTAATTCAGTTACATCAAAGGGAAAAATACCCGGTTTGGGTTTCAGGGGAGCGGCGGGATCGGTCTCGCCCTCGATATGCAGCACGGCGATTATGTCCAGTGCCGGTAAGCCGTAGATTTCACCCTCCACCTGAGCTTGCCATCTTTCATCCCCGGTGGATGCATCGAGCGCGTGCAGAATTCCTTTCGTGTCGCCAATCAGAACAAGGTCCCCTGTAACCAGAGGCGTGGATCGGACAATCGCGCCGGCATCGAATTTCCATGCAACCGCACCGTTTCCCGGATCTATCGCTCTGACTTTGCCGTCCCAGGTAACGACGATCAGGTGCTCTGAAGTCCGCGCGATACCGCCTTCGATGTGCGAGCCAAGCTCGACCAACGGCCTTGCAGTACGCGGATTGGAGCAATCGACGACGGTAACTCGACCCACGTAGTCGGTTGCGTATACTTTGCCGTTCCACACGAGAGGAGTACCCCGACTCCCGGCGCCCAGACCAACGACCCAATCCTCATCATCCTGGCCCCTGGTTCGATCGATCCGCACCAGCTTCCCGTCCATACCTGCAAGGTAGATCCATTCAGCGGTTGGAGTCGCGCGCGCAATATATCCGCCGTTACCCTTGTGACCGAAATACCAGTTGGCCGCCTGGCGGTCGAAGCTGGGTCCTGTCTGCACGCCACGACATCCGCCGCCGAGCACAACGACCATGATCGAAAGCAGAATTATCGGAAGCCTGAATCGCATGGGCACACGCCACCGCGACCGGACTTGATCCGGTCGATTGAGCGCGCATTGTACCACAGACAAGCGCCCCTCGCCGATCCCAGCGTCGTTGGGCGCCGTCGGGAAGGTATGTCCGCGCTAGGGTTGTGTGTCTGCATGCCTTGCTTGCGACGCCTTTTGCGTCCCGCGATTCGACGATAGACCAGTGGCGCCTACAAGCGAGTCTTCGAGTTTGTAGGTGCATCGAATTACGGTGACTCCCAAGCAGCCCCACTAATCCATAACGCACCATAATAAGAGACACCTACAAGTCCTTTCGAGCTGGAAGCTCAAAAGAACTTGTAGGCG
>CBDUXL010000033.1:0-16576 GCA_965371155.1 uncultured bacterium | reverse complement strand
TCAACCTGTTCGGGTGGGAGCATCAGCCCTCTACGATCTACATCGAGTCGACGGTCCTCTCTGCTGTGGCGAGTTTCGATCCCTCCGCGATTGTGACCGGCGGGGGTGATCAATACTCCACCTACCACGTGGAGATTCCCGCCGACAATGTGACCGGCATCGAGGGCCAGAAATACTGGGTGATCGCGGAGTACGAAGGATTCGACTACACCAACGATTACGGTGTTCTCAACGAGGCCGGTGACGAACCCCTGGCAGCGTTCTTCCGATACGACCTGACTGTAGAAATCACCGGCAATTTCGGCTGGGCGCGGACCTGGGGCGGGTCAGACGAGGATTGGGGCTATGGGGTTGCGACCGATAGCTCTGGGAATGCTTACGTTACGGGCGAGTTCCAGGGCACGGTCGATTTTCACCCAGGCGGCGGTGATCCGCACACCTCGAATGGTGAGGAAGATGCCTTCCTGAGCAAGTTCGATTCGGAAGGCAATTTCCAATGGGCGCGCACATGGGGCGGGGAAGACCAAGATAGGGGTTACGGGATTGCAACGGACGGCTCAGGGAACATCTATGTTACGGGGTATTTCTTGTATACCGTCGATTTCGACCCCGGCGCAGGAGTTGATGAGCACAGCTCGAATGGATGGCACGATGTATTTCTGAGCAAGTTCGATTGTGAAGGGAACTTCCAGTGGGCGCGGACCTGGGGCAAGGGAAACCGGGACGAAGGCCGGGGACTTGCAGCGGACGGCTTAGGGAATGTGTACGTTATGGGGTATTTCCAGCTTACCGTCGATTTCGATCCCGGCGCAGGAATTGATGAGCATAGCTCAAATGGCCTTTGGGACACGTTTCTGAGCAAGTTCGATTCAGAAGGGGATTTTCAATGGGCACGGACCTGGGGCGGGATTGGCTGGGATCAAGGCCATGGAGTTGCAGCGGACGGCTTAGGGAACGTGCACATTACGGGGTATTTCTGCGACACAGTCGATTTCGACCCCGGCGGCGGTGATCTGCACACCTCGAATGGTTATCGGGATGTCTTCCTGAGCAAGTTCGATTCATCGGGTAACTTCAAGTGGGCGCGAACCTGGGGTGGATCAGACTATGATAAAGGCTTGGGAGTTGCCGCTGACGGCTCTGGGAATGTCTACGTTACGGGCGATTTCGAGGGCACAATCGATTTCGACCCCGGCGGCGGCGATCCGCACACCTCGAACGGTTATCAGGATGTCTTCCTGAGCAAGTTCGATTCATTTGGTAACTTCGAGTGGGCGCGGACCTGGGGTGGGTCATCATTTTGGGGTGATGATGGCTTGGGAGTTGCCGCTGATGGCTCTGGGAATGTCTACGTTACGGGCTATTTCAATGATACAGTCGATTTCGATCCCGGTGGCGTCGATCCGCACACCTCGAATGGTTTTGAAGATGCCTTTCTGAGCAAGTTCGATTCCTCGGGCAATTTCGAGTGGGCAAGGAGCTGGGGTGGGGACGCTCATGATAGTGGCTCTGGAGTTGCCTCTGACGGCTCCGGGAATATCTATGTTACGGGCAAATTCTGGTACGCAGTCGATTTCGCTCCGACCGGAACGCCCTGCAACGAGGATCCCGACGAACACGCTTCAAACGGAGACTATGACGCATTCCTGACCAAGCACCTCCCCGACGGGTGCTGGTAGGGCTACTTTGCCGAAAGAGGACATTCTCACATTGGGGCTAGATTTCAGCCGGTTTGGATTGCGCAGAGTGCTACATCTGGAGTAGAATAAGATAATCTGTGACAATGTCGGAGGTGCGCTCCATGCTGCAGCGCAAGTATTTTCCTGCTTGGTGCATTATTATCATCCTGGTGCTCACGATCGGCTGCCAGAAAGGTGGCTCGCCGGTTACTCCGGATGCTCCCGCTGACCTTACGGGAGAATCGGCCCAACCGGACTTGTCGGGCCGTGGTGTATTTGCCCACGGCGGCGGACATCACCTTCTGGGGCTGGTTGAATGCAGCATAGATTTCCAGGCGCACGCTATAGACGTGGCCTATCTGCGCTCGGCTATGCAGCACCTGGACCTCATCCAGTTGATTCCAATTTTCTGCAAGCCGCCCTCCGCTTGTCTGGATTTCGTCAACCTCGACCTGGACTGGGACACGGGCCTTGCCGAGGTGGACGTCGTCGTGACCCACCCCATACCGGACAGCTTCACTGACGTATACGATCTGCGCGGAATCGCCATTTTCCAGGGCACGCTGGATCCCGGATTCGTGGGCGGGTCGGTCGGGACGCAGCTACTGAACGCGGACGGTTACACGACCGCATACGACCTCGGCGATCTCTACGACGCTTTCCTTAACCCATTCATTGCATTCAATAAGGACCTGGACCGTCGCATATTCGCCAACAGCTCCACGACTCAGGAGCATTTCACCGTGCAGTTCCCCTCGATGGATCCTGACGACACGAAATTCCTCTATGCGCTCGATGCCTCATGGTACAACGAGGCTGACATCGATCCGGAAGACCCCTTGACCGATCCCAACATGCCCGAACCATACAAAGTGGAGATACTCTATGTTGATCCTATCAAGGATAACTGGGGCTCCACGGCTACCGTAGTGGTGGCGGTCGAGGACTGGCAGGAGAATGCAAAGGAAGCCGAAGTGGAGTGCCCCGAGCTCTTCGGCGGTCCTCTCGACATGACCGAAGAGTGGTCAGATGGCGGCCGTTATTTGTACTACGCGGAATTGTTCAATGATTTCGAAGTGGAAACGGGTCCACCGCTCGCGCTCCTGGCCATCGCATACGACGAGTTCGAAACCCAGGAAGACCTGATTAATCCATCGATCACAATAGATCTCACAAGCTACCAGCTTGGATGGGTGCCTGTCTATGACTCGGCGATCAACACCGCTCCGGTCGCAAGTGCGTTCGCCGATGAACTGCTTATTCTCGCAGGCGAGTCGGTTCATTTCGATGCGACGGGTTCATACGATGCCGAGGACGTCACGGTGAGCACTTATCTATGGGATTTCACGGGCGAGGGGTTCAGCGTTGAGGAACCGGGTGCTGTGGATCACCAATTCGATGAGGCCGGCTCATATCCGGTGAATGTGATGGTGACCGATGCTGGCGGCCTGACTGATATCCTCGATGCACCGATCATCATCAATGTGACCTCAACCGAGAACACGCCGCCGGTCGCATCGGCGTTTGCGAGCAAACTGAACCCTGTACAGGGCGAGGAGATAACCCTGGACGCGAGCGCATCCTACGATCTTCAGGATGTGAAGCCTGAATCGTGGGAATGGGATCTTTACAACAACGAGACGTATGATGACGAGGCAGGCGAGGTGATTCTGTACTCATGGAACGAGCCGGGGACGTACTATGTCGATGTGCTGGTTAAGGACTCCGAAGGGCTTGCAGACACACTGGACCAGAAGCTTGAGATAAATGTGCAGGACACGGGTAATCTGCCGCCTACCGCTCACGCGGTGGCCGACAAGATGACCGCCGAGGTCGGTGAGAGCATCGAGTTCGACGGTACGGGCTCGTCCGACCCTGAAGATGGGAATGATCTTCTGTTCGCGTGGGATATTGACGGCGACAAAGACTACGAGGATAACTTATTCACGCCAATAGCAAATCATATCTACTGGCAGCCCAGCACGTATGAGGTTGATCTGAAAGTCAAGGACTCGGGCGGTTTGACCGACACCCTTGATGTAGTTCTTGAGATCGAGGTCACCGGCGAGCCTAATCAGCCCCCGGTTGCCGTCGCGGAAGCCGACCTGCTTGTGGCATTTGAGGGTCAGCCGATTCATTTTGATGCAACCGCCTCATACGACCCGGAGGAGGTGATGGTATCAATCTACTATTGGGATCTCTATGGGGAGGGAACGTATGTAAACGCGTTTGCTCCCGAGTTTGATTGGATCTATCTTGAGGCGGGTGATTTCGATGTCGATGTCAGGGTCTGCGACACTCCGGGTGCGTGTGACACGCTTGATGTCAAGATTCCAATCCAGATTCTCGAGCTCGGAAACCAACCTCCGACGGCAGTTGCGCATGCCGATAAGACGTTCATTTATGAGGGCGATACGGTGGAGTTCGACGGGTCCGATTCTACAGATCCTGAGGACGGTTCGCCGGTCCTGTGGGAGTGGGACCTGGACGGGGACGGGACATTTGAAAAGAGCCCGTGGCCGGTGGAACACGAAACGTATAATGTTGCGGGCGTCTACAACGTGAACTTGAAAGTCACGGACAAGGACGATGCATGGGACACCCTTGACGAAAAGATCGTCATCACTGTAGTTCCCATGGGCAGCAATTTCCCACCTGAAGCGATAGGCTTCGTCAATTGCACCTTCCCTGTCGAGGGGCAGGCAATCCATTTCACCAGCGAGAGCACCGACCAGGATGGCGATGTCGTCACCTGGGAATGGGACTTCAATGAGGGTAGCGGCTGGGAGGATTTCACCGGCACCGAGGGCGATGTCTGGCATAGTTTCAATGAAGAGGGCATTTACTTCGTAAATCACAGGGTGTTCGACAACGTCGGGGCAAGCGACGAGCTTGAAGTGCCTCTCAGCATATTTGTTACGCAACCCGGTTTTGTCCCGCCTACCGGGTCACCGCCGTGTGAACTAGGCGCCTTGACACACTCCTATACCGGATCAAGCATTTTCGAAATACCTAATACGACAACTTCGGTCAGGGACCTGGCGTTCATACCGAGCGGCTCGTACATGCTTGTAGTTGCCGGCAATCTCTACCATGCTATGCCCCCTGCCACACTGCAGTACCCGCCGTTGATGTACACCGCCGGTTGGGTTCAATCGATAGACTGCAGCGCGATGGGCATGGTTGCCTTGAGCGCCCTGTCGGACGGAGTTGTGGAAGTCCATACGGTAACCGGCGGGGATTTGGTCGAGCTAAACAAGGTCACCGAGATTGACATCGGCAAATCCATCGGAGCGATAGCATTTGACACCATGGACACGATCTGGGTCTATGCCGAAGGTGAGATTCTCGGATTTGATATGCCTCTTTACGAATACAATCCCTGCAAGGTGTACTCGGTTCCGGAGATCGAGACATATGGCATTGTCGAAGATATGGAGTTCTCCGCATGGAATCATTCGCTCTACATAGTTGTGAATGACGGGGCCGGCGGAACGGTGATAGAAGTCGACTATCTCGGGGATGTCGCCAATGTGGTCACAGATGTCCTGCTCGGGCCCTCGAACCACCTGGATATCATCATTGACAATATCGTGCAGGACCACGATCAGTCGGGATGCAGGATTGAGGTCTTCGGTGGAATAAACAAAGGGTTTGTCACGCGACTGGATGCTGAATTGGATGTAAGCTCTCAGAGCGCCTTCGGATTCTGGGGTATTCGAGCAGCGGCCTTAAGTCCGGGACCTGGAAATGAGGTAGTTACACTTGAGGACTGCTGTGTCAGTTGGATTGACTTTTTGATGCCCCCGCACGACTGGGATGATCTGGGCGGGGGTTGACCGGAGAATCGGTTGCGAAATACTTTACAGATGGAAGATCATGCCTTGACAACCGGCAAGGCAACGGTTATTATAGGAATGCTGCCTCTCCTAGTATCTCGTATCCCTTGTTCGACAAGTGATGAGATTGTAATCGACTCGCAAGGGCGGGTTTCAAGTTAGTAATTGGAGGTTTCTATGCCATCGAAAAGTCTGTGCACCGTGTCGGCCCTGGGGATCATATTGTTTTTGGGTCTGCTCGGTTGTTCCCGTGGTGGGAGTAGTCCCATTGCGCCGGGACTTTCAGGCACGGACCTGGAGATAACACCGTCCGCCGGGGGACAGGCGGTCGACGAGGAGGAGGGTGAGAAAAATCGCCACATCTGGGGCATGTGGCAGATGAATGTCGATCTCGACCGCCTTACGGTTGAGCCGGTGCCTCTGCGCGAAGCTGCTGTTCACCTCAACATTGTGGGGTATCTTGAGAATCCCCCCGGCACCCAGTTGCTCAAAATTGTGAATGTGTCATGGTCCGGGGACGACACCTTGCTTGTCGACATCCAGTTGATCCATCCGTTCTCAGGCAAACCCCAGTTCACGGGTCGTGATGTCAGGGGAATCGCCATCTTCGACGCGGTGGTCAAAGGAAAGCTCTTCTACGCTACTCAAGTTATCGATGTTGACAAGAACATCGCGCCGATTTTTGCGTCCCGGACCCTCTTAAACGCCGATGGCTATACCACATTGTGGAATCGCTGGATGCACGAGCAGGTAATCCATCCGGATATCTTCGGCTATATCAGGGGCAAACTGGCTTCTCCCGATGAGTACTACCTGGAGGGCAACCTTCATGGGTTCAGGGCGTTCTGGACCGACCCGATGAACCGTGTTTTCCAGAGCAACCAGGCGGCCACCAGAACATACGAGCTGGATGTGCCCCTGACGGGTACGTTCTCATTTGCCTATGCTGTCGATGCATCCTGGGCGCCGCCTATCAACACGCCGGTGACCGATGTCTGGAACGATTTCCCCATCTCCGCCAACTGCGCGGAACCGTTCCAGATCTCGGCTAGCATCATCTCGAATACCCTTACGAGAATCAGCGGTAGCGCCACGGTGCAGTTCGACGTTTTCGACTGGCAGGATCCGACCAACTTCTCGCACGTTCATGTCGAGGCACCGGATCTATTCGCCGGCCCTATTGATCCCGGCGCGCCAATAGGCTTCCCGGGACCCAATGCCGCAAGGTATGAGGTAATTGTCCCCAATACCACCGGTATGGCTGTCACCGCGCAAGGCGGCACCGACCTGCTGGTCGTGGTTGAGGACGCGGAGAACACTCGCTGGATCACTACAGTTAATCCGGATCTGACCGCCTACAACATATTCAAACTGCCTGTTGCGGATGTGCCTGCTTTCTGGCGGGACCGGCACGGGAACGGATCATTTGTCAACGCGCCTCTCGCTGCGCCATTGATCGAGCCGAGCACCTTGTCCACCGGGCAACCGGACCTCACGGTTGTCAGTTATCCCGTAGCGCCGTATGCGGTGTTCGGTGGGGATCCGGAAATCATGATGTTCGATGACGACGACCAACGTTTCATCGTCATTGACAGGGAACTGGACTCCACCTGGATCAAGTCCGGTTATCCCGGCACAGTCCCCCCATCCTGGTTGCTTTTCCCGCATAGCATCGATTCCACCATCAGAGGTTGGTTTGCTGTGGGCTCGACCAGTAAAGTAATAATTCCCGGCACGAACTATCGCGTCAAGCACCTTGCCAACGTATTCAGGCAGGCAGGATACTACGGTTTCAGTTGGCAAACCGGTACCGACCATCCTCCAGTTCCTTACCTGGAGCTTCTCAGAGACATCACCGGCGGTTTCGGCAACCTGGTAGCGGATCCCATTTATGCTCTGTTTGCCTACGATTCGGGCATCCTGCCGGCTACATGCGGCATTCTGTCCATAGGTAGTCCGTATATAGACCAGTATAACTCCAATACGCGATTGACAACTATACCTAGATCCGATGCTGGAGGCGTCCCCGACGCTGTCTACCAGGGCGCTGAACACCTTCTGTGCGCTATTGACACCGATTCGTTCGACGCCTTGTACTACGCATTCTATGTCCTTGAAGCCGATCCGACACTGATGACAAGCGAGGTGGAAGGTTTCAAGATAAACTTTAGTAATATACCGTATGAGGGTATATGGCGACTAAGTAATGCCGATATAAATGCGGAGTTCGCCGGAGCTTGGGCTTTGGATCTGGAGGTGGTTCCGTCCGCCTTCAATGGAATCATCACTATGGGTGACCAGACGGCTGAATTCAACTGGCTGTGTGTGCTCATGCGTGATGCAGTTCACTACTGGCTGGCATTCTATGATCCTGTCAACCCGAGCCCGGACAACCCGGGTAATAATCCGCAGATGACGATATATACTTCGAATAAAATCCCGATTCCAGCCGCCGGCTATGAACCGGTGGCAATGGATGTGGATCATCAGTTCTTCGAAGTGTATGTCCTCTGTAGAGATCCGGTACCTGACTATGCCATGACAGCTTTCGAGTTCTTCTATTAAGCCAGGGGGGAATTCGGAATGAGCGCGTGCCCGGCGACCGTTACCTGCGATGTTGCGGTAGTCGGGCGCGGGGTCTATTATTGCACCTGAGTCACCTGCAATCTCGTATCCATCGTTGGCCTTTGAATCGGTCTGCTGACAAATCCATGACAGGCCCGGAGGTTGGATTGTGACCGATACCTGGAACAGAAAATCTATTGCGCTGCCTGCCGGGGTGCTTCTCCTTCTATTGCTGGTTGCTGTGGGCTGCTCGGGCGGAGGGAGTCCCGCCAGCCCGGATATCGACTCATCCCGGCTTTCCGACTCGGAGAGCTCACCAGGACAGTCGGGCGGCGATAGCCGCGTTTCGTGGGGACTGTGGAACATTACGGTCGATGCGGAGGCCCTAACGGCTGAAGTGGTGCCGTTGCGCGGGGGGCAGATTCACTACAATGTCCTGCACATGCTTGAAACATGGGCTTGCAAGGATTGTGTAACAGTTGATTGGCTATATTGGTCGCCCGACCAGAAGCTGATGCTGGACATCTCCATCCGCCATCCTTACGAGCCGGATCGCCTCGATCTGACCGGCCGTGATGTTCGCGGCGTAGCCATTTTCGAGGGCACTACATCTTTCCCGGCTCATAAAATCAAGACTCCGGATGGGACACTGAAGCCTATCCTGGCGTCTCGACGGCTCCTGAATGCCGATGGTTACACTTCGCATTTCAACCGTTGGACTGCTGAAGAGGGAACACACCTCCTTGACTACGTCCGTGGTCGGTTTGCTCCACCGGGCGAAGTAAACATCAAAGGAAACCTGCACCCGTTCATTTACTTCTATACGCACGAGTACAAACGACTCTTCTACCCCAGCTATTCGGTCCAGCGCACTTATGAGCTGGATGTCCACAAGTATGAGTATTTCACGTTCGGCTATTCGGTCGACGCGTCCTGGAACCTCCCGATGGACTGGCCCGTCACTAATCCGATAACCGATTTCAATATCTCGACCAACTGCCTTGAGCCTTATCAGATCTCCATGTCGATCACGGATAACCAGTTAACGCGTCAGGGCGGTTTCTGCAACATGGACATCGACATCTTCGATCATCAGGGCGTCGACACAATCTCGACCATCGAGATCGAGGCGCCTGACCTCTTCACGGGTGTGCAGTATGTCGATCCTTCCGCTTCTGTAGCAGCAGGCGATGACTGGGCCCGCTACCAGGTGACGGTCAACAACACGACCGGCCATGCGAAAACTGCGGATGGCGGGAGCGATCTGTTGGTCGTTGCCGAGGACATATCTCAGAGCGTTGTCGGACAGGATGTCAGGGCGTATAACATATTCGTCCTGCCCGTAAAGGACACTCCGGCCGATTGGAGACCGAGGGACGGCACTTTTGAGAATCTTCCGTTCCCGGGTTCAGATCCCTCGGGAAACAACGTTGACATGGCAGTTGTCCGAGACCCGGCTGCCCCATGGGCGATCAATCCGGGCGAGCCCATGCTTCTGTTCAATGACGACTCGCAGGAGAGATACTTGGCTTGCAGTCGCAATTTCGATGAATGGATGATCATAGCGGGCTACCCCGGCAGCCCATTCAGTTGGATGTTGCCTACTCGGAGAATGGACGCAACCGCAAGCGGCGGTTTGGGCGTGCTATCAGACTCCGACTACCCGGTGGACGACTACCTGGTCAGGCACTGCACCAACGCTCACGTGCCCGGTGGTGTGTATGCGAGAAGTTGGTACACCGGCTCATTGAGTGATCCTGATGTTCACTTTGAGGTGGCTGGTGATGTGTCGGGCGGATTTGGTAAGGCGATAGGCGACCCAATCTATACTGTTTACCTGTACGAATCGGGTACACAACCCATTTACCAGTCGCTTCACCGCATTGAGACGCCTTACAATGACCCGATGGGCATCAGGCGCGCTTTCGTCGCCCTATCGGTGGGCTTATCAGGTAACGCTCCGCCATATGGCGTCAGCGGATTCCTCGTGGCAATGGATGCCGATGACGAGCCGGTTGGGGAGCTGAACCCTTACACGATCCATGCATACACCGCCGAGAACCGGGAGACAGCTCCCGGTACCCATGCGCGGGAGCTTGATGTCTGGCACGTCAACTTCTCGGAGCCCTGGAGCCCGTATCATATGCGGACATATCATGATGCCCTCCTTGGACAAAGCCTGTTAGTGCCGGTAATCGAGGACCCCCGGCTGGTTGACGTGACGGTCCTTCCCGCCGGGACGGACAACATTTACATGGGCGATGACACCTTCGCTCAGCACAACTGGGTGGCAGTACTCTATGCTTTCGATCTCTGGGAACGCTGGTTTATCGAGATCTTCGATGCGCAACTCGAGGACCCGCTTCCTACCTCATGGCAGCTTCCCCTTTACACTATCGGTCCCTATTACGGTAACGCATTCGCAGTGGATTGCGATCCGGAATCATTCGAGCTTTACGTGCTGCATGATGATAGTCCTCTGGGGACCGGTGCTCTGCGCCTCACATGCCTTGAATATTACTGATTGATTCTCATCGACCCTCCGACATCTATGCATCTCGGAACGGTGATGTCTCATCGCCGGCAGGTACGGGCATTCTGCCTGTGATCTACGCAGTAATCAAAGGAACCACATCGGGCTTGGAACGTGACAACTTGAACGATCTCCCTGCTCGCTCAATGGCAATTTTGTCCGCAATCGCGCCGTTCGAGTGTATCTCACAAAGTAAATCACCACGGGCAGCCTTGTCGCCGACTCGACGATTAAGCACCACGCCAACCGATGGGTCAATCCGGTCGCCTTTCGACTTCCGCCCGCCTCCCAGGTCTCTCACAAGCTCTCCGATTTGATCCGCATGGCAGCTTTTCACGTACCCGTCACGTGGACTCCTGACCTTAAGGACTTTTCCTGAACCCGGAAGAATGCCTTCCGGATCATCTATTACTCCCGGATTCCCGCTCTGAAGCTCGATCATCTCCCTGAACCTGTCCAGCGCGGATCCGTTTGAGAGCAGCATTGTGGCCAGCCTTCCGGTCTTTCCCGGGGTTCCAAGCCCGCACATCGACCCGAGCCTTGCAGCGATTTCAATACTCAGCATCCTTAGCGGATCGCCGGACGGGACTTCGTTCTTCAGGACATGGATAGCCTCAGCCACCTCGAGCGCGTTGCCGATTGCGCGGCTCAACGGGGCATCCATCGCGCTCAGAATCGCCTTCACAGTTCTTCCTGAGGCTTTGCCGAGCCTGACCATCAGCGCTGCGAGGCTCTTCGCGGATTCCACATCCTTCATGAACGCCCCAGAGCCGACTTTCACGTCCAGTAGAATATACGGTGCCCCGCCCGCAAGTTTCTTGGCCATGATGCTCGATGCGATAAGCGACTCCTGATTGACGGTTGCAGTCACGTCCCTGAGCGAGTAGAAAATGCCGTCGGCAGGCGTCATCCCCTTGTCCTGACCGCACACCGCGCATCCTGCTCTGTCCACAATCCGGCGAAACTCGCGCTCGCTCAGGCTTGTTCTGAAACCCGGGATGCTTTCGAGTTTGTCGATAGTGCCGCCCGTATGACCGAGCCCTCGACCCGAATGCTTTCCCATGCGCATTCCCATCGCCGCGACAAGCGGCGGTACGACCAATGTGACCGAATCGCCGACACCGCCTGTTGAGTGTTTGTCCACGACAGGCGGACCTTTGCCGGCCCATTTATAGGTCTTCCCGGACTTCGCCATCGATCCCGTCAGCGCAAGGGTTTCTTTGAATGTCAGCCCCTGGTAACAGACCGCCATGAGCCATGCCGCGATCTGGTAGTCGGGAATTTCCCCCGCGACCGCACCCTTGACGAAGGAATCTATCTCGGACGGAACGTGCGCCTTTCCCGTTTTTTTCGTTTGGACAAATGCAAGCGGGTCAAATCTCATTCGTCACACCACGATGCTTTCCCGGTACTCTCCGAATTCAGCGCGCATGCGATCGCATATCTCACCCAGCGTTGCGTCGGCTTTCACTGCGTCCAGCACGGTTTCGAATATTCGCCCACGCTCGGAAGCGGCCTGTTGCACTGCCGAAAGAGCCTTCTCAACGCGGGAATTGTCTCTTTCGGATCTCAATTGCTTCAGCCGTTCGCTCTGACGTTCTCCAATGGCCAAGTCGACCTTCAGGAAATCGACTTCCTCTTCCTCTTCGTCCTCGATACGGAATTCATTCACACCAACAATGATCCTGTCCTTCGCCTCGACCGATTTCTGCCACTCGTACGCTGCGTTCTGAATCTCCCGTTGCGGATAACCTTCCTCAATTGCAGCTTTCATGCCGCCGCGACGATCGATCTCCCCGAAATACTCACGAGCGCCGGCTTCGATTTTGTCGGTAAGAACCTCGATTGCCCAACTTCCGCCGAGTGGATCGATTATGTCCCCCGTACCCGATTCATACGCAAGAATTTGCTGCGTTCGAAGCGCTAGCCTCACTGCCGCCTCGGTAGGAAGGCACAGCGCCTCGTCCATCGAGTTCGTGTGCAGGCTTTGGGTTCCCCCGAGAACCGCAGCGAGCGCCTGGAAAGCGACTCTGACGGCATTATTGACGGGCTGCTCCCTGGTGAGCATACTTCCGGCGGTCTGCGTGTGGAACCGCAGCATCCAGCTCTTGGGATTCTTCGCGCCAAACTCCTCCTTCATGATCCTCGCCCAGAGTCTTCGAGCCGCGCGGTATTTCGCGACCTCCTCGAGTATATTGTTGTGAGCGTTGAAGAAGAAACTCAACCTTGGCGCGAAACTGTCGACCTCCAAACCCGCTTCAATAGCTGCTTTGACGTACTCGCGACCATCGGCAAGCGTAAACGCCACCTCCTGAATCGCCGTGCACCCCGCCTCGCGAATGTGATAACCGGAAATGGAGATCGGGTTCCACCTCGGGATGTTCTGCGAGCAGAACCTGAACGTGTCGCTCACCAGGAACATGCTCGGCTCGGGTGGGAAAATGTACGTCCCGCGAGCCATGTATTCCTTGAGGACATCATTCTGTACGGTCCCGCCCAGGGCTTTCATTTCGACGCCGCTCTTTTCAGCCACCGCAATGTACATCGCCAGCAACACCATCGCGGGAGCGTTGATGGTCATCGAGGTCGTCACCTTGCCGAGATCTAGTCCCTTGAATAGAATCTCCATGTCTCGGACACTGTCTATCGCCACGCCCGTCTTGCCGACTTCCCCCTCCGCGAGCGGCGAGTCGGAGTCCAGGCCCAGTTGGGTGGGGAGATCGAATGCAACCGAGAGACCGGTAAGGCCGGAGTCGATCAGAAAATGATAGCGCTTGTTGGTTTCCTCGGCGTCCCCGAAACCAGCGTACTGTCGCATGGTCCAGAAGCGCCCGAGGTACATGGTGGGGTAGACACCGCGCGTGTATGGGTATTCTCCGGGCCAGGCAAGATCGTTCGCTGAATCTTTTCCTTCCAAATCCAGCGGACTGTATGTGGCCTGGAAGTCAAATCCGGACGTGCTTTTGGGTGATCGAATCTTGCCAGCTTCGCGTTGAGATTTCACAGTCTTGTTGAATTTGTCCTGCCCTTCACTGAATGAATCGTTCATTATTATCACCTTTGCAGTTTCAGTACTATCAATTTCCAAAACCTGAGAACGCATCTCCCAGATCGTGGAGTGAATCGCTTCCCTGATCCAGGAGGCCCCTCAGGAGGTTCTCCCCGGGGCTGGCGGTGAAATGCGCGTCATAGAGCCATCCGGAAATCGTGAACTCCAGCGATGCGCGATTCAGCGTGTCCGGCAGAAATCCGACATACTGCCTGAATTGGGGATGTCGTCTGGCGCGATCGAGCGGAACGGTTAGTCCACCCGACGCCTCGATGGATTTGTCAAAACCTACGTATCCCCGCGCTTCCGCTTGAAGGTCCTGCGAAACGAAATGCAGCAAATCGACAACGATCCTTGAATCCTGAACTCTGAAGGACACCGTGAGTTCATCATACTCCGCCAGGTCCGCTTCCGATGGAGGCGCGTGGTTTTCGATGCCCATGGTGACGTCCGTGAATCGCTCCGAGAATGGGCTCAGGTACATTCCTCCCTCGCCGGCTATCAGGGCTGAACATTCTAATGCGTCGGGATCCTTGAAATCTCCTCTGGCGTCTATGGAACCCGAGAATCCGCCGGACACCTCGTATGCGTAGTAACCGTTTGAATCCAGGTACTCCGCGAGATCGATATCCTCAAACGTGCAGAGGGCTTGCCAGATCGGCGATTCGGCAAGGAGATTAATCCGTCCGGTGGCTTCGACTATCCCACCATACGCTTCCGCTGCGACCCCGCTAAGGTCGATAACTCCGGCTGAATAGGCCACATCCGCGTGCGCCGTGTCTATAGTGACATTTCCGGCGGTGGTTTCCCTCAGATCAACCGACCCCGTGATCTCCGGTCGCTTCCTTGTGCCGGAAAGGCGAATCTCGAGCGATGCTCTTCCGGTTGGCAGGTACGAGCTTCCTCGAAACAACGGGTCAATGTCTCTGAAAACCGTCGAAAAGCCTACGTCGCCGAGCGAGGCCTCGAGTTCTATCAGGTCTTCGGGATCAGTCGGGACCATCCCTCTCAGAACGATCGGAGATGCCAGGTAGTCGCCTGTTATGGAGTCGATCCTGAACCCCTCATCCTCGATGTATTCGCCGCTGCCCTCAAGTTGGGTGAACGCCACGCGGACAGTCTCGGTAAGATGAGGAAACCTCTTGTGGATCTCCAGTATGCCGTCCTCGCAGGTGATCGTGATTCCGGCTTTCTTTCGGCCTGCCATGCCTGCGTGGAGGACTGTTGGGCGGATTGATGAAGCAGTTTCCGGCGTCCATTCCGGAAGCGCTATCGAACCGTCGACGTCGATATGCAACACCACGGTGAAACCGTCGATGTGTATCGCTGACGGATTGACCTCCTGGTCCAGAAGAGCCATAAGAGGCAGACGGAGAATCACGCGGTCGGCAGATAGAAGCGGCAGATGCGCCGGGTCGTGATCCGCGTAGATTACGAGTCTTTCAAGAACCACGCCGGACCAGAAATCCCCGGAGATCCTGTCGATCAGCATGTGGTTGTCGGTTTGAGCCTTGACCCGGGCGATGATCATCCCCTCGTTCTTCTCCAGGAACCTGCGCATGCCCGGACCCAACGCCACCCAGGCTCCGATGGCGAGTATGAGTATCAGAACACTGACCCACCGAAAGACTCTTACGTTGACCTTCATAATCGGATGATATCCCGGTACAGCATCAGGTTCAATTGTGCGGGTGCGCACGTTCCGATGAACCTGCGAGTTGCGCAATCAATGTTTCGAGCGCCAATTTAGGCGGCATGGTTCCTCGCTTCATGTGGACATCCGCCGTCATGAGCTTCTCCAGCACTGAAGCGTAGCTGAATCTGGGGAACGACCTTATCTGTTTCAGAACCTTCGTGATCGTGAACGGTGCTTCTTTCAGCTCACCGGCGAGTACTCTCGGATCGGACGACGCGCCTGCGTCGAGCGCCTCACGAACGCGAGCAATCAGCCGAACCTGCCTTGCTATCATGGCCAGAATGTACGGTGGAGCCGCACCCCGGTCAAGAATATCACCAAGAACCTTGAACGCCTCGCCCGTTTTGCCGAAGCCGACGGTGTCGACCAGGTGAAATATCCCCGCCTCGTAGCTCTCCGTCACCACCGATTTGATGTCTTCATCCGTAATCCGCGACCCCGCACCCGCGTACGCCGCGAGCTTCTCAAGCTCCTGGATTATCGTCCCGCGATCGCTTCCGACCAGCAGAGCGAAATGCTCCGCTTTTCCCGCATCCAATCTTAATCCTCGCTTGCTTGCCTCGGCCTGGACAAACTCCACAACCTGGCCTCTGTCACGTCTTTCGCTCGATACCGGATCGAACCACATTCCCTTGAACGCCTCAATAATGCAGCCGGCTTTCTTCAGGCCCCTATAGAATGCGGTTCGGCCGTCCAGATGATCGTTTTCCTCGACCAGTATCAGCAGCGCATCATCGGGGAGTTCCGACAATTGCTCGACGGCTCTGAGTATCACTTCTGCAGTTCCGCCGCGCTTTGATTTCCGATCGTCATCCGGATCATCGAGAGACTTGAACGCAGTCTCCACCGATTTCACACTCCTGGCCACGACGACCCGCTGCCCCCCTAGAAATGGGATCGTGAGCGCGCTTGTTACAATCTCGGTGAAAGCTGTCCCGCTCTCTGATAAATCAAATGTCGCGAAGTTGAGGTTGCCCTCGCGCTGGATGCCCTTAAGAAGCTCATCGAGCCGCTTCTTGATGAGATAAGGGTCGGTGGACTTCGAGTCGCCATGAAGAAGATGGAGCGCCATTTCAGTCGAGCGCACAGTATACCGCACCGGAAAAAATGGGGCGACGTCCCAGCCCTTTTCAAGCTATGCTTTTCGGCGCCATGTATTTCAACCACCTCGTGGACGATCAAACCAATGCAAGTCTTTTTCACGGGATATATCCC
>CBDUXL010000032.1:0-16583 GCA_965371155.1 uncultured bacterium | reverse complement strand
AGCAGGCCCTTCGGGGCCTGCTCTCTTTTTTATACAGGCAGGATGCCTGTAACACTGTCAGCCACGTGCAGGATGCACGTGGCACGCCGATTCTGCCGAGATAGTCGAAACAGCTATAATTCATCTCCAACAGTTTGAGGGATACTATAAGGGTACCTTTGAGACACCACCCTGTGGAGGGGCGACCATGCGAAAATACCGGGTCAGCCGATTCAGAGAACTTATTTTCCCGAAAGAATTGATTATCGACAAATATCATGTCCTCTCGCGCAAGAGGCATTTCCCCGCGTTCTGGCGTGTGAACGAGGAGTCGATTCCCTTAAGCAAGCTCGCGAGCATCCAGATTCACAGGGGGCTTCTGTTCTCCAAGATCATCATCGAGAACGCCGGAGGTCCGTACCCGATTATCGTGAACGGTCTCTGGAACCCCAAAGCCAGGGAAGCGAGGGACCTTTTGGAGCTGATAGAGCGCGAGATAGCGAAGGCGCAGGATGTATCGTTCTTAGTCGGTGATGAGGAAGATGAACCAACCCGAGGGACCGGAGGCGCAGGACCGCCCGGGGGATATCACGGGTCATCCGGTGGGGGGGAAGACCATCGTGTCCCGTCGCCCCCAACTCCACCTGCTTCACCATCAACACCGGAAAACGAGCGCCGAAATCCATCGGCAGCTTACGATACATCACCTCAACTCGACTTCGCTCCGAAAACCCCTGAGCCCGATCCTCCCAAGCCCGAACCCCCGAACCCGCAGAAGACGTAATCTGAAATAACCGGACGGTAACCACACCACTTGTGGTGTGGTTTGTGTCGTGTGGTTTGTGTCGTGTGGTTTGTGTCGTGTGGTTTGTGCTGGTCCGGTTTGTGCTGGTCCGGTTTGTGCTGGTCTGGTTTGTGGTGGTGTGATTTGAGGTCGTGTGGTTTGTGGTGGTGTGATTTGAGGTGGTGTGGTTTGTGCTGGTCCGGTTCGTGGTGGTCCGGTTCGTGTGGTGGTGCGACAGTCTAATTCAGATGGTACTCCCGAAGCTCGAGCACGTGAGAGGGTCCTCTTCTGCCGCCGCCGATGTACCTGACCAGCCCCACTCCCTGCGCGTACCAGGCTGTCCACTCAGTCCCGGGCAGCCCGGTTACGGTGTAGTGGAGTCTAATGCAATGGAAAATCCCGGCGGGAGTCTCGACATCCTCCTCTCCAATCACCGTGACCACCTGATCGCCGTCGCGGACTGATTTCCCTTCCGTTGGAGGAATGGGAATCTGGCAGATTGAAAAGGACCACGGCGCCTCTGGATTTCTCACACTATAAAGGCCGGTGCGTTTTTCGACATAGTAAACGGTTTGATCACCGTTCCGTACGTTCCAGATGTCGGGATTCCGGCGCTCTATGCCGATAACACGCATCTCGCGCACTGTTGTGTTCTCACGGTCACCGCTTCCGGTGGGACTTCGGGTATCGAAGTACAAATACTCCCATGTATTTCCAGCAGCAAGCGGGAAGTAGTCGCCCGCCGTCGGATTTGCATTTTCGGTCGCTGAAGCCCCTTCCTCGTCAGCGTCACCTGCCTCGTCACCTGCATCGGCTGACTGATCGGATGATTCATCGCCGTTCTCCACTTCCTCGTCCCCGGCAACAGGGATCTGCGATTGCTCGCCGTCCTGAACGCGGAACGAAAATGGAGCCTCAATTGCAGTGACCGCTGTGTCCAGCATATCCTTGCTTTGTGCCGGAAAGATATACCATGCACCCACGGCGAGGATAATCACCAGGAGGAGAAACACATCGATCGCGCCCCAGGCGCGTTTTTTCATGATAATCGGAGGAGAATAGATGGAGCCCCGGAGCCTTGCACCTGTGAATGTACCGGCTCCGCCGAACCCGGTGCCTTTCCCGCCGGCGGTTCTTGGACCAATACCCGCTCGGGTTTCTCTCAAAACGTCCTCGTATGGAATGTTCTTGAGGGCGCAGATAACCCTCAAAGCACGCTCGACCCGGGGTGAGTGCACATCCAGTCGGACATACTCCTCCAACTCGGCGATCGCGCCCTTTTCATCACCGAGACAGGCAAGTACTCCGCCGAGATTCAGCCGGGCCGGAGCGAGATCGGGTTTTTTTTCGAGTGCTCTGATGTAGAGCGCGCGGGCCGACTCGTAGTTCCCTTTCAGAAGGTAGGCGTTCCCAAGGCGAAAGAGGCTGAGGTAATCGTACGGTTTCCTTTCGATCTCCCTTGTCAGCCGCTCGATAGTAAGGCCTAGGTCATCTCCGTAGACCTTCTCAAGACCTTCGAAAAGAGGATTCTGCTTTCGGTCGCAAACGGAGCAATAAAGCTCGTGAGGCCGAATCGGCGACCCGCATCGGCATCGCGAGGAGCGATAATCTACATATGAATTCGCTCCGAGTCTATCTGGACCGTGGAGAGTCAAGGTCTGCAGCCCCCGAATTGAAATTCTTAGCCCAGCCTCCCCTAAGATGCCACACAACAAAGAAAAGCTCAAATCGAGGGAAGGCTAGCAAACTCTTAATGAGTAGGGTATATTATGAGAGAATGCCGACTCGGTAAGGCATTTTAGTCCTTCCATGCCGGAACGGATGGGACCTTTGAGTATCACTGCTGATGACTTTTGGCAGTAAGCTATGTCTATTCGCTCCCGGAGGAGCCTCCAAAATGACAAACCGATTGCATATCGGCATGTTGTTAGTGCTGACTATCACGCTCGTGGTCTTGATGCTTTTCACAGGTTGCGCCAAGCCCACACCATCGCCCGAGGAGAACGGCAATGGAGATAACGGTATCGCTGAGGAAACGGATGAGAACGTCGAAACCGAGGAGCCGATCGGTGGAGACGGTTCAGGAGAGGCCGGGTCCGCATTGGGCACGCCGCCCGGCTCACAGGAAGTCACCGATGAAGACCTAGCCGAAATAACCGGATTCGGACCATTCAGATTCCCGGGTGCCCAGCTCCTCGCCAAGGACTCGATGATCCAGAGGGCAGCAGACGGCACGGAGATCTACATATTGAAATTTGGGTGTGAAGAGCCACTTGATGTAGTGGCCGACTGGTACAGCGACAACCTGGAAGCCGGCACAACGGAAAGACGCTCGGATTTGGATTCAGGGGGACGAATGGCCGGATTTCAATACTCGCAGCCCGATGAGAGCTTTCGCAAGTCGATAACCATTCGCTCGGCGGGCAGCAATGCCTGCTCGATTACTGTAAGTATATATCCTTCCCTGCGCCCTGAGGAGGACAGAGAGGGTACTGAGGACGGAACCGACTAGAGACCTGATATTGTTCATACTGGATCGGGAGATCGCGATGGAACCGTAACGCCGGACCGCATCCCTGATCGGCAAATACAGGAGAATAACATGCTGCTCAGTCGCCACAGAGGGTTTACTCTCATCGAATTGCTGGTGGTCATTACTATCATCGGCATTCTCGCCGCCATAGCTCTGCCGAACTACATAAAGGCTAAAAACAAGGCCAAAGAGGCCGAGGCAAAGGCCAATCTCCACACGATTCAGATCGCCCTCGAACGATACATGACCGACAATGGGGAATATCCCGACTATCTTATCGGGGGCGATGTCGACGGGTGGTTGAACTGGCACTCAGTGCACGATCCTGAGGACCCCTTAAACGGCCTCGTGAACGACCCGCTTGTCAGTTGTTCCTATATCACGTCTTTCCCCAATAATCCGTTTATCACGGACGGACTCGTTGTGCTAAAGGCGACGACTCTCGAGGATCCGCCGATGCAGGGAGATGGGGATCCACGTTTCGGATACAAGGGAAACATCATGGGCAACGGGCGTGAGGATTTCTATTTCTTCGAACACCGAGAGGGCGGCCTGCCTCCATCCTGGACAAGCGAAGTCGAAACCAGCCGAACTCTGCCTCCCGACCAGCAGGACTACCTCGGGTTCCCCGAGCTGGACGGCAGTTACTACCAGGGACTGCATTATATGTTCGGGGGGCGACGCCAGTACGTTCCCCCGGGTGGTCCTATCGAGGAGTTGAAAACGATCTACACCTTCTGGCCCGGTTGCTTCATGTATCGTGGGCTCGGAACCCACGTAATAGAAAGGCAGGGATGGACTCATTTCGACCCGGGCTACTGGCAGCCCCATCATACCAACAGGTACCTCCTTTGCGCGTACGGGTCGTTTGAGCAGGAAGGCATGGATGTCATACGCCTGCACGACGGCACTCCCGCTCCGATCGGCGGGGCACCCGAAGATGAGGAGGAGATCCTGTACCGCATGCCTCCTCCCTGGCTTGATCCGCCGAGCATGAGCATGGGCTTTGCTCAGATTCGGGTCGGGTGGCCGCCATGGACCGGCGAAGGAGGCTGCGGGCTTCCCGAAGTCTCGGGCGGAGGAGATGCGTTCACCGGTCCGTACCATCCATACGATCGCAACCCAACTGGTGCGTACATTTACGGCTCACCCGACGGGCACAAGGACGGGATTATCCTGGTCCTGGCGTCAGGCGCCGAACAGAGTCTGAAGTTCCCCGGCTAGCGGCATAACAAATCCATAGAAGAACCCAAGGGCCGGCAATCGAGCCGGCCTTTTGGCATATCTGCGAACACTTTCTGCGCATGATATACTATAAAAAAGTAACCGGGGAGGTTTTCATCATGGCTCGGGTTCGTATTTTGCCGGTGGTTCTCGGGATTATTGTCCTCATGGGGTGCATGGGCCCAGGCAGGAGTCCTGTCGCTCCGGACACATCCCTCAGCCCCGCCAATCCCACCGTGCAGACTCATTCTGCTACGAATCTATGGGGCGTCTACAGCTTCACTTACGATTCGGCGATTGGGGAATTCCTGATTGTGCCCGCCAGAACCGCGGAATTCACCTGCAACGTGGTTAATTTCCTTAACGGTCCGCCCCCGATGATCGGGGTGCTGATTAACTCCATAGACGGTGATGTCTTTGACCTTGATATTTCCCTTTCTCATCCCTTCCCGGGACTAGACCAGTTTACGGGTTTCGATGTCGTGGGAGTGTTTATCGGCCACGGGAGTGAGGTCGCCGACTGGAACCCGGACCTCTCGTATCCCGGTTCCGGCGATCAGCGGCTTCTCAACGCTGACGGTTTCACTCGCTGGTTCAATCCGACGGAATTCAACGGCACAATGCCTTTGTTCGCGTACACTCCGGGCGCCCTTGCGACGCCCGGCTACACCGGAACCGCCACGCTGATGCCGTACAAGTACTTCGCCGACGGTCTATCGCCTGACGAAAATCTGTGGGAGTTCCTGACCGACCCCACCTACAAAGATCGCGGAGCATTCAGGCCGGTCACCAACAGGCGTAATTACGTCATCGAGTTCCCTCCATCCACCGGGGTCAGCTTCAACTACGCTGTCGTTGCCCACTGGGAGCCAAACATCAACAGCCCTGATCCACCCTCGTCAATAGATGATTTCCCCATTTCCGCAAACGCCGATGAAACAATTGCGGTTGCACTGGACATGAAGGACTCGACCTTGTACTGGAATCCCGTGGACGGCGGCGGCGGAAGTCTGATCGCGGATATTTCAGTGTTCGACTGGTCCGCGCAGGTCGCCCCTTCCGGAGAAATGGAGGAGTATGACCTCAAACTCTCCTCCAGCCTGCTTTCAAGCCCATACACTTTCAACAGTTCCGAGATGACACCGGTTTCCGGAGGCGATCACTATTCCACGTATCATGTGGAACTTACCCCCGGCGTCATAGAAAAAAGTGATCACATGCTTTGGGTCATCGCCGAATATCCTGAGATCGACTACAGCAACGATTATGGAATCACGAACGACGCCGACGGTCCGCTCCAGGCATGCTTCGCGTTTGAATTCACTATCTCGTCCGACCCCGGAAATCAGCCTCCTGAGATAATTTCCGGCGTGGACGGCCCCACACCCGTTTCGGAATGCGATAGCGAGACATACAGCGTTGTGGCCAGCGATCCCGATCCCGGGGATGTGCTCACGTACATCTGGAGCGTGATCGAGGACGGTCAGCCTGATGTGTTTGACATAACCGGCGAGGACGAGGACATCGACATCAACTGGCAGGATCATGGAGATGGAATGTGGAAGGTCAACTGCCGGGTGAGCGACGGTGTCAATGCGCCTGTAACCGCCACCCCGCTGGTTGTGGAAGCAACATACCAAGAAAGCTGCTGTCCGTATGCTCCGAATGCCGCGTATGATTACTCAGAGACCCCGTACACAATTATCTGGCATTGGGCCTACCTTATGCCGGTCACCAGTGGGGATACTTTCTCTGGCTCCAGCATAGATATGGACTTCATGCACGATGACACCGACCGGCTGGTGGTCAATGACTGGCGCACCGCCAAACAGCTCGGATGCCTCACGCCGGTTCTCAATACCAGCGGAACGAATGTCACCATTTTTCTCACGAACATCGAGGTAATGAGCATTGATGTCGGAATGGATAACGAGCTCGTCTACGTCGAATGGGATCCTTCTGTTGTGATCGGCGAGCCCTGGCGTGACCTTTACTGGCCGAACAGGACTAAAGCCGTCGAGGGCGCGGACACCATATTCCATGTCTTCGACACGGATGCCCTGGCCGAAATCGGAACCGGTTTCGATATCGGAGCGCAGATACAGGCGATTGATATCGACGAGTACGGCACAATCTGGGTAATGGACGTTGACAACGAAATGCACTGTTTCGAGCAATCCGGCGGCACGTACGTTGAAAACACAGCCCGGAACTTCGACATGGATGATAATGGCTCCAGCATGCAGGGATTGGTCTACGACTTCGCGATTAACTTCCACAATGAATCCTTCTATATCCTGACCAACGCCACCGTGTATGGCTACCTTTACCGTGTGGAGTGTGACGGGCAATTCAATTCGACGATTGACGGCAACCCCAACCCGTCTGTCGACATATGGAATGAGATTTGCACGAACAAGGCGGACATAATCATCGACAACTTTGACGACTCCGGCAATATCCTGGACGGTGAGCAGGACGCGCAGATTCTGTGTGCGGCCAACATCGAGATGTCCTACAACATCTATGCAAGCAAGATCGGAATTACTCGTATCGATGCCGCTCTTGGAAATGAGGTTTGGTACCTTTTCGAGGGCAGCGCGAATACGGGATATGGCGCAACCTGTTCGTCCATTAACGGTATCACCAATACGATGTACACAAAATGCGGCCCACCCTTCGGTAACCAGTACATCATTCATAGGTTCTACAGGCCGGACCCGCCCGAGGATTGGTATTGATGGCGAAAATCCCACGGGCGCCCTGCCGTGGGCGCACAACCGTGCGCCCCTACCGCGCCAGAGGGTGAGCCTTCAGGTATTTCTCCCTGAGGTCCGCGAGCGAGAGATGCGTATACACCTGCACTGTTCCCAACCGGGCATGACCCAGAAGCTCCTGCACAGTCCTTAGATCGGCGCCGCGCTGAACGAGGTGTGTCGCGAATGAGTGCCTCAGAGCATGAGGAGTGGGAATCACCTTGAGTCCGGCCAATTTCGCTCGCTCGGCAAGCAACCTCTGCACGCTTCGCGCCGACAACCTCCCTCCCCTGAGATTGATAATCAAGGGAGAATCATCGTCGGTCTCGATTCCAGCCTTCCGCCGCTCCATGAGGTAAACATCCATTGCATTCCGAGCCGGCTCACCGAGAAACACAAGCCGCTCCTTCATTCGCTTGCCCACGACCCGGAACGCATCGCCACCGGGAGGAATGTCTCTGCAGTCGAGACCCACAAGCTCCGCCACCCTGATACCGGTCGAATACAGGCACTCGATCACCGCCCGATCCCTGAGACCCTTCAGGTCGCCCGAGGGAATTGAATTGATGAGCCTTTCCATCTCTTTTACTGAGAGAAAAACCGGGAGCTTCTCCTCCTGCCTTGCGCCTCTGAGGTCCGCGGTAGGATCATTACTTGAGAAACCGTTTTCCAGGCAGAAACGGAAAAATGCTTTGAGTGCACTCAGCCGGCGATTCAGGGTCCGCGAGGACAATCTCACCTTGCGGATTTTTGCCCCCCGCTCAACCATCCTCGGACGCCCCAGATGCTCGAGGTAGCTTGTGATGTCGCTTCTGAGGATGCGCTCAGGTCCCGACCCGACCGGAATGCCCAACTCATCACGACCGTAGATCAGGAAGTCAGTTACATCTCTCCTGTAAGCACTGACGGTGTTTTTACTTCTGCCTTCGGCGGCGGAGATATGTATGAGGAAACGCTCCAGGGCGTCGGTGCAGGGAAGTTCCTCATTCGGTGATTTCGATGGCATCCGGTATGTCATATCCCTTGCCCTTAAGGGCGTTGACGTACTCCGACATACTATCGAGACTTCGCTCGACGATTTTAGTCCTGCGCTCACGTTTCCCTTTGACCGGAGCATCGAGTGGAGGGAGCAATCCAAGGGTCGAAGCGACCGGCTGGAACGGTATGTTCTTCACATTCGTGATCGCCTTGCAGATTGCGAAGTGCATGCTCAGCTCCGGCGGGGTGATTATCTCCCCTCCCCTTGCCAGAGCCGTGAGCGCAAGTCCCGCGAGATGCCCGGTGGCGATGTCCTCCACGTAACCTTCCACGCCCGCCAGGCAGCCGGCCACCAGAATGTGCGGGAATTCGCTGATCTGGAGAGTCGGTTCCAGCAGATAAGGTGATTTGATGTAAGCGTTCCTGTGCATGCTCCCCATTCGAGTGAATTTCGCGTTCTCCAGGCCCGGGATCAAGCGGAGTACTCGCCTCTGCTCGGAAAATTTCAGGCGAGTTTGAAAACCGACAAGGTTCCAGCTCGTTGTGTCGACCTGTTCGCGTCGAAGCTGTACAACCGCCCAGGCACGCTTCCCTGTGCTCGGGTCCCTGAGTCCTACGGGCTTCAGCGGACCGAACCTCATGGAGTCGAGCCCGCGTTTGGCGACGACTTCAATCGGAAGGCAACCTTCGAACAGCTTGTCGGGTTCGAAATCCTTGATGTCTATTCGTTCAGCGCCGACAAGCTCGGCACGGAACGCCTCATATTCTTCCTTGCTGAATGGGCAGTTGAGGTAATCGGTGCTTTCATCATCGTAGCGGGAACCATAGAATGCGCGATCCATGTCGATGCTGTCGGTTTCAACCGAAGGGCTGATTGCGTCGAAGAAATAAAGATGTTCCTCACCGAGAAGAAGCGATATGCTCCGGAGCAGGGGTTCCGAAGTAAGCGGTCCGGTCGCGATCAATGTGGGAGGGGTTTCGGGACGCGGATCTACGCTTTCAATTTCCTCTCGTACGAGTGTGATTCCGGGCTCTGATTCGATCCGCCGTGTAACCTCGGAAGCAAATTTCAATCGATCTACAGCAAGGGCGTGGCCTGCGGGCACGCGTGTCCTGAGCGCGATGTCAATTAGAGGGCTCGAAATTAGAGCCAGCTCGCGTTTGAGGCATCCCAGGGCGGTCGATATCTTCAGGCTACCCAGAGAGTTGGAGCAGACGACCTCGGCGCAATCCCCGGAATTGTGGACTGCGGTTGTCTTTTCGGGTCGCATCTCCGAAAGGCGCACCTCGACACCGTTCCGCGCCGCGACGAGCGCCGCTTCGCTACCGGCCAGTCCCGCCCCGATTATGTGAACTCGTTTTTTCATAGAAAAAACGGGGCAACGCCCCAAGTTACAGCGATTCAGCACCCAAACTGCACTACCGGGCCTCGTAGTCGGCGATCTTGCCCATCCTGCGCGCGTGACGCTCGCCCTCGAATTTCTCCTTCAGGAACGTCTGCAGAATTTCCTCAATCATCTCCCAGCCTGTCGCCTCGGCGGACAGAACCAGTATGTTGGCATTGTTGTGCCGGCGGGCATATTCGGCCTGCACTCGACTCAGGCAAAGCGCCGCGCGAGTGCCCGCAACCTTGTTGGCCGCGATAGCCATTCCATTGCCCCATCCACAGACAAGCACCCCGACTTCTTCCCCACCTGAATCAACCACCCGCTCCGCAAGAGGGAAGGCATAATCGGTGTAGTCAACACTTCCAGTTTCCTGCGGACCCATGTCAACAGGTTCGTGGCCGTTCTCACGGCACCAGGTGATAATTTGGTCGCGGACACTCACTCCGCGATGATCGCAGCCGATAAGGATTCGGGTCATCAAAGTGCTCCTAAGCTTTCTGCGCTATCTGGAGCCGAAGCTCCCTCAGCGCAAGGATCCCTAGTCTGACACCGATGCCAAATATAGTGATGATTAGGAGAATGCGCAAGAAATCGAGGCTTTGCTGTGCCGATAAGATGGAGGGGGTTTGATTGGACGAGCGCTGACGCGCGCGGATAACCCGCATTTCACGTGCTGCAGCCTGCCGCTCCGCCGTGGTGCTCGCCAGCATGTAGCTGTCGGCCGCTTCGGAGAGCAGTTCCCGCATCTCCATGTCATTCACCTCTCTTTGCGGCTCGCTGGCAACACGCTGCGGCAATGCAATGAGCGCAAGAAACGCCAGAAGCAGGCATCCGGTCAGTACCAGGAGCTGTTCCTTGCGTCCCAGTCGAGACTTCCCTTTTCTCTTTCTCTTCATACACCGGGACCAATTGGCCCACAATAGTATCCGAACTGGTATCACAGCCCTTTTTAACGGACCATAGAATTATTAATAACTTGAATATTAAGGGATATCCGGGTGAGAAATCGACCCGGGAATATGCCTTTCAAAGACGAACCTACTCGGAATGTTAATCCGGAGCACTTGACCGATACCAGATCTCGTAGTTGTTCTCATCCGGTGGCTCAAGAAGGGAGAACAGCTCATAGACGGCGTGGATGTGATTGTCCGCATCGCTGTCCAAACTCGGAAAGGCGCCCATCTGGGTGTCCACGGCAAATTCGATAATATCCTGCCAGCCAAGGCCGTTCACGAACTCCCTGTAGAGCACTCGCGACGGATACCCGCTCACGTCCTCCTCGTGCCAGGCGATATGGATATCCCCATCGGGCGTGCATTCGATGTCGGGCGCAATCTGGTATGCATCGTCGCTGTCGCTGATTGACTGAGGGGGACTCCAGGTCTGGCCGAGGTCGTTCGATGACCTGGCGTAGACATCCGTGAAGGTGCCGTCTGCATTGTCGAAGTACGCAATCAATACTTCCCCGTTGCTCGCGACATCAATTGCAGGCTGATACGCCCCGCTGATGGTGACTGCAATCGGAGAGATGAAATCACCGGTGGTGTTCTCCGTGAAGTAGATTCCGTTCGTGCCGGCTTTATCGGACGAGTAGGCGTAATACACCCCGCTTCCGGGCGCTGGAGCGAGTGAGGGGTAAGCCTCGATTACGTCCTCGGCGCCGACGACGGAAACCGGGCTATCCCATGATGGACTCCCTGCCTGTCTGCCGATGTACCAGACGTCGTACTCGTAATCGTCTATTCCCAACATCTCAAGCGTGTGCCAGGCGATGTGAAGAGTTCCATCATTGCTGGACTCAATCCTGGGATGGACATTCCTGAAACCGCTATCACCCGGCACAAGGACCATTTCAGTCGCGAAAGCATCCTCCGAAGAAGCATAGTAGATCTCACTTCCAAGAACGTGATCGCGCTCATCTTCCCAGACAACATGAAGCGTGTCCCCTGGATCGGCAACGACCGTGGTATAAATGGCTCGTCCGGATACGGAATCAATCTGGACCGGGGTCGACCACTCGTCACCATTTCGGCTGGAATAGTACACGTGATACTCGATCGAACCCGGATCGGGGATATTATCCACCCAGACCACGTGAGGAACGTCATCGCTCGTCACAGCGATCGCGTGTCGGGGCCAGATGAAGCTCTGGCCGGGGGAGGTGGTTATCCGCTCGGCAAGACCGAATTCCTCGGCGCCCGGGACAGGCGGCTTGGTAACTTCCAGGGTCACATAATTGTACATGTCCGCCGTCTGATCGAACGGGGGAGCGCTGGTTGCCCGGACCAGGATGTCATAGTCACCCTCGATGGTGCCGGGAGCACACTGGATTTCGCCCCTCCAGACATCCGGCAGAGCCGGCTCCTCCACGAAAGAAACAAAACCGCCCCCGATCTCGGTCAGGTCCGCGATTACGCCGGCCACATCATCCTGCCAGTCACGCGCGATCAGGCGTAATACCTGGGTATTCGATCCGTCCGAGTAGAGCTTGCCGCTTACATCGTAGAACTCGACTTCGTATGGCTCTTTGCAGTTCTTGTCCCCGTCGGGCTCCCAACTGGCCTCGACCACGTAGGTGAAAGCATCTATGCCGGGAAAAATCGGATCGTAGATTTCCATTGTCTCGAAGAAATCATGCAGGCTGGGGAACTCGCGTTGACCGATTCCGGTCTTGTAGGCAACGAAAGGATTGATCTCGTCCGGGCCATCGGCAAAAAGCTCCGTGTAACCGTCCGGATTCCGGAACTCCATCACTCCGAATTCAAGCACAATCCCTCTGACATCGTACCCCGTGATGCCGCTGGGATTCCTGAAGCCGATGTCGATAGTCATTATTTGTGTGTCAGGATCAAAGACAAGATTCTTCGCAAGGAAGCAGTCATAGCATTCCGGTGGGGTGACCATCTTGGTCACATTGACATGAAAATCCACCGAGCGAAGGGGCACGGCCTCGACCTTACAATTGGCGGGATCGAGATAAACCTCCCACGCGCCGAGTAAGTGGGTGGCCTCTCCAGTGTCGATGAATCTGTACTCACTGAGGAGGGGATTCTCGGTCGCGCCCGGGTCGGACGGACCCGCGCCTCCCGAACAAGCCAAACTGGTACCCGCGAGAAGCACGAGAATGACAAATCTGAACCGCGTCAACATGAAAACAGCCTCCTGGGGAGGAAATTAGGAATTCAATTCTTCCCGACCATCCCGCCCGTAGACTCATACTACCATTCACACTGAAAAGGGGCAATAGATGCTTTCAGAACGCTTTCGGGGACAGATACTTTCGGGGACACCTCATTTCGTCCCCGAAATGCAGGTGTCCCCCTCCTGATTCGACCGCTAGCGACCGCCGCCCTCGGCGACATACTTCTCGTAGTCGGCGGCATTCATCAGATTCTCCAGATCGTCCGGATTATCCGGCCTGAGCGCGTACATCCAGCCGTCCTCGTAGGGCGAGTGGTTGACCAGTTCGGGGTGATCGGCGAGGTCCTCGTTGATTTTTGATACAGTTCCGGCGATCGGGTTCATGAGAGGGGTGGTGGTTTTCGCCGAGTCGATTATGCCGCACTCCTCCACGGCCCCGAGCATCGAGCCCACTTCGGGCAACTCGACATAGACCACGTCCCCAAGCTCCGATTGTGCGAAATCACTGATGCCGACCAATACCTCTTCGCCCACCAGTCGGGCCCACTCATGAGTTTCAGAATAGCGAAGGTCTTCCGGGATATGCATGACTAATTCACGTGTCTGCCTGTTGGGTTTGGTACGATAAAAGGAACCCTTATCAAAAGATGCCGGGAAAGTCAAATCGAAACCGGCCTATTCCGGACGCTTGTAGAAGGGAATCTCCGCCACGACGGCTTCACTGATGCGACCACGCTGCTCAACCTGGAGCTTCGTTCCCGTTTCGGTAAGCTCAACCGGGACATAGGCAAGCGCTATACGTTCCCCGCTCATCGGGGAGAGGCATCCGCTGGTGATAACCCCCACTTCGTTCCCATCCTTCAGTACTTTCAAGCCATGACGCGGAACGGGACCCGGTCCGACCTCCAGCCCGACCAGCTTCTCTGTCATCGGCGCTGCCTTCAACTCCTGGAGCGCCTCGCGACCCAGGAAATCACCTTTCTTGAGTTTAACAACCCAGCCCAGCTTTGCAGCGAACGGGTTGGAATCCTCGCCGATCTCGTTTCCGTAAAGGGAATAGCAGACCTCAAGCCGGAGTGTATCGCGTGCGCCCAGGCCGACAGGCGCGACATCGTCCCCGCCGGTTTCAAGGACCGCATCCCAGAGAGCGAGCGCGTACTCGTTTTCTGTAAAGAGCTCGAAACCATCCTCGCCTGTATAGCCGGTCCTGGCAATGGTGAGAGGCAGATCGCCGACCTTCGTTTTCCATACGGAAAACGGTTTGATTTCAGCAGGATCTTCAGGAATGAGTTTGCCGAGGATCTCCGCGGCTTTGGGGCCCTGCAAGGCAACCAGGGTTGTATCATCGCTGCGATCCTCAAACACATCCGACGAGAACACCTCAGCGATATGCGCTTTGATTTTCCGGACGTTGGCTGCGTTGACGACCATCATCCAGTTGTCCTCGCTTACGTGATAAACAATGACATCATCACGAATGCCGCCGCGCTCGTTCGTTATGAGCGTATATTGCGCTTGCCCGACCTTTACCCTGGCTGCGTTGTTGCTCGTCAGGTACTGTATTCGGTCCAATGCCTCGGGGCCCTTAAAGAAAAACTCTCCCATGTGGGAAAGGTCGAAAGCCCCCGCCGAGGTGCGCACCTTGCGATGCTCCTCGTTTATCGACGTGTACCAGACCGGCATTACAAAGCCGGCGAATTCGATCAATCGTGCCCCGTTGTTATTATGCCAATGATATAACGCCGTCCGTTTCGGTGATGTGACGGGATTGCCCACGTAGTATCCTCAGTCGTTCATCCTCCGGAAGGAAGTAGAAATAAATATTGATGACCCGCCGAACGTAGTTGATTGTCTCGGAGTAGGGTGGAATGCCGTGGTAAGGCCCGTCTGAATACCGTTCCACCGCCCCCGGACCCGCATTGTAAGCCGACAGGACCCGATCGAGGGGATAATTGTAACTTGCCCAACGCTCGATCTCTCTTTCAAGATACTCGAAAGTGGCCCGGATGTTCTCGTCAATATCGAATGGGTCCTCCACGCCGTGTCGGTCCGCCGTAAAGGGCATGAGTTGTCCAAGTCCCAGCGCCCCTGCCCTGCTGACAGCATCCGGCCGGAAGCTCGACTCGCATGCCACGAGCGCCATCACCAGACGGGCATCCACCGTTTGATGATTTGCCGCATGACGCCGAATGGCATCGAAAATCTCCAGCGCGGTTTCCTCTGACAACCGCGAGTTGTAATGCATCATGTTCTGGATGTAGGGCCGCTCGATCTCTGTAAGATCGTACTCCACGCGGTCGAACGCGCTTGCAGGTGTGCTCTCATCCGTTTCCACAAACTGCGGGCCAAATCCCCCACTATCAGGCGGATTGATTTCATTCCCATCGACGATCTGCGGTCCGCCCCTCTCACCCAGATGCGACCATTCCGCATCGAGCCTGAGCACCAGGCTGATAAGGTCACGGAAACCCTGGGGTTGGGTGGCGATGCTGCCGTCCGGCGGCAGCGCCGAGTGACCCAGGTAATATGCGGCGGCGGATGCCGTGCGATCCTCGTACCTTTCAAACTGGACCGAATAAGCCCGAGCTACTCTCTCAGCATCGAACCAGGCTGATGGGGGACTCTGGTCGCCCGCCAGGCCGGTGTCCAGATTGAAATAGTAAAGTCGTGCCTGAGCGATGTGCCCGGATGCCTCCTCGCCGGCCATCAGGGCCATGAGCAGACTTGGGGCAAGATTGTAGTCCTCCGCCGTCAACTGAACATCCCTTGTGACAGCTTCCCATTCTGACAAACGACAATCGGGACACCACTCGACAACCACTCTCATGATGTCCTGGGAGAGCGGGCTGTTGAGATCAACCACACGATATGTATAGAGATTCTCAGCCGAGACTGGACCCATAAGCAGACCGATCAGCAGCACCACTGGAACTGCCGTTAGCAGACCGACGCTGACTTTGGTGAAACACTTCATAATTTCTCTTTCGACCTCTCCTGGATCGGATGTAATCCCCGTCCACGATCCTGCGCCTCTACTTCTGACACATGGACCATCGATTTGGATCGGTCACGCGTCCTTCATTTCCGTCAAAAGCCGGTTGTAGGTCTCTCTCGCCGCCGGAACAAGGGTCTTCAGACGAAACAAGGGATCCATGTTGGAGCCCTCGATCTTGATTTTCCCGCTCATCAAAGCGGCCATAAGATCCAGTGCGCCCGCCCAGAACTCGTTGGCGACTCTCCACGACATACTGATCGTCACATCCGGATCGGGATCATCGCTGCCTGCCGCCACGAGCACGGTTTCCTCCCCGGCCAGGGTCAGTTTCAGATTAATATCAGGCTCGGTTAGTCGAATGTTTATGACAGCCGGCTCGCCTCTGAGCGATGCCGCCACCTCAGGTTGCTCCCTGAGGCCCTCGATGAGCCGCTGATGCAGTTCGAGAATCCTGGCCGGGTCGGTCGTCGGTAAATCAGTCAAATCTTGGTACTCCCGAATATACTGACACTGCTCTCACGCAGTGCTTGAAAACACGCGGTACTGGAACACACAGTGCAAGAACCACGCAGTGCTCGTGACAAGCAGTGCTCGTGACAAGCAATGCTTGAAACACGCAGTGCTTGAAAGATGCAGTGTTTGAGAGAAGATGGTACCCCCCGATTAAGGGTGAAGTCAACCACTGATCGAGGGGACACCCTCCGCAACACCTCGTAGGGGCGCGCGGCGTGCGCCCGCAGCTTCACCGCTCGCTTCTTTCCCACTAACACCACTCTCATGCATCCGGAAATTCGCACCATCCCCT
>CBDUXL010000031.1:0-17150 GCA_965371155.1 uncultured bacterium | reverse complement strand
CGGTGAGGTCTAGTTCTTCTTTCTGGGGTCAGTGGTCCGGATGGGTGGGTCCGGCGGCTTCGGCTACGGGTTCTTTGGTGGTGGCGGAGGCGGTGTGGGGGGGGGCCGAGGTTTCGGTGGCGGCGGCGGTGGAATCGGTGGTGGCGGGTTCGGTAGAGGTCTCTGGACTGCCCGAGGTCAGTTCGCCATCCTCGGTTTGGACCCGGATAAGCTGGATGGTCGCGCGATTATTTGAACGCAGCATCCCCAAACCCGCTGAAAATAACATGAAAGCAATCCCCCCACACCGGGGGGTTTTTTCATCATCGTTCAAATGGGGGGGACACCTGCCTTTCGGGGACGAAATGAGGTGTCCCCGAGAGGAACCCATCATCGCACGCTACGAAAAAGTGCAGACTACCCCAGAGGTGGCGAAATAATAAACAACCCAATCCCTACAACAGCACAATAAGCCGCGAATCCCCACAGCCTGCCTTTCTCGACAACTCCGATCAATAGCGGAATGGCAATCAATCCACCCGCCAGAGCTGCGGCAAACCCAACCAATGCGGCTACAGGTTCGAACTGAAGCCCCACTTCGATTGCATCCGGAATCTGCACCATCGCAGCGAGCAGGATCGTTGGAATGGACAGCAGAAACGAGTAGCGGCAAGCCTCGCGGGGCGCAAGTCCAAGAAGCAGGCCCGCAAGAATTGTCGAGCCGCTCCTGCTGATTCCGGGAAACGCGCCCAACGCCTGCGCGAGTCCGATCACCACTGCTCCCACCCAGGAGAGCTTACCCAGCCCCAGTTTCCCTCGCCTCAAACCGGGAAGGACAAGAAGCGCTACAGCGTTAACCAGAAGAAGAATCCGGACTCCACTTACGGTCTCAAACAGGTTTTCGAGCTGTCCCTTGAAAGGAAGTACCACCCCGGTCGCGAGGATGCTGATCCCGAGTAGACCCAGAAAGCGCCACTTGGGGATCGCCCAGACCCCGTCGCCGACCTGGGGCGCTGTCAGAATGGCCCGGATGTCGCGACGGTAAACCCACACGACAGCCAGAAGGGTCGCCAGATGCAGGAATATGTCATAGGTGACGTTCTCCTCCGCACTGCGAAGTCCCATGAATACCTGGAGAATGACGAGATGTCCCGATGATGAAACGGGAAGGAATTCAGTAAGACCCTGAACAAGCCCCAAAAGGAATGATTGAGGACAACCCATTGACTTTCACTCTACTCCGTTCCCGAGCCGGCGGGAACCGCGACTGTCGATGCCTGCAATGCCTGAAGGGCAAAGCCGGCCCGGCCATCTTCCGACACGGGAACATACCAGTGCCCGATGGACATTTCCATCGAATTCCGATGTATTTCTCCCTTGGTGATGTCCAGTATCCACCATCTGCCGGAGTCGGGGGGAATAATCATACAACGGCCCTCCAGAAGGGCAAGCCCACGACCGGATGAAATCGGAAACTCTTCCCCCCCCTCTAATATAACGGGATCCACCCTGAGGGCTGACTCGAGGTAGCTGAGGCTGAGAATGGGGTCATTCTCCGTGCCCGGCTGCGCATCAAGCCTGCCGGTCAGGAGAAGACACGCCAATGAAATAAGCACCAGAAGGAGAGGCAATAGAAGGTATCTCGATGAAAGCATTTCCGGGTCCTTTCTCGGAGGCTAGTCGTGGGCGCTTATCCAGAGGCCATGCGGAGTCCATATCACTTCCTCTGCGATAAGCCCCTCGTCAAGAAGCTCAATTCGTATATCCAGGTTGGTCTGTTGCTCGATGATAACAATGGCGCCATAGGGCACCGGGCTGTCGGGATTGCGGTACTGCCGATCGACCAGGGTCACCACGCCTCGATCGTCCACCGCCCATCGTCCCAGGATGGTTATGGTAGCCGGGCTGATGGAGCCGAACCTTCCTCGCACCCTCGCCTTTCCATTGTACTCATCGACCGCGACCTCTGTGAGTGCGCCGCCCGTTCTCTCCAACCGATCGGCGAGCTTGGCGTTGGTCAGGCCCCCTGAGAATTTTCGCCCCTCGATCTCGTGCACCTTCACCTGCCGGTAATACATGAGCGTCCAGAGGTCGCAGACTATCCTGTCGACCGAAAGCTCGCAGTCCTGAAAAACCGATCCGTCCACGCTGAGGAACTTCGCCTCAATGCTGAGATTCTCCACGTCTACAGTCGGGGGCCAGATGTGGAACCTGACGTCGAAACCGTACTCATCCTCGTCGCCGGGACGATAGCACGCAACAAACGTGTTGGTCAAAGGTTCGGCGGCAAATTCGGCAAGCCAGTCGGCGTAATACAAAGCGACGACGTAGGCGATTGCCGCAAGAATCAGGAGAGTAATCAGCAGGTTGCGAAAAAAACGGATCATGGGAGTGTTACCGGCTCACCACGCAATTTTCTCGAAATGCCATCCCTTGATATCCGCGCCCGGCACGGCAAGTTCCTCATACTCGTTCGGGATATCCTCCTGCCGATGCTCGCTTACCATTTCGTCCCAGAAATCATCGATGCCGGAGAGATTCATGGTGATCCCGCCCTGGTAGAAGCTGTCCCATACAACCGGCTCCAACTCGTACTCATACCGGCTGCGCTCGTCTATGGCCTGGTTGCACACAATCATATTCATGTTGATCTTCGCGGGCACGGATGCAAACTCGCTAAGGTCGATTTTCAGATGTATCCTGTCACCCGAGAAATCTGTTCCGGGTAGCAGCTCGTTCAGATATGACCTTTCAACAGGCTCTTTATCGATGAGTTCTTCTCCACCGGGGCCAAGCCCTCCTCTCCCCCGGTACAGACCGTATGCACGGAAAGGCGGCTGGCCGACCATGTAGTAGACGTGCCAGTACTTGCCCCTGTCCTCCCCTTCGAAGATGGAATAGGGTTTCATTGTGTCATCACCTGACACATTAAAGACGATATAGTAGAAATACTCCGGGACTATTGCACCACCAAGCCTCATGGTTACCTCGATTATCCGCTGGTCCTCCTCCTCTCCCTCAGGAAGATTCTCCCAAGCGCATCCGGTTGCCACGAAGAGTATAAGTATGTTCAAGATTAGGGCTATTTTCTTAGACATCGTCTTCCTCCCCGATGGGGATCGCCTGCCTGCATTCCCGTATCCTACACCATCAGGCTAGTAGAAAGTACCCGTGGTCTGGAGTTGGCTCAGGAAATCGGGACCGAACGGATCCCCTGACGTATCATATCCCAATTTCGCTTGCGGATACCCGGTAACGCCCCAGGTCAGGAACCACTGTTCGTTCCGGGATTGGTACTGAAAGCTCAGGAACGTGCAATCCAGGCGATGCGTAATCTGGACACTCTCGACTATGCTATCGCTCGCTTTCGGTGAGAACTCGGTTGTGACCACAAAATCCCAATTAGACCCCATGATGAAAGTTGATACCGTCCTGAACTGCATTATGGTTCCGGGTGGGTCGTAGTTGATGTCCGTTCTCACGCGATAGGAGTCGTTATCGGTCATGTTACAACCGATTCTGATATTCCCCAGATCATCCTTCGCAAGATCATACGTGGTGTTGACCGTGATGGTCACCTTGCGATTCGGGGTGTATGTGAAAGAAAACGAAAAGGAGCCCAGGCGCTTGATGGAAAGCAACTCGCCGGGCGCATCACGGAATCGCTCGTTCAGCACATAACTTGTTGCTAAACGAATGGTATACAGGCGACCGTTCTGGTAATTCAGGTTCCAATTGAGCCTGTTGGTTTGCGAACTCGCTTTGCCCAGGCCCTGGAGAGGGATTCTCCCCTCCTCCTCGGTACGGTTCCAGCCCATGGTCCAGCGAAGCTTCTTGGTCATGTTCCAGGTCCAGTTAACCTGCGTCGAGTAGTGATACTGGGCATCACCGGTTGAGCATATCGCCTGCCAGGGAGTAACTGTCGTCTGCAGGGAATGGCTTTGACTCAGATTATCGTTACGGGTGAATCTTGTGTCCATCCGCCCATAGAAACCGTTGATCTCTCTTGTTTCCGGACCTATGTAATACAGCGCGCCGAGCATGTTGAGCGGCCCCATCTGGAAGCCCATCCAGTTGCGGAACTCGGAGGGGAAGGCGTTCGGCTGAAAGGTCAACGTGATCTCCGGAAGCCTGTCCGTATACCCCCTGGACCGGTCGGTAACGTTGGTGAAACCATCAGGATCCCAGTGGGAGTCGATCTTCATAGTCCAGTTCCACTGATCCCGCTGCTGCCTGAACAGAAGGCGCGTGGTGAGCTCCTCATCCGCGGCCATTCCTTCTCGCTGTTTGTTGACCTTGTAATCGAACTTCCAGGTCGACGTTACGTTCTCAAAGATCGTTCGGTTGTGATTGAGTGACGCCGTGATATCGGACCGCTGCGTGTCGCCGCTCGTCTGTCCCATGTTCAGGTTGAACTGGGTTCTGGTGTTCGCCGTGTTATAGCTCCCTCCGAGCGTGCCGTTTGCGGAGTTGCTCCTTCCCCGCCCCAGATTGTAGCTTGAACTGGCGCGGAACCTGATGTTCCCACTGAACCGGGACCCGAAACGAATAGCCTGTTGGAGATTAAGGTTGTATTCATTGGCATGCGTGACCGTGCCGTCGAAAGTGTTCCGGTAGGTCCCGTATGTGAACAGACAGCCGAAGCTTCCGACGCCATGACGCGGCAGGAGATACCGGTGCTCACCTCCGACTCTCGCTCCCCTGCGCGAGTAGTACTCCATTATGAGCGTCCCAACGATCAACTCTTCCGCTAAATAGTTGTACTTCGTCCTCACATAGACGCCGTTCATGGAGTCCTTTCCCACATCCACCGTCCATGGTGTCTCCTCGAGTGAATAAGCCCAATACGGGAGCCAGAGGACGGGCACATTTAGTATAAATATATAACCATTGCGAAATATGACCTTGTTGTCGGGCATCACCCTTATGTACCGAGCTTCTACATGATACTCGCGGCGCTCGTCGGGCGAACAGGTCGTCACCCGACCCTGAATCATCCTGTAATCGTCTATGTTTCCCTTAAGACGCGAGGCCTCGAACCACACGATCTCAGAGACACCTTTCACGATCAGGCTCCCCCGGGCGTTCCGCATATCGAACTCGTCCCGAGAGTAGTTGAACCAGATCGAGTCGGCGAAAATATCGCGATCCGGTCCCTGAAACCGCACATCGCCGGCCCCGAAGAACTCGTCCTTCGCGTCGTTCAGCCTGACCTCATCCGCAAAAATGATCACATCGCGGAAATGCACCTCGACATTGCCCTGCAGCAACAGAACCTGCTCGTCCTGGATCTCCCGTTGGTGGTCGCTCTGGAAGTAGACCTCTTCCTCTACGGCCAGAACGGGTTCAGCCGGCAAGAGCCACACAACCGGCAATGACACCAGAATCAAAGCCCGGAAAAATGGACAAAGGCGGTCGCGTATTTCGACGCAGATACGCACAGACGTAAATGGACCTGTCCCCGGCACTAGGATTGTTCCCGGCCGGGCAAGGTTCAACTACCGCTGGATGGGTGGCCCTCCTCCGGCGATCAGTCCACCCCCCGAGCGTCTTCTCTCCCCTAGGGCTAGCGCCTGACTCGAGTGAAAATATAGATACCGAAAAAGAGGTATACGAAATTCGTACTCCAGGCGCTCACCACTGGAAAGGGAATAATACCCTGTTTGCCGAGCGATTTGAAGATTGAAATGAGGACGTAGTAGAATAAAACGAGGATTATTGCGTAGAGCATGCCCACAAAGACCTCTTTTCGAGGCGAGTGAACCGAGAAAATGAATCCAACGAAGGAAAAAATAAAGCAGGCCACAGGGGTCGAGTACTTGAACTGGAGGTCTGTCTGGTATGCAACCGGGTCGATTCCCGCCTGCTGGCTGCGGGCGATCTGCTCCGCGATCTCCCCTCCCGCCAACGTGCTTGCGTCACGCCTCTCCTCATGGACCTCCTGCAGCTCTTCCGGGAAATATCGCCTCATCTCCCGAACGGGCTCCCTCCCGATTAATTCAGCATATTCATTGTAGAGAAACGTCTTGCCGCCGTTGATAATCAACTCGTCACCCTCAAAGCGTCCGGAGAATGATGTGGTGACACGAGTCCAGCCGCCTTCCTCGCGCTCGTACAACTGCAGCCTGCTCAGGATTCTGAGCTCGGTGTCGTAGTTGGCGGAGTAGAGAATCGCCCCATCTTCGTTGCGAAGGAAAATATTCTGCTTGATGTTCACCGCTTCTTCTTTCAGGGCGCTCCTCAGTTCGTACGCGTGCTCGCTCGCAAGCGGAACCACATGTTCATCCAGGAGATAGGTCGCAACTGAGAGAAGAACCGACAGTCCGAGGATCGGAATCATGATCCTCAAGAGGGAGACACCGCCGCATCGCATTGCGGTTATCTCGCTTCCCCTTCCGAGCATTCCAACAGCCAGCATTACGCCGAAAAGGCTCGCAACGGGCAGAGAGAGGACAATTGTCGCCGGCGCGTCGAGAAGGTTGATGATCGCCACAGTGGAGAAGGGGATTTTCTTCACAAACAGGAGCTCACTGGATGCGTAGAAATTGTTGCAGATAATGAGAACGGCAAACGAGAAGACCGCCGCCAGTACGAACAGCGTCACCATCCAGCTAATGTATCGATCCAGTATGGTAATTCGCATAACCGGACAAGCCCCTCAACGGCGCACCAGGAATATCAGCGGGAAACCCAGCACGAAGAAAACTAGATTCTGTCCCCACGCGGCGACCCAGGGCTCAATCATGCCCTTCTGACCGAGCGACCTCATGACGGTCATGAGAATCCAATAAATAGCTATACAAACGATGGCGAATATCACTCCTGAGGCGTTCTCCCTGCGTGGATTCACCACGGCGAACAGGCAGCCGACCATCGCGAACACAAGGTTCGCAACAGGAATCGAGAATTTGAAAAAGTAGTCGGTCTCAAGGGCGACCTGGCGGACATTGTTCTCACGGAATGTGTCGATCAGGTCCTTAAGCTGCGGCCCGGTCATCTCCTGGGGGGTCAGATTGCCTCCCCAGATTTCCTGGAGTTCCCTGCTAACGTCCTTTATCACTTCATAGAACTGCGCCGACTGCTTCGCGTCGCCCTGACGATCGAACTCAAACGTGACCCCATCCTCCATATGCAGGAAATCTCCCTCGAAGTTTCCCCGGGCGACTGCGCTCAACGACGGGAAGCCCATGGCATCCAGCTCGAAGAACGTCAGCGAACCCATTTCCCCGGATTGTTCGTCGTAGGCTTCAGTGAAGATCACGATTTCGTCGGACACATGGAAAAACACATTGGCTTTTGCGTTCTCCATGACATCCGCCACCCAGAATTGCCTGAGGTAGTTCTGCGAGATGTGGTTCGCCTGCGGGACGATCTTCTCGTTCAACCAGAAAGTGAGGATTGAAACGACCACCGAGAAAACCAGGATTGGGACCACGATCCTGGTCATCGACAGCCCGCCGGTGCGCATGGCGACTATTTCGCTGTCGCGGCCAAGGCGCCCCATCGTGAGAAGGACGGCAAAAAGGGTCGCCACCGGGAAACCCAGCACAATCATGGCAGGCATCCTGAGCAGGATAATCTGAACCACGATAAGGATCGGGATTCTCTTGTTGAAGATCGTCTCGCTCAGAAGGAAAAGCGTGTTGCCGGTCATGAGCACCACGAAACCGAGGATGACCCCGAAAAAAAAGGCAAAGAGCTCGCGACAGAGATATCGGTCGATAATCTTCATCTCGAAAGCAGGCGACAGGGATTATAGCAGACTGATATCCCCTTGTTTAAGACAAGTACGCTCCTTCCGTAAGAGGACAACGGTTCTTTTTCAGGTCGCAGGCCGTCTTTGATCGGGACGTTTTTCATGCTCAACCGGTTCAAACCTTGACAGGACCGGTTCTGAGGGGTATATATCCCTTGAAACAGGCGCGGATGGCGGAATTGGTAGACGCGCTAGATTCAGGGTCTAGTGGACGCAAGTCCATGGGGGTTCGATTCCCCCTCCGCGCACCAGAAGGAAATGCGACCCCGCATCAGCGGGGTTTTTCCGCTCCCGAACTCCTGTAAGGGCGCAGGGCCAGCGCCCGATATCGAAAATCTTCCAAATGCACAAACAGCGGTCCCCTGCCCGGCTCCCACTGACCGCGAGTCACCGGACTGCCCGATTCATACACAACGTACGAATCCCATCCGTAGAAGAAAATCAGTCCCGCCTTGAAAATCGCCTGCGGTGAGTTGCCGAAATAAAAGGTCAAATCATAATCGCTGTTGTACGGATTGCGAGAGGAAACCAAAATCGCTGCGGCTTCATCATTGTATTCCGACCCATCGACCGTGAACCCAACATCCGTCACGCCAAACGGTTCTCCAATATCCTCCACCAAACGGGACATCAGAGTGTTGTATCCGGGAGCGCCAAGGCATAGAACCGCACCGGCTTGCAGATCTTCATCGGTCACCTCGTAATCGAGCTTGACCTTTACGTTTTCCCCGCTCTCCGCAATTGACTCGGCCAGCTCCCTGTAAAGTTCGGCAACACTCACATCCCGCATCCCCGGCATCGGACCGCTATAATCCCGCACCTGGAGCGTTTCATCCTCCCCGCGACCGGGCAGCACCACAAGAAGCCGGTCCGCCTCCAGAACGGCGTTCAGACACGGGGGAATCTCCTCGCGGCTCAGTCGGCGAAAGACGTAATAGTCCGGGTCCAACTCGATCGACAGCGGCTGCTCGTCAAGCACAATCTCGAAATCGAACGGTTCCGGACCAAGCTCCACGTATTCCCGTATCTCCTCATTCTCCGTGCAAATGAGGATCTCCAGCGGAATGTGAAAAGTTTCTCCATCCTGGACTATCCGAAACCCAAGCCGGTAACCATCATCCACCGTCTCCTGCTCGATTGATTCAATGCTCAGCTCCGGCGTCCCCTTGTTGTCAAGCCAGCTTTCGAAGAACCCGTCGAGGTTCCACCTGCCTATGCTCTCGTACTCGTCTAGGTGATCATCCGGGGTCATCTCTCCAAGAAACACGAGCATTTCAATCCTCGCGTAGCGGACTATCTTGCCTGTGCTCTCGAACGCAACATGGAAATCATCCCAGGTCGTTCTCTTTCCACCATGCACGGATAAGGCAAACCTCAGCGAGTCGAAAAATAATCTCTCACCCAACATCAGGTGAAGCATGGTGAAAATACTGGCCGCCTTGGAGTAGCCGATACTACCGTCCACCTCCGAGAGCTTGGTTCTGAATTCCCTGACCGGGTACTCCTCATCCTCACTGACCTGAATCGAGTACTTCAGCATGTCTCGGAAACGAAAATCCCTCGCACTCTCTTCATCATTTTTTAGAATGTTCCAGTAGTAGTTGGTGGAAAAATAGGTCACCCCTTCGCACCAGTTGCCGTGGTCCCAGTCGGGGAACACGTAGTTTCCCCACCAGCAATGGACCAACTCATGCGCGAGCGAACCTTCCGCGGTTGCATAGGGCATCGTAAGGACCCTCGAACCAAGCAGCGTGAATGCAGGCATACCGTAGCCCGTTGTGAAGAAATTCTCCACAATGTCGAAACGCGTGTATGGGAAAGGTCCGAAAAGTTGGACATATGCGGGCAAATACTCCTCCAGCTTGTCAAGAAATGAATCGGAAAGCTCAGGATTGTCCTCGTAGAAGTAAGTGCTGCATTTGATTCCGTCGATCCAGCTCGAGTTCACATGGTACTCGTTCGCGACAAGCACACATCCGTCGGATGGTATATCGCTCGTCCAGAAGCTCTCACCCGAATCATCTCTCCAACTCAGGTCCCCCTGGGTCACGGCGAGCCAGTTTTCCGGGACGGTTACGGTTACTTCGAATGTCGCCATTGAATAATAGGTGTCGGGATACCAGCCGGTCTCCGATGAGAGGTAAACACCTTCCGGTCCGATTATTCCGCTTGTGAAATCCCCGCGAACTCGTCCGAGAGCAGCGCTGGGATCGATTGGGTCGTATATTTCACCGGAATACTCAATAGTAAACCTGTCAGTCGGCGTCGGCATATCGACCACCACAAGCTGAATGGTGTCCGAAACGCCCGTCTCGCCGGCGCCGGGTCCTTCATAAGGGCACGTTTCAAACTCGACACTTGTATCCTCAATCGCAAGACTGGATACAACGAGATTCTTGTTCAATGTAAACGAGAACTCGCCCTGCACCAAATCTGAAATCACCACATGATCCACCGCCTGAAGCAGGTTCGTGTCAGGCTGAAGCGCGATCCGAAGATGATGTCCGGAGATTTCAGGAGATTCAGAGAAGGTCTCCTCTCCGATCGCCGGACCGGCGAGGAGCAATGGCATCAACAGGACAAATGCAAGTAGTCTCATCATGGTCTCTCGTTCCCTTAATTTGGATAATAATTTTTCAGCATACCAAGGCGCACTGCCATGGGCGCACAGCCGTGCGCCACTACTGGAAAACAAACACGCTCTGGCCGCCCCCGTCAGGTACATATATCTTCCCCATCACAGGATTACAAGCCACACACGCAGGACTCACACCGCAAGGCACATCCCACACGAGTTCGAAAGTCCCAACATCATACACAAGAAGATGTCCGGACGTTCCATCGCTGCATGTCACATACAGAGCATTCCCCATGTGATCGACCCCGCACACCTCCCCTATCCCGGTACCGACAGTGATTATATGCTCGTAGGTCTCCGAGTCCCAAACCTCGAAACTGTCCGGTCCGCTGCCGAAATAAATTCGTCCGAGGTCCGGGTCGTAATCGATATCAGACATGAACGGCGCGATACCCGTGTCCGTCGGGAAGCTTGCGATTATCTCCCAGGTATCGGCGTTGAAGACCTCGATAGTCGGGACATCGCCCGACGGCCCTCCTCCGAAGCAATACAGGAAAAGACGATGCCCGACATAATCAGCTTCCATGACAAACGGGTATACCGTAGTCGTAACAGAGTGATACATGGGAGTGGGCATTTTGTAATTGAACACGATGATCCGCGCAGTTATGCAATCGGCCACCACCGCGATTGGAATGTCATGAAAAAGCTCCCCGTCGCTAAGGAATGCAACTTCAATGACCGGATCGATCGGAACGTAGAAGTTGTCCATCGACCCATCGTCCAGATCATAGATTTCGACCCTTCCGCTCATGGTCAGAAAATCGGGTGAAATAAGTTTGCGATCGGCCACATTGAGGCCCATGTAAGCGCCCATATCCATCTTCGGGAACGCCATAGCGACAAATTCATCGTTGCTTATCGAGCGGATAGTACAATCCCAGACCGGCGCAATCTGCGTGGAGTTGACAAACGCCTCATGATCCTGCGTGTCGACCTTCGCACAGAACGGCGAGTGCCATGTGTCGGTGATCTCGACAATCAACTGCGGCTCCGGGATGATTACCGGCTCGTAGTGAGCCACCGATACTGCTCCGAACTGATAGGCGACAAGCGGCAGCGGACTGAGCGAATCGGTCCAGTCAATCGCCTCGACAATATAGGAATAGTACCCTTCGGGAACCATCAGGTCATTGGTGATCGCGGTCTTGAATCGCGTGTGATCCAACCCGGTGGAATCACACAGCAGCGACAACTGACCATCGAAAACATCCGGGCACTCCACTCTCACATCCGCGAATTCCGCGTCGTGCTGCCAGTCGTAAAGGTCGACAAGTATCTCCGCACTACCGCTGCCGTCATCGAAAAGACCCAGCGTTGCGCTCGTGGAAACGCTGTACGCTTCCGGGCAATTGGCCGAGAGAAGGAAATCATCCGGGACGTCAATCAAGTAAGGATCCCCCGACAATTCAGGATCAGCCGGGAACCAGCACGCATCGACCGCATAACCGAAAACGAACGGGCCGTCCGGCCTCTTGATAAGGAAATGCTCCGACGCGGGAGTGGTGGTTGCGAAAAACCTGCGTGGGACATCCGTCCGAAACGCACGATATCCGTTCAGGGTCGCTGTCAGGTCGGCATCCGGCGCGAGCTTGCCCTGGGAGTACTCCCATGTCGGCAAGCCCATCGATCCGGGCGGGAACTCGACAGGATTGTAGAGACGAGTGTAACCGTCGGCGTTAAGCAGCTCCCCGTCGCCAAGCTCGGAGCGCGACACCGCGACCCCTGTTTCGGGCCAGATCTCCGAGCCGTTAAATATGACAATTCCGCGCACATCGAAGCCCGTGAACTGATCCAGTCCGGGAAACGGATGGGTGAGCACAATGTCCATGGAGAGGATATTGTCCGGCAGAAATTCGAAATTGGTCACATTGAGACAATCCGTGCAGGGGTCTTCCTCGACGAACCTCCTCACGTTGAGATGCCCCGCAGTCTGTCGCGCCGGGATCAGCTCAACCAGGGCGGCCTCCTGATCGACAGACACCATCCCGTACCACAGAAGGCTGTGCGAAGTCTCAAGTGAAGCCCAGTGTCCGAGTGATGTAACCGGAGAATCCGGTGAGACAGGACCGGATGATCCGCTGCAGCCGATGCCGATCGACAGGATCACGGCCGCACAAATCAACAACCTCAAGGAGCGAAAACAGGTCCCCTTAGTATTCATTCCGATCATAACGAACTCCTTTTCCCTCGTTAGTAGATGATACCATAGCGTGCTTGTATATTGGGTTTTCGCAGAAGACTCGGGCGATGGGTGCGTCCGCGGATTGATTTTTCTCGCACCTGATTCCGTGTAGGGGCAGGGCACCGCCCCTGCTCATCGAACATTGGCTGACCTGGGCAGGGGCGGTGCCATGTGGCTACTGGAGCATTGAGGTCGAGGGGCAGACCGAGGAAAGAATAAAGATGAGATATAAATCTAAAACAATAGGTAGTTGTCCCCTTTTAGATAGAAACTATCACAAAGCCCACCTTCCGGTGGGCGCTTTTTCTTCAGGGAATCGCCGCTGGATAGACTACTTCTCTTGCTTAATAACTCCGGCGTTGTATTCCTCTCCGGAGATTCTGACTCGCTTGTGGCGCTCGTCCTCTTTAAGGCTTTGCACTGTCACCTTCTGTAGAAGAGGGCTAACATAGGTTACCTCGTAGAGTACACCGTCGAACTCCTTCTGATCCCCAGTCTTCGGAAGCGACTGAGCAAGCTCGAGGTAAGTCTCGAACTCATAACTAAGGCAACATAGAAGCCTTCCGCAATTGCCGGAGATTTTCCCCGGATTCAAAGGAAGATTCTGCGCTCGCGCCATTTTGATACCGATTGTCTGGAATTGAAGCAGCCAGGTCCTGCAACAGAGCGTCCTGCCGCACGGACCGCAACCTATATGCAGCTTCGCTTCATCGCGAGCACCGATCTGATGCAGCTCTATCCGGCATCGGAAGATACTCGCAAGGTCCCTTACAAGCATCCGGAAATCAACCCGTCCCTCGGCTGCGAAATGGAATGTGATCTTGCGACGGTCGAAGCGAATGTCCGTGGCCAGCATCTTCATCTTGAGGCCATGATGCTCTACACGTTCCTTGCAGGTTTCAAGAAACGCGGACTCGTCTCGAACAATCTCTTCCAGCGCTTTCTCGTCATCTGTTGTGAAATACCTAAGTGCCGCGCCATCGACCAGGCGCTCGTCCACCACCGCTTCCTCTTCGCCCTCTTCTTCCTCCTCTTCAGGCGGAGGAGCAGTTGCAGCCTTGGGCGCGGGGATCGACCTTAGCACGAGACCCCAGTCCTCTCCATAGTCATCGCGGAAGATAAAACCCTCACCGTGTATCGGCTTCCCGATAGCGGGGTCCCACTTGATCTTCTTGACGATTGACAACTTCCCGTGGGTGAACTCTATGTATGGCAATTGCTCCTGGTCTGTCATGGCGCTACTCTACGCTCAATTCCCATAATACTGAAGTATAACCGCTCCAGCGCAATATCGAAACTGCAATTGAATCGAACCTTCTCCCTGAAATCCTGAACTCGCACCAGCGCCGAGATCTTGCGGGAATCCAGCTCAAGCGCGAGCATGCGTCGAAGCAGCCCCGCAAGCAGCAGAGCTTTCCTGCCCTTGCCCCACCGAGTCTCCTTCGCAGCACTTCCCTCCACGTGCCAGTTAATCGGATTTACGGGGAATTCCTTCGGGTTTTTCAGATGACGCCCGATCTCCCGAGCATTGCCGCCTCTGGGCAGATGAGTCCCACGCTCGGCATCGACGAGACGCTCTGCCAGGTTCCAGAACTCCTCTTTCCAGTCCAACGCGCCTTGCACCGACGGTCTGCCTTTCATTTCGAGCAAACGATTGATCCAAACGCCTGTCTCATCCACCACCTCGCGATATTCACTCGAGTGGCGCTTGCGCAGGTAAAGTCCGGGACGTCCGGACGCGAAGTGTATGGCGTCCAGCGTTTCCTCCTCCTCCGGATTGTCCCCAACAGATCGCGCAAACTGAGCCATTTCATTCTCCGGAACCAGGCCGAATCGAAGTCTGTAGGAACGAGATCGGACTGTTGGGAGGAGAACCGCCGGGGTGTCCGTGATCAGGATGAACCTTACGTGATCACCGGGTTCTTCCAGAGCCTTCAATGCTGCATTGGATGCGGCCTGTGTGATGTTCTCCGCGCGGTCCAGTATTATCACTCTCTCTTGTCCCGGAGCCGATCGCAGGCCCGCGAGCGCCACCACCTCCCGCATCTCATCTACGCCGAAGAGCCTGTCGCGCGAAAGAACAACCACATCGGGATGAGTCCCGGTGCGAATCGCCCGGCAGGATTGACACTCGCAATCCTCCTCAAACTGCTCCTTGCAGTGCAAACGCTTCGCGACCGCGAGCGCAACGGCAAGCTTGCCCACTCCTCCCGGTCCGGAAAAAAGCATGGTGCCGGGAAGACGATTTTTTGAGATAAGATGCGAAAGAACTCGTGTGGTCACGCCTTGCCCGACTATTCCGCCGAATGTCGCACTGCCGGATTGCACCTCGGTATTTTCCATGATAAAGGGGCGACGGTCTCAGCGGTAAAGGTCCATCAGTAAACCTTCTATCGTGCCAAGCTCCTTGATGATCTTGAAATCCTTCGCTCCGCCGAGCACCATCCTGCCAAGCTCCTCCAACTCGACATCAATGCGCTTAACCACGACCATCCGCCTGCGCCGCAATCCCCTGCGCCCACCGGCGTCCTTTACAGCCAGCACTTCGTCCAGGTAAACCCTCAGAAACTCCCCGACCTTATAACGGTATTCCTCGAGGTCCTCGATGAGTCGCCTTCGAGCAAGCACCGCCGCAAGGTCGCGTATTTCCCCCAGCAGACCATCAAGCCGCTTTTGCGCAGGAACGCCGGCGATGCTTTCGAGTATGTCCCTGAACCCGTCCTGCTCAACCTCCCCGGACGCGTCAATGTCTCCGGGAGGCGTGCTTCCCGGTGGTTTCAGAGGATCAATCGCTTCTTTCCGGCGACGGTCGATTCTTACGAGCGGATCAGGCATGGTCTCTTATTCCACGTACCCCCCATCCAAAGCACCGCTTGCCGCAAGGTCATCAACCAGCCCAAGAATGACTCTGCCGAGATCGGTGCGAAGGAGCCTCTCCTGGTCGGTTTCCATCTCTTGCGAATCATGTGTTTCCGTGGCCTCAAACTCGCCGCCCCAGTAGATACTCCCACCGGCTCCCTCAATCAATTGGGTTTCAATGCTAACCAGCACATCGGCAGTCGACTGCATATGCATCACCAGTTCACCGCCCACGAACTCAAACTCGTCAAGCTCGCTCATCATCAGGGCGTCGACACCGTATTCCCCGCACAGCCATGTCGCCCTATCATAAATCACCGCCCCGCCGAACAGGGTGCTGTCGAACGGTATGTACACCGCCTCCAACCCTTCTATCCGGGACAGTGCTTCCTGCAGGTACTCATCGCACAAGGACTCGTATCCATCCAATTCAGCACTCGATTGGAACGCCACAACACCGATCCTCCGAATCGGAGGCACTTCATAGTCGTGCATCGCTTCGAGGGTGAAGCGCGGGCGATCTACTAGCTCCTCTTCGGGAACCGGCGTGCCCTGAGGTAGATCAAAACCTACTCCGCCAGTAGACCCCACAGGTACGGATGTCTCGACAGGCACAGACCCACCGGGTGGTGGATAACTGGGCTCGGCATAGGCGGGATACATCACAGGATAGTCCTCTGGCGGCGGAGGGAAATCCTCCGGGAACCTGCCCCTGATCAGACCCTGCGTACCGAATGCCATCTCCGTGAACGCGACCTGCGCCGTCAGAGTGCCGCCGGAAAGCTGATACAGGAAACCCTCGAAGAGATTCAGCGTAGATCCGCTGTCGAAAGCCTCTCTCGCCAGAACAAGCTGCGCGGGCAGCCCGTCCCGGGTCTCAACAAGAGCATAGGCCAGTCCGCCCTGAACCATTGGAGCGAGATAATAGCCACTTGACGGGAGGCTCTGGAACTCCAGATCATCCCAAACAACTGCTTTTTCAAGGCTTGTGAACTCAGACTCGCTCCTCTTGGTCCCGTCCGCGTTGTACACATATTGATGCCCGCCGGTGAGAAGAAGACCAAGCTCGGATATGGCTCCCAATTCCCCGACAGTGATTATCCAATCCATAGAATACTCATACGAGAGCACCACTATGCCCTGCAGGACCCCGTGCTCATCGCTTCCCTGGACGAAAACCAGATAGTCATCGCCCGCATAGACGCCGGGATACTGCTCGGTTCCGGCGACCTGGTGATTAATCCCCAGTATCAGAAAAAATGCCAAAATCCCGCACACCAACTGAATGCGCTTCTTCATGGGATCTATCGCCCCTTCAAGATCTCAAATCTATTTAAATGATTATAGCACGCAGGTCTAACCGCCGCCAATTGTAGGGGCGCGGGGCACGCGCCCGTCTTCGCGGAATGCACGCGCATTACATGTGGCATGTTTCTGGACGGGCGCGTGCCCATACACAAGGACGGGCGCGTGCCCCGCGCCCCTACTAGTCGGTTTTCCAGTACCGATCGTCCCTTCGACCCGCCGTTCTTGACCTCCAGTACGCCAACAGAACAATCACCACAATCACCAGAATAACAAACAGTGTAACGATAGCGCCGAGTGGATTCTCCTTGATACCGGTCCACAATTCCGGACCCCGCCATATGCCGACAATCACCAACGCAAGGACGACCAGCGCTCCGATCGTTTTCACGACCGGCGAGCTGACCCAGTCCTTCGGTGGCGGCGGC
>CBDUXL010000030.1:0-17616 GCA_965371155.1 uncultured bacterium | reverse complement strand
GACCCGGTGGGAAGCGGTCTGCAGTCCTCCGTCGAAGTCCTTGCCCTTCAGGCCGAGCTTTCCGACGATCTCGATCCGCATGAACGCCTGGCTCTTGCCGCCATATTCCGCCACCACCTTGCCGACCTGGCCAAAGAGAAACATGCTCGGGTCGCAAAGAAGGTCGGACTTGCCGGCGATCGGGTGAAGGAGCTTGTCGAGTACTCGCGACGAAGATTTCATGTGCATCCGAGGAGGATGTTCGAGGAGAGCGAGTCGAACGCTGCCGTGGAGAACCCGTACATCACCGCGGATGTGCGCATCCGCGAGGTCGACGGGAAGTTTGTGGTTGAAATCCTTGACTCCGGCCTTCCACAGTTGAAAGTCAACATGTTCTACGCGGAAAGCTACAAGAAACTCAGGAAAGACAAAACCGCATTTACTAAGGATGAGAGGAAGCATATCAAGGAGTACTTCGAGCGCGCGAGCATGTATCTCACCAACCTCAACTCGAGGCGCCAGACCATGCTGGACATCACGGAGGAGATCATCCGCCAACAGGAGAGCTACCTGAGGAAAGGCTCCATCTATTTGAAAAAGCTCACGCGGAAGAAGATCGCTGAGATAATCGGGGTGCATCCATCGACCGTCAGTCGGGCGCTTGCGGTGCGTTACTGCTGGCTTCCCGACAACTCGATTGTTTCATTCAGCGTCTTTTTCGACCCGTCGCTCTGCTATATCGAGATGATCAAGCAGATACTCAATGAGGAAACGCACGAGCGTGTCTATTCAGACGAGGAAATCCGCGACAGTATGGCTGAGAAAGGCCATACATTGTCGCGACGTGTGATCACCAAGTATCGGATGAAGGGGAAGATTCCACCATCCGGTCGGCGGAAGCGATTGCTGATAAAGGAATGGAAGAAAGCTCAAGTAGAGAAAAAAGGTAAAATTGACGGAGAAGCTGATGTGGATGATGCGATGGAGGAAGACACTGCGAGTGTAGAGCTTGATGCGGCTGAACCCCATGAGGCGGATTTGGGTGACGATGGCGAGATTGCGCTTGAGGACAGGGATGAGGATAGCGACCGGCTTGATGATGAAGCCGAATTAGGGAGTGCTGCAGGACCCATCGATTTGGGCTCACCGGAATTCGATTCAACAGCTCCAACTGAGCAAAGCAAAACGGCGCAGGATTGACACCAATTTTATAAAGCAAGAAGCGGTTTTCTTTCGGGGACATCTCATTTCGTCCCGAAATGCAGGTGTCCCCTAATTCTGATTAGCATCAATACTCTATTCCTGAAATTAGTCTTGCTACTCATCTCGGAATGCCCTGAGTGTCGCATCATGCCCGCCGCAATAAAGTGTGCCGTCGGGAGCAATCGCGATCTCGGAGCGGACAATGTCGCCCGTCTCGAAGTTCCAGATCTCCGAGCCGTCGGTTGAATCAATGCAGTAAATGAAGAAATCGCGAGAGGCGACATAGAGGCGCCCGTCAGGATCGAGTATAGGGGACGCGGTCACCTGCACGGGAGTGTCGAAAGTCCAGGCAACCGTCGCGACATTTCCACTTGAAGGCGGATCGAAAGCATAGACTTTTCCATCGTTGCAGCCGATATAAACCCGACCGTCATCTCCGACAGTCGCGCTTGTTTCGCCGCAGCCCGACCCCATCGATCCGGTCCACAGGACTGTGTCGGTAAACGGATCGCAAGCCCAGAGGGTATCTTGATAAAGACCGGTCAGGTAGACGACATCGTTGTCATCGACAGTCGGCGGGCATCCCATGTGGTCACCGGTGAAGTGGTCCCAGAAAACCGTGTAGCTTCCCTGCCCGTTGTCGGTGATACCGTACGCGTGACCGTTGACACTCGCGAGGTAAACGCTGCCGTCGGTGCCGATCGCCGGTGACGGCAAATACCCGCCGCCGCATGGGAAGTTCCATTTTTCCGTTCCGTCGGGATTTATGGCCCACAGTCGGCCATTGTTGTTTCCGATATAGATGGTGCCGTCATCGCCGATCGCAGGTGTGGCGTGGTTGATATTCCCCTGCGTATCGAACTCCCAGACAATGTCACCCTCGCACTCGATTGCGTACAGATGCCCTGTCATGCCTTCCCAGCTACCCACGTAAATCCGTCCCTCGGCGGTGATGCTTGCCGACCCGAGCACGAATGATCCGAGGTTAAGGCTCCAGAGAATTTCACCGTCCGGGTCGATAGCATAGAAATCCCCGCAGTTGGTGCCCGCATAGATCGTGCCGTCGTCGCCGATCACCGGCGACGGGGTAATCTCATCGCTCAGGGGAGTTTCCCAAATCAGATTGTTGGTTGTCGGGCCCGAGTACGGGCTGCGACCGAGCCTTTGATAATCGTACTTCGCGGTTGGCCAGTGCGCGGGACCGTATCCGTTGATGCTGAAATCATCGTCGGAGATGTCGTACACGCCGGGATCATCCACCGAGGAAACCCGCACACGAACCGTATCGGAGACGATATCGGGGATTACCCATTCGTGCTCGCCGTCGTTGGGAGTTGAGCCGATAATCTCGTTGATGTCGGATACAAAACCGTCCGTGGAGTACTCGAGCTTGACGAAATCGATCGGATCGCCATCGGATTCCCACTCAATGTCGTAAGGGCAGCCCTGCTTGTACGATTCGCCTCCGTTCGGTTTGATCAGGTGCAATGTCGAGTTCGTGGGCGCCTCGGAGCTTACCGAAGCGTACGCAAACTGGTACGCGGCAAGCGGGGAGGTTCCGGTGAAGCCTGTTAAGTCGGGTTGCCAGTCGCCGAAAGCGCTTTCCACGGTAATTAAGAGCATTTGATCGTCAGTGGAATCAGGTTCCGCGGTGAACTCGACATGCCAGGTCGAGTATGTCTCGCCTGCGCCCGATCCGTCGACCGGCAGAGCGTGGGCGGGAGCGTCCAACAACCCGGGTGACTCCACGTAGACATCCATGACCTGCTCGCCGACCGTTCCATCCCCTAATGCGCCTTGCCAGTCGTGAACATTTATGTTCAGCCCAAGCGCGCCGCCCGAATCGTCCCCACCTGCATGATACAGAGTGTTGAGAGTTTCCTCGACTTTCACCAGGAACGGCTCGACCATGTTGGACTCGATCGGAACATCATCGGGCAGGTTTACGGGCACCGGGTCCACCGGCTCCCAGGAAGCATCGACAGCATAATTGAAAACTACAAGCGGTCCACCGGAGCCGTCGTCGGGAAACTCAATCGAGAAAGCCCGCGTGTTTGGTTTCCCAGGCGAAAACAGGGCCCGGGTCTGGTTGGATGGAATTGCGGGCGACACCAGCTTGGACACCGGGTCATCCGCTCCAAGGCAGTCGGCGTAGGCTTTATAGCCGTTGAGAGTCGCGGCGAAGTGCCAGATCGAATCCGGTTGCCCCAGTTTCCCGTCGCGGTATGAAAACATCGTTCCGTTGTCGGGGAACTCCGACGGGTTCCACCATCGGGTGAGCCCATCGGCATTCAGAAGTCTTGTCTCGCCGGGTTCCCCGAGGATGATGTCGGGATCGGAAAAGCCCGCCAGCGATCCATCGGCGATCAGAATCCCGTGCACATCAAAGCCGGCGAACTGGTTCAACCCGGGAAACGGATGCGTGAGCGTGATGTCGCAGTCGATAACGGTTCCATCAACCGTGAGGTTGGATATTTTCATCGTGGAGCCGGTCGGCGGTTCAATGAACATGAGAGTGTTGACATGAAAGGCGCTCGACCGGAGCGGGACAATGGACGATTCGCACGTGCCGGGATCGATCGCGACACGCCATTCACCCCACAATGCGCGACAGGCGGTCGCGGCGCTCCCCGCGATCGACTCCTCCGGCGCAAAATCGCACAAAAGCGGGTCGCGGGATTCACCGCCCCCCGAGCAACCGGAAAGAATCACAAACGTGAGAAGAAATGCCAACGTCATATTGAAGCGAGACATCGGGTACCTCCGATGGAACCAGTTCGATTCGTTGCAGAGTACGGTAATGTTATCGCATTTTCCCGCGCTTGTCGTCCCCATGCGGTGTAATTCACGAGAGCAAAGCACTCCTACCAGCAGCCGTCCGGGAAGTGCCTGGTCAGGAATGCGTCAAAGTCTCCGTTCGAAACATGTTCATCCGGATTCGCATTGCAGGGCGGCTCGGTTGGAGCGAAATCGACTGTGTACTGGTAATACCCCGTAACGTAGACATTCCCGGAACCGTCAGCGCAAACACCATGGCCCCAATCCCACTGTGACCCACCCCAGGTCCGCGCCCACTCGAAACCACCCGCAGAATCGAACTTGCTCAGGAAGACATCTCCAGCACCATTCGAGGTGTGCGGATCGCCGCCGCCTGGGTCGAAATCGACCCAGCCCTCGAAATGGCCCGTAACATGGACATTCCCAGAGCCGCCAATGGCGACTCCTATGCCATATTCATAATCAATCCCACCCCAGGTCTGTGCCCATTCGAAGTTACCCGATGAATCGAACTTGCTCAGGAAGACATCGCAATCACCATTGGAGGTGTGCGGATCACCGCCGTCGGGATCGAAATCGACCGTGTCTTCGAAATTGCCCGTAACGTAGACATTCCCAGAGCCGTCAGCGGCAATCCCCAGGCCCTCATCCCAATCTGAGCCACCCCAGGTGCGCGCCCACTCGAAGTCACCGGATGAATCGAACTTGCTCAGGAAGATATCCCGCTGACCTTTCGAGGTGTGCGGATCGTCGCCACCAGGGTCGAAATCGACCATGCCGTAGAAAAAGCCCGTGGCGTAGACATTCCCGGTGCTGTCAGCGGCAACCCCATGGCCATAATCGTCAGAAAGGAAGTTACCCCAGGTCCGCGCCCACTCGAAGTTGCCCGATGAATCGAACTTGCTCAGGAAGACATCGGAGGCACTAAACGCGGTGTGCGGATCCCCGCCATCGGGGTCGAAATAGACTGTGTCCCAGAAATAGCCTGTAACGTAGACATTTCCTGAGCCGTCAGCGGCAACTCCATTGGCATATTCACCTTTTGTCCCACCCCATGTCCGCGCCCACTTGAAGTAACCAAATGAATCGAACTTGCTCAGGAAGACATCAGTCCAACCATCAGTCGAGGTATGGTAGTCGGTCCCGCTGCCGGGGTCGAAATCCACTGCGAAATCCGCTGTGCCGAGAAATTCGCCCGTTATGTAGACATTCCCGGAGCCGTCAGCGGCAACTGCAGAGCCACGATCACCGTACAACCCACCCCAGGTCCGCGCCCACTTGAAGTTACCCGATGAATCGAATTTGCTCAGGAAGACATCATCCCAGCCGTTCGAGGTGTGCGGATCCCCGCCGTCCGGGTCGAAATCGACTGTGCCCTCGAACGTGCCGGTAACGTAGACATTCCCGGAGCCGTCGACGGCAACTCGAAGGCCATAATCTTCGTATGATCCACCCCAGGTCCGCGCCCAGCCGAAATCGACGATGCCGGAATCGATGATGCTGAATTCATCATCGGATGCGTCGTTTACGCTGGGAATATCAGTGGATGAAACTCTCATACGTACAGTGTCAGAAACATCAGATGGGATATCCTCCCACATGAAGCTGCCGTCATTGGGCTCGTCTGTAGCGATAAGGTTGATATCGGAGACGAAGTTGTTCTTGGAGTACTCGATGTCCACCGTGCCGATGATGTACTCTGAAGCCCAGGTAATCTCCTCGTCAGTTCCAGGAACCCATTCCTCCCCGCCGTTTGGGCTCAGAACCTCAATCCACGGTCCCAAAATTGCGAAATCACCGTCTGAAACGTCGCACACATTTGCGTTTTCGGTCGAGCTGACCCGTACTCGAGCTGTGGCAGAAGGGTCCAGTGGGATATCCTTCCAGATGAAACTGCCGTCATTGGGCTCGTCTGCACCGATAAGGTTGATATCGGAGACGAAGTTGTTCTTGGAGTACTCGATGTCCACCGTGCCGATGATGTACTCTGAAGCCCAGGTAATCTCCTCGTCAGTTCCAGGAACCCATTCCTCCCCGCCGTTTGGGCTCAGAACCTCAATCCACGGTCCCAAAATTGCGAAATCACCGTCTGAAACGTCGCACACATTTGCGTTTTCGGTCGAGCTGACCCGTATTCGAGCTGTGGCAGAAGGGTCCAATGGGATATCCTTCCAGATGAAACTGCCGTTGTTGGGCTCATCGGCTGCGATAGTATGGACGTGCGAGACGAAGTCGTCCTTGGAGTACTCGATGAACACCGTGCCGGTGACATCCTGCGAAGCCCAGGTAATCTTCTCGTCAGTTCCAGAAATCCACTCCTCTCCACCGTTCGGGGTCAGGACTTTAATCCACGGCCCCGCTATTGCAAAGCGAGCGTCTGAAACGTCGCACACACTTGGGTTTTCGGTTGAGCTGACCCGCACCCGAACTGTCGTTGAAGTGTCCGGTGGGATATCCTCCCAGATGAAGCTGCCGTCGTTGGGCTCGTCTGTAGCGATAGAATGCAAATCCAAAACGACGTTGACCTTGGAGTACTCGATGAACACTGTGCCAGCGACGTATTGCGAAGCCCAGATGATCTCCTCATCAGTTCCAGGTGCCCATTCCTCGCCGCCGTTTGGTGTCAAAATCTTAATCCACGGTCCCACGATTGTGAAATCAGCATCTGAAACGTCGGACACACCTGGGTTTTCGGTTGAGCTAATCCGCACCCGAACTGTGGGAGAAGGATCCAGCGGGATATCTTTCCAGATGAAGCTGCCGTCATTGGGCTCGTCCGTAGCGATAGTATGTGCATCCGAGACGAAGTTGTCCTTCGAGTACTCGAGGAACATCGTCCCGGTGACATCGTGAGAAGTCCAGGTGATCTCCTCGTCAGTTCCGGGAACCCATTCCTCTCCGCCGTTCGGTCTCGTTAATGTGAGAGACGGAGTCGGCGTCACGGGACTTCCGCCGCCGGAGCAGCCAATTGCAGCGCACGCAGCAACAGCAAACGTCGCGAGCAAGATTGTCCATCGGTTCATGTCAGGGCCTCCTAAAGATCCAGGTTAAAACCTGGGCTACCGGTCTGGGCCACCGAGGTGGTTCTGTGAAGGTGTATGATTTGCACTGGACCTGCCCTCATACATTATGTTATCAGCAGGAACGAGAATCCACAATACCGACTTGCTGTACAAGGATGACAATCGTGTGAAGTGTTCTTGCCCAGAGGAAAATCAAAGGCCCTTAGTCGTAGGAGTAGCGGTGGCGAGGTTGTTCGTCTCCATATGGGAGACTATCCAACAGAAGATCACCGTCGGCAATGCGCTGGATGTTCTCCATATTCAGATCGCTGTATGCCCGGAGCAGAGTGTAGCCATCGTAGAGGAGAATGTCCGCAAAGGGCCCTCCAAACCTGCCCGGCAAGTCGAGGACAGAGACCTGCACGGTGTCCGCGTCGTAGAAACCAGCGCCTTGGAAGCGGATTCGAATGTCGACATCGACGTAATCGGTCCTGCTCCGAGCCTGTTCCAGGAATCTTTCCGCCTCACCTTCGAGTGCCGCGAGTATCAACGTGGCGACCTCGGCGTCCTCATCGAAACTGTCCGCGTCTGTGATAGCTATTTCGACCCGTTCCGGTATCCGCTCGTTGACGGTGACGCGGCATCCCGGCGGCGCCCAACCGGGATTTGCCATCCTGACTTGCTGCAGGTGTTGGAATGCAAGGCCAATGACAAGGATCGATACGAACGCGACGAGGACAATCAGAGCCATGCGAAGCTCTGATGGCAGTGTGCGCTGTATTATGCCCGGCCTAGACTCCCGCATCTGTTTCTAAGTATATCACGAGCACTGAGCTAAGCATCAACGAATTGGCAAAAACGAGCATGTACTTGACACTCTAATCTATTCATCATAAAGTTGAACCGGCTCCAATAATGGACTCGGAGTCGCCGTCATCGCAGCAAGTCGAAACGACGGGTCCAGTAGCTATTCCCAGCCCATATGGAGGGCCCCTGATGATTGATCGTCTGCCGGTTCTTCTCTCCGCCCTGATTTTGCTGCTTGCCGTGAACTTATCGTGTTCAAGGGGGAACACGGTCACACAACCGCCCTGCAATCCCGAGCCTGTCGGCGTGCATCAATCAACCGACGCAGGGAGATACCTTTGGGCGCTCTATATGTTCTATGTCGATTCGGCTGAAAACAAAGTCGAGGCGATTCCTCTAAGAAAAGCTGTGGAGCATTGGAACGTGCTCAAGTTCCTCGAGCAATGGCCGTGCACGAATTGTGTCTCAATCCTGGGTGTCGCCGATTCCGGTTACGGGACGAAGCTGTTCGACGTGAAGATTACTCATCCGTTCGCCAATCCCAACATAACCGGATTCGATGTCCGGGGGATTGCGATGTTCCACGGAAGCCATAGTTTCACGGAATCGGGCGTGATTGCTCCCGACCGGTATGCAGGCGACGGGGAACTGGTCAACGCCGACGGCTACACGACGCTTTACAATATCTCTACGCAGGGGGCCGGTCCGGATGGGCTTCAGGGATACATAAAAGGCAATTTCGCCGGACTTATGGCGCCTACAGCGACCTTGAATGGCTACAAGCGCCACAATTCGCCCGGCGTCACAAACACCCGTAACGTATTTATTGCCGGCGAAGAAATCGTGGAGACCTACGATATCGACATGCCCGATGGAGCGTTCATTTTCGGTTACGCAGTTGATGCAAACTGGGTTCCTGCGACCACTAAACCTGTCACCAATCCAATAACGGATTTCCCACCTGAAGCAAATTGCCCTGAGCCGTGGAAAATCGAGGTTGCCCAGGAGCCGATCGGGTACGGCTTGACCGATTTCGGCGGATCGGTCCAGTTGACCATCGACGTGTACGATCACCAGGGCAAGGATAGCCACGATCTCCCCGTCCTGGAATGCTTGGAGCTCTTTGCCGGCACATTGACCGGGGCGTGGGAACAGGACGGCGACGGTTTCGCGCGCTACAAGGTGACAGTTGAAAACGTGAAACTTGCCGCGGCGGGCGAGTATCGATTGCTTGTCAGCGTCGAGGACAATGAAAACGCCGACGCTCCCGCATGGCTGGACCTCACGGCATATTCTGTTTGTATCCTCGAGGTCATTCCCAAAGGGTGGGCGCAAACATGGGGAGGGTCTGAGAATGACAGGGGACACGCCGTGGTCACGGATAACGGGGGCAATGTCTACGTGGCTGGGGGATTTGCCGGCACCGCGGATTTCGACCCGGGTCCGGATTGGGATCTGCAAACGTGGGACGGCGGAGGCGCCTTTCTGTCGAAGTATAGCTCGTCAGGGGAATATCAATGGGCGCTCACCTGGGGTGGTCTGGCTTGGCCGCAGACCGCATTGGCGCATGGTGTGGCGATGGATTCATCAGGCTATCTTTATGTCGCAGGCGAGTACTACGGAACTGTGGATCTCGATCCCGGTCCGGGTAATGAGCCTGACCACGATACTGGGACATACCTAACCAAGTTCGATCTGGACGGCAATTATATCTGGTCCCGGACCTGGGAAGCAGGGGTCTGCGAGGATGTTGCAGTCCACGCTTCAGACAGCGTCTACGTCACAGGCGGATTTAACTACACCGTAGACTTCGATCCCGGCCCCGAAGTCGAGGAACGATCCTCTACTGCAACTGGGCCCATCGACATTTACCTGAGCAAATTCGATACCTCGGGCGAGTTTCAATGGGTACAAACCTGGGGCGGCATACAAAACGACTTCGGTCAGAGTGTCGACGTGGATGCCTCGGGGAACCCATTTGTGACGGGCTATTTCAAGAGCATAGTTGATTTCGACCCCGGCGACGAAATCGATGAGCACGAGGCGCACGGTATTGAGGAAGATCCGTTTCTAAGTGCATTCAATTCCGCAGGGGAATTTCAGTGGGCACGCACCTGGGGCGGGACGGGATACGGAGACCATGGACAGGCGGTCGCAGTCTCCCCCAACGGTAACATTCATGTAGTCGGCAGCTTATGGGGAACGGTGGACTTCGATCCCGGTTCCGGTGTCAATGAGCAAACCTCCTCCGCTTTCAGCGATGTCTATCTCACCACGTTCAATTCCTCCGGCGACCATCAATGGGTGCGGGTGTTCGGCGGGACCCACTATGACGGACCGCGTGATATTTTTCCCGACAGCTCAGGGTACTTGTACCTTACCGGCTTTTTCAATCAGACGACCGATCTCGATCCCGGCCCTGCTGTCGATGAGCATGTATCGAACGGCTGGTCCGACGTGTTCCTGAGCAAGTTCACATCCGATGGAATGTTCGAATGGGGACGCTCGTGGGGCGGAACGGGAGGTGACGAGGGTATTTGTGTGTATGCAGGTTCTGATGGTGTGTATGGCTCGGGAACATTCACCCATACGGTCGATTTCGACCCAGGTCCCGGCATCGATGAGCACACCGCTGCGGGCTCCGTCGACGCGTTCCTCACCAGGTTCGCCCCAAACGGGAATTGGTAGCCCAGGAGGAACTGATACCAATTTTAGAAAGTAACAAGCGTTTTCTTATCAGGTTCCTCTCGGGGACACCTCATTTCGTCCCCGAAATGCAGGTGTCCCCCCCATTTGAGTCTTTACTTCACAACCCCTTCTTCCTGCGCATGTCTTTGTCCAGGCGATAGATGAATGCGAGGACTTCCGCGATTGCGACATAGAACTCCTCCGGGATTTCCTGGCCCAGCTCAAGCACATACAGGCTTCGTGCGAGCGCGGCGTCCTCGTGGATTTGCACATCGTGTCTGCGCGCGATCGCGATGATCGCCTCCGCGATCGGGCCAAGTCCCTTGGCGAGCACTTTCGGCGCTCGATCGGACCCGGGGTCGTAGCCGAGCGCGATCGCCCGTCGTATGTCGTCGCGCATTGTCATGCGTGTACATCCAGACCATTTTCGTTCGAGACAGCTCTTGATGGTTTGGCGGGACTTCGGCGGTCAAGCCCCAACGCTCCGACCTGGAAACCGCCCGATGAGATACCCCGGGCCTCGAGCGCGCTTTCAAGGTTGGGAATCGACGAGCGAATGACGGACACCGCCTCCTCCTCGGCTCCGAACCGTCCCGAAACAAGCCTGTCCGATTCGGTCTCGCGGTAATCCAATCGAACATTGAGCGAACCCAGCCCCTGAGTCGTCAACCTGATTACTCCGACAAAATCCTGTTTCCCCCCGCCCTCTTCGTCCTCCTCGCCTTCCTTTCCCTGTTGTGAATCTTCGTCCGTGCGGTCGGGTTGAAGAACTCCCAGATCCACGGTTCCGCCCGGAAACAAAATCGAAATCAACAGCCGCGGGATGGCGTCGGGAACATCCAGCACATGTGTCAACATGGGCGCGAGAAGCGTACCCTCCCACGCGTCGGCGAGCGTACTCAACCGCATTGCGTGATTTTCCAGTATTGCAGACCGCCCCGGAGACCATCCGTCGTGCTTTGCGATTCGATCGGCCAGAACCGCAAGCGTCCTCAGAGCGAAAAGAAGCTCACGAGCGAGATGCGCAAGTCGAGCATGCGGTTCAGGTGCCGTCTGCGTCCGGACCGGATCAGCCTGGTGTTCGACGATTTGCCCCGACGGAATCTTGACGGGGGCAGGCGGTAGTTTATCGATCGGCGGAGGAGGTTGTGAATCCCCGGCCAGGGGCGTGGTTTGGGCAGGCGGAGGAGCATCCGGAATTGGCGCGGGGGATTGCGGTGTGGTGGTACCGGTCGATGGCGGTGATGCGGTTGTCGCGGTGGGCGGTGGATGCTCACTTGTTGTCGGTGTCGGAGCGGTGGTTGATGGCGGTGAGGAAATTACCGTGTTCACCGGTGGCGACTCGCTCGCTGTCGGTACTGGTGCGCTTGTCACTGGTGCCGGGGTGGTTGCTGTCGGTGCTGGGGTGCCTGGAGGTGCTGTTGGGGTGCTTGGAGGTGCTGGGGCGCTGGACGTTGGCGCTGGGGCGCTTGGAGGTGCTGTTGGGGTACTTGGTGGTGCGGCAGGAGTGCCCGGCGGTGCTGTCGGGATCCTTGATGTCGACGGCGATACAAGTGTTGTGTCGCCCGGTGACGGCTTGCTTGTTGCCGGGGATGGCACAGTCGAGGCAGGTAGTTCAACTGATTGCCGAGAGACCGGCTGGGCAGAGGTCGGTTGCTGCGGTGTCGGTGTTGAAGTGGGTCTAAGCAGCGAGGAAAGCTCTACAAGATCCCTCACCACCTGGGCCACACTCTCCGCCACCGCGACGCGACTCGTCGGCAGCGCTGCGATCATCGGCCTGACCAACTCGATAATTCGCGCGATCGAGTCCGCCAGCTCGCGAGTGGCTGCCCGCACCGACTCGGCACCCTCAAATCCTTTGCCGGCCTGAATGACAAGCGCATGAAAATCCTCCACAGCGGTGTGGAGCGCAACCCTCGCGATAGGCACGCGAGCAGTGAAATTCACGGGGTCGACAAAACCCTCCGAAATCGCGGCGCGCAGGACTTTGGCAACGGGTTGGGGCAGCGAATCCCAGTCCGGCGCCTTGACCAGGTTCAGTGCAGACTTTGAATCGACCGGCAGGTCGGTCTTCAGAGGAGATTGTCCCAGCGTCTCGCGGGCGGCATCCGACCATTCTGCCGTGTCCGGGCTGATCGCGCCAGGTACGGATGCGGACGGCGCTTGTTTAGGCGGATCGACCGAAATCAGTCGTAGGATGAAAGAATCATCGGCGAGTTTCACCACTTCGAGCTTTATATGCGCGCCTTCCGGAAGCGGCTGTGAGATGATCGCCTCGATCATGTGGCTTCCGAAAGCAATCCTGGCAAGAAGTGTACCCCCGCTCGGGCCGGTCTCGCCGGGAGCAAGCGAATCGACACGATAGACCTTCCCATGCAGCACCTGGCCCTCGAACACGTTCAAACGCGAGAGAGCCTCGCCTGTTCTGGGCGACAGGCGCAGTATCTCCAAACGAGTGTAGGAGGGATCCGGCATAAGTCAGCCTTGTGTGAACGCTGCAGAAGACGCAATTGAGATTCTATCATGTTAGCGCTCAATTAGGAAAAAGCGCTTGCGCTACTTCCCTGAGTGCAATCATAATGCCTTGAGTTGCCGCGGGAGAAAAAAACGCCATCAAGCAGTCGGAAGGATATTCCGATCTATATCCTGCCGATAGCCCTCGCAATAGCCTGCATCCTGGGTTACTTCCCAACCCTGTCCGCTGGATTCCTCTGCGATGACTTCCCCATCTTGAAGCAAATCCAGAACTCTGTCTTCCCCAGAATGCTATTTAGCGATATCTACTTTCGGCCTTTGGCAATGCTCTCCTTCGCCCTGGATTGGCTTCTTGTCGGCGACCATCCCTTCTGGTTTCACACGGTCAACCTGGGATTTCATTTTGCGGCTTCCCTTGGTGTGGGAATCCTTGCTCAGATGCTGGTGAAGCGGCCTTTCGCGGGTCTGATCGCCGGAATGGTTTTTGCTTTGCATCCCGCGCATCCCGAGGCCGTGGTCTGGGTGTCCGGGCGTATCGATGTTCTATGCGGAGCGCTTCTGGTTTGGTCCTTTGTCTGCTACATCAAAGGGAAGGAATCGGGAATCAAGCCGGGTCGTTTTCTGAGCACCCTTTCAATTGTATTGTTCGGCTTAGCGTGCCTGTCCAAGGAGCAGGCCTTCGTTTTTCCGCTTTTGATATTGCTCTACGAGTTCTTCCCGCTCGGCGATCCGACCCGCTCCGACAGCCCATCGGCGAAGCTCAAACAGGTAGCCCCATTCTTTCTTCTTACAGTTGTGCTTTTTTGCCTTCGATGGCCGATCCTCGGGGGAATAGGTGGTTACATCCCTGAGGAAAACAAGGAACAGTTGTATGCCAATGCGCTATATTTCATATTGCTGCAGCCATTCATCGTTTTGCTCGTGCCGATCAATCGAACGATTGCTGAGGGAGCCGGTGAATTGTTGTTGGTCATAACTATGGCGATCGTGCTCTCTCCCCTGTTGATGACACTCCGGGCACGATGGCGGATTCTCGTCTTTTGTGCAATCTCAATCATGATCTGCATGGTGCCCTCAGCGCATCTGGGAGTCGTCGAGGGTTCACTTCAAAACTCCCGCTTCCTCTACACTCCTTCCGTGTTCTTTGCCATCCTGATCGCATCCCTGTTTACCGGCGAATTCCAGGGGAGGTTCAGAACCGTTGTCTCCGCGCTGGCGGTTGTCTATTGTCTAACACTGCTTCTCTCCCTTCATCAGAACAACTATGCCTGGCAGAATGCAGGGACGTTAGTCCGGACCGCCTCGGCATCCACGGACCGGCTTGTCGAACGTCATGAGGGTGAATGGGGCACGGAGAAACAAAAGCTCCTTGCGTTCAACGTCCCAACGAATTTCCTGGGAGCCTGGACATTCAGAAACGGGTTTTCCGATATGCTTCTCTTAAGACACGGCGATGAAATGGAGGGGGTCGAGATCGAGGTGATATACGGAGGCATCCAGTCCCCCGAGAACATACAGAAAATAGAACATGAGATGGAAGCCGGATCGGTGATTTGGTTGTTCGACGACCGAACCTGGATGTTTGTCGAGAATGCCCCCCGCAATTGACTTCTCCGAACGCCAAAAGGGGATTGCATAGGCTGGAATACAGCTAGGTGGGGCTTTACTGGATGCTCCTGATTGAGATTCGCCTTGTAATGCCGGTCGCAGAGAGCCGTTGGATTCCCTTATCGTTGGTGAAGAATGTTGTGCAACCTGCGGTCAGTGCACAGGCGAGTTGGATCGCATCCGGAGGTGTGACTGACTCGGTGGCGCGCAGCCGGGCGAATTCTTCGGCAGCGGGTTCGTCGAAGGGAATCAACATGATACTGGTGAGCATTTTACGGTAGCTGGCTGCCGTATCTGTAAGCCCTAGCCGCAGAGGTTGAACAAGGACCTCCCCGAGCGTTAAGGCAGACGTGGCAAGTTCCACGCCATCTGATAGCATTTGCTCCCTCAGAGTCACTACAAGGTCAGCCTCGGGTGGTTCTCCCTGCAGTAGGTAGATAAAAAGATTGGTATCCCAGAAATATATCATTCCCAGTCCCGCCGGAGCGAGTCCACATAATCATCTACATCGACTCCTGCAAATGCCTCTCTCCCCATACCTCGCATCTTCAAGACTGCGTCTTTTTTTCGTTCCTTATCGGGGTCCTTAAGCCCATTAAGACGTTCCACAAGTCGAGACATCAAGGAGTCTAACTCCCTTATCTCCTCACGCGTGAAGCCTTTGGCAAGTTCTTGCCTCCACTGGTCCTTGAGCGGCGCAATGTCCCGAAGGGTTCTCCCCCCCTTCGTGGCATCGGCGGGCCAACCGAACATTCGGCGAAATGCTTTAACCAGCACGAAAATATTGTCGATTATTCCTTCTATCGTTGGGGAGTCCGACATTTTCCTTGTCCGCAACTGTCAGTGTCATTGATCATTTTAACATATCCTTGAAGCAGTTTCGATCTTGATCGCTCTGCAGGGCGGGTCGCTCTCCACCTGACCATCCCATAATCTGCTGGCGTCTCACCTTGTTTGCTCCCAAGTTAGTTGCTAAAATGCTAATGTATTCTGCAGTCAGGTTATTCGGCACGTCCGGTCTGATCCGAGACAATTCGATCCTGCTACGAGCAGGCTTATTGGGATACATCTTGTGAGGTGAAAACATGAATCGGTCGACACTGCTTATCGCATTGATGGCATTGTGCCCTGTCATTCTGCTTGGCTGCTCGGGTGGTGAGGGCACGCCCATATCGCCTGACCCTAATCCTGGGCTCTCCTCAGAAACAACCCGCCCAAATCAGTCCCAGACTCACCTGTGGGGTTACTTCGATGTCCACATCGATATTCCCACCCAGACTGTCATTGCCGTACCCAATCGCGGCGCGATGTTCACGGCGAACGTGGTGAATTTCCTGAATGACAGCCCAAGCTTGTTGAGTTTTTCCCTCAATTCAGTTCACCCCGAGACAGGCTATACGGATATCGACATCGATGTCGGCATCAAGCATCCGTTTCCGGGGCTTACGCAGTACAACGGCTACGATGTGCGTGGCGTTTTCATGGGCGACGCCTCGGAATCGCTCGGCACAAATTCAGATCTCAGCTATCCCGTTCCAGGACTTGACCAGTTATTGCTTCCTGATCCCGATGATGGAATCGGCGGACCCGACGGTTACACGCGATGGTTCAACATCACGGAGTTCTCAGAGGGCGGTATGCCGTTGTTTTCATACACTCAGGGCAAACTCGCCTCGCCCGATTTCTCGGGTACAGCAACACTCTGTCCCTACAAATATTTTACCGACGGCCTGGGCAAGGATATCGATCTCTGGACCTGGCTGACCGATCACCCCGAAGATCACGGTGTTTTCAGCGCCGCAATGGTGAACACCCGGAACTATTACATCCGATTCCCTGATTCAAAGGGCCTGACGCACGGCTACGCAATAATCGCGAGCTGGACCGGTGTGGAGCCCGAGGACCATCCCTCCAACGCACCGGAGGCTGTCGCATGCAGCGTTGTTGACCAGAGCGATGTCTGGTACACGGACCCCACCCAGAATGGCGGGAGTCTGAAGCTGGACATCAGCCTCTGGGATTGGGACTCGCACGTTTCCGGCGGAGTCATGGAAGACTACAGCCTTTTTATCGAGTCAACCGTACTGTCCGGTCCGTACGAATGCACCTCGTCGGACATGACTCCGATCGGCGGAGGAGAGTGTTATTCGACCTATCATATCGAGATTCCGGCCGATCAGGTAACCAAAGTTGATGGCAACGAGTTCTGGATACTTGCCTCATGCACCGATGAAGACTACACGAACGACTTTGGGGTCCCGAACCTGGCCGATACCGATCCTCTGACTGCAGCGTTCCGATATGACTTATCGGTCGGGAGCGAATCCCCCGAAAACTGGATCCAGGTTCTTATCCCGAACGGCGGTGAAGTCTGGTATGTCGACTTCCCTCAGGACATCACCTGGGACTCGGAAAATGTCACCGGGAACGTGAAAATCGAGTTCTCAGATGATTCAGGCGCCGCCTGGCCGACCGTGATTGCGGGCAATACCGCGAATGACGGCATTGAGTCCTGGACTCCACAGCTTGAGCACCTCACCAGCCAGGGACGGATAAGAATCAGCTCTGTTGTTGATCCGGCGGTATTCGACATCTCAGATGAGGATTTCACTATTGATTCCACTACTGAAGGCGGATGGGTCAAGACCTGGGGAAGCTCAAGTTACGATTGCGCGTACGATGGAGTTGCGGTGGATTCCGACGGGAATGTGTATGTCGGCGGGCAGTACTCCGGCACGTGCTATTTCGATCCCAATGATCCCACCAATGCAGCGAGTGCTCATTCATCAAATGGTCACAATGACTGCTTCCTTACCAAGCTGGATCTGAATGGAGATTGGATGTGGACCCAGGTCTGGGGTGATGGTGGAAGCTCCAACGATCAGATCACAGCCATTGCCATCGATCCCGACGATCATATCTATGTTGCGTACAACGTAAATAACAGCATGACGACGGGTGTGCAGAAGTTCGACGTTGACGGCAATGCGCTCTGGGGTTGGACGGACAACCCGAAGGACTACGGAACCGGGGGCTGGAGCGCCATTGATACAGGCATAGCCGCCGACACAACGGG
>CBDUXL010000029.1:0-18081 GCA_965371155.1 uncultured bacterium | reverse complement strand
ACTTGTACGGGCGCGGGTTTGGGCACTTGTACGGGCGCGGGTTTGGGCACTTGTACGGGCGCGGGTTTGGGCACTTGTAGGGGCGCGGGGCACGCGCCCTCCTTATTACCCGCGTTCCCAGAGAACGAACTGGCCGCCATCATCATCTGATTCATCGGTATCCTCATCCATGCCCTCTTCCTCCTCGGTAGGTTTGGGGATATCCGGAAAAGGTTTCGCGATGAACGCCTCTGTCGCCTTGACCTCTTCGAGGTATTGCTCTGCGAAATAGATCCTCCGATCGGTGGGCGGGTGGCTTGCGAGCATCTCTCCGATATCACCGAGAGGATCATCGCTTCCGTGCTCCTTTTCCAGCTCCCGGAGGAACAGGATCAGACCCTCCTCCGGATCCCATCCGGCGCGGTATGAAAAAAGCACTCCCTGACGGTCGGCCTCGTACTCGTTCTCCCTCGAGTGTCCCTGCTGCATAAGCATAAGTGCGACTGCCCCGGCGGTCTCGACCCAATCATCATCGATATCAAGAACCTCAAATAAAAACGCCAGACCAAGACTCCCGTAAATCGCATCCTCCATGGCTTCGCGGGAGTGCTTGTGCTCGACATGCCCGATCTCGTGTCCGATCACACCCGCAAGCATGCCTGGGTTGCGATCGCTGTAATCCAGAAGCCCCCGCGTGACGAAAATGAATCCGCCTGGTGCCGCGAACGCGTTGACCTCCTCCGTGTCAAGCAAATGAAACTCATATTCTATGGCCGGTCTCTCGTCGGCAAGGTCGGCGAGAGTGCTCCCAAGCGACTGCACGAGCGCTTGATCGTACTCGTCCTCCCATTCACCATACTCCTGAAGCATGCTGTCTCTCACCCAGCGACCGATTTCGATTTCCATCGATGTCGAGATCAAGCCACCTGCAATCGCTTGAGGGGCAAAGTTCAGCAGAACGATTGTAATCAGAAGAATGATGGGTTTCCGTACGCTGGATCTGGACATTGCGAGGCACCTCGTGATTGATCTTGTGGGGAGTTAATAGCACATCATCAGGCCTAATACAAGAGGCACACCTTGGCAGCCGGCACCGAAGCGGCCCGGATTGACCATAAGAAATCTTGCAAAAAAACTTGCAAAAGACTTGACAACATAGGGCGCATCTGGTAGAATTCAGGTGAATTCAAGGTGAAAACAAGGAGAGAATCGACATGAATCTCAGAATCAGACGACCGGAAGCTCCAGCTCGATGCCGAATCCACGAATGGCCGAATATCTTCGATTTCGACCGCGATTTCCTCGCCCCCTTCTTCTCGCGGGCGCATCCCGCCGAGAGCATGGGCGAAGAGGTCTGGGCCCCAAGGGTGGATATCATCGAGAAGCCCGATCACTGGTTGTTCAAGGCGGAGCTTCCCGAAATCCAGCCCGATGATGTGCAGGTGACTGTCGAGGAAGGTGTCCTTGCGATCAAGGGCGAGCGCAAGTTTGAAGAGGAAGTCAAAGAAGGCAATTTCACCAGGTTTGAGCGGCAGTACGGTTCTTTCGAGCGCCGATTCAGCCTGCCATCAGGGATAGACGAGTCTGCGATCAAGGCGGACTACAAGAACGGCGTGCTCACACTGAACGTGCCGAAAAAGGAAGAGGCCAAGCCGAAATCAATCAAGGTCGACATCGGCTGAGCGGAAAATCCGAACCATAACCGACAGCAATCGTCCATCGATATTAATCTACCTCCACTTCAACCCTCCCAGGCGACAGCCGCCCCCGGCGATTACACCCCGGGGGCGGCTTAGCTTTCTCTCGAACCCACGCACCCCCCAACACTTGCAACCTGTCGCTGTGCGTGTATTCTAGTGCCGATGGCCGAATCCTCCGGCAAGCTGGTCTGCCCGTCCTGCTCCCGCGAGCACCCTCCCCATCTCCGTTACTGCACCCAATGCGGCAGCAGGCTCCCCAAACCCGAGCGCTCCAAGGTTGATGAATCCGCCACACCAAGCGGAGTTGCTCGCGGTATCGAGCCTCCCCCGGATGCTCTCGATGCCGAGCCCAGCTACACTCGTGGTCATGCGGTCGAGGAGTCCGAGGAGCAGACCGTCATCGAGCAGGTCCTGCCGATATACCACGGAGCACTCCCTCCCGAAGATGCGCTTGCGAAAACTGCTGTAGAATCCAAACCAGTGCATGTCGGTCGGCCCAGACCCTGGGTTGTGGGCATGCTCATTGTACTGGCTGTTGTCCTTCCTCCCACCGGTATCATAAGCGCGATCGTGATGGCGTTCCATCGGCAATATCGCGCCGCCGCTCTTCCCGCCCTTCTCGCATCGGCGCTCGGAGGGAGCCTCTGGGGATGGGGCTTCTGGGCGAACGCCAAACAACACATGTACGATGAACCGCATGCCGCGATCCAGGCTTACATCGACGCCCAGGACTGGGCCAAAGCCTCCACCGGACGCTACGTCCCGCTTCTCGAAATGCAGGTCCTGGGGTTCCTTCCTCCGGAATTCCCCGAGGGGAGGCTCTTGGACTTCACAATCAACGAGCACGTTCTCGGACCGACCGGGTATGTTGTGGAGGCTCGTCCGGAACCAGAGGATGCCGCGCTTTACGGCATAGAAAGCCTTTGGACCGATCAGACCGGTGTTATCAGGCGTAGCAGCAGGGATGGCCCCAGGTTTGCAGAATGATGAATTAGGAAACCGATTTTTCAATCATACAAACCCAATAATCATCCGCACGCATGCGGCCAAACCGAAATGGATCTCAAAAGGAGACGCTTATGGCCACAGAGGATTGCCCGAACATCGAGACAAACAAGCAGTACTGCAACTGCACGTACTCCTGCTCGAGGAAATTCACCTGCTGCGAGTGTATACACTATCACCGACGCAGCGGCGAGCTTCCCGCCTGCTTCTTCCCGGATGACGTGGAGCGGACATACAACCGCTCGTTCGAGCGCTTCAAGAAAACCAAAATCCGCACAACCTAAGAGAAGCTCCCACGGGGACACCTGCATTCGAGACGAAATGAGGTGTCCCCGGATCTCCACGGTTTCTTATAAGCGGTGTTGATTCCTAGCATCTAGGGAGGGGAATCCGAGGAAGTCCTGGAGAAAGCACTGTGGAGAAGCCTTGGGGACACCTCTTTTCGTCCCGAAAAGCAGGTGTCCCCGAAAGGAACCGATTTACTCGCCGCCTGAGGTGTCCCCGAAACAAACCGACCTACTCGCCGGCATCCGCTGCTCCGGTTTCTCCGTCATAGGATGTCTTAACGCCCGGCTCAACCTCGAACTTAACCGGCTCGGGCACCACACCTTCGCCACCAAGCTCGCTGACCGTTATCTGCTTTGCGGCTTTCGCTGCCCTCGCTGCCGCCCTGCTCATGGACTCCGCAATGGTTCCGCTAGGCGGGAACACAGGCTCCGACCCCGGCTCCTCGGTCATATGAATGGTCTGTGTGGGGAATGCAAACGATATACCAAGATCTGAAGCCAGACGTATTATACCCATGAAGAGTCGGTGCCTTTCTCTCAGCTCTGTCGACCATTCAGGTGTTATTATAAAGCAATAAAGCAGCACATCCAGGGAGCTTCCGCTGAATTGGTTCAGGTAGCAATGGTAATAGTCCTTCCGCGTGTACGGCTGAGTGCGAATCAGCTCCCTTACTCCCTCGCAAAACGCTTCTATTTTCTCAGGAGGCGTCGAGTACGTCAGCGACAGCATTGTCTTGATCCGCCGAAACTTGCGAACCCCAAGGTTGTCGACACTTGCCTTCGTCAACACGGAGTTCGGGACCGTCACAACGGAGTTATAGAACGTACGAATCCTGGTGGAACGGAAACCCAACTCCTCAACCGTACCTTCAATATCGCCGATCACCACCCAGTCCCCCACCTGGAACGGGCGATCGATAAGCACTGTGATCGATCCGAACAGGTTGGCCAAGGTATCCTGGGCGGCCAGGGCGACCGCCAATCCACCGATACCGAGACCCGCCAGCAGGCTGGTAATGTCAATATCGATATTACTCGCAATGAAAATGACACCGAATACCGTAACTATAACTTTCAGCGTCTTCCGCACAAACGGCGCCAGTTGATCGTCCAGCTTCGTTTCCGTCTGCTCCGCGTTGTACTCAATGAAAGCCGAGACTACATCGACCGCTCGATAAGCACACCACACGATACCGAACGCCGTCATGAACTTGGTAGCTGTCAGAAGCACCACCAGAACGCTTTCATCAAGACCCGAGCGCGACAACATGAACCACCAGAACGCCGACATCACCAGGAAACCAAACGGTCGTCCTATGTTGGCAAGAAATTCTTTCCGATCTTTCAGGAATGTCCTCCGGATCGACGCGCTGAAAAGGAACCCGATGATCTTCGGGAAGTACTTGTCGATTAAGAGCCCGATAAATAGGATCACAAGCAGGAAAATCCACTGCCAGTTCTCAATAAGGAACCCTCTCTGCTTCCATTGCGCGGAAAGATACTGCCGAATTCCCAGACCGGTTGTCGTCTGGCCCGTCGAGAGTTTCTCCTCCGGAGGTATCGCAAGGTCCTCAACCTCGAACTCCCCGGCAAGCTCCATGGCGCTATAAATCTCCGGTATCGCCTTGACAGTGGCCTCGGTGAATCGCCAGGCGCTGTCCGTGCTCATCCCGATGACAATGGAACCCTCTTCCCTTTCCAGCAGCGTCACCGAACCGCCCACCGGATCGGACGGAAGAGTTTCCGGATCGATCGGGTCACTGTAGTCGAGTATTAGGCCCAACTGCTCAGCGCGATTCTGCCCGGCCTCGTTGCGGATCATCATGCTGACGCCGCTGAGATCGAAGCAATCTGCGGCTTCGACCAGGTTCCCGTCTCGCATCGCTGCGATATACGTCTCGAAACACTTGCGTGCACTGGCCAGCTCGGGAATGACCTCGACATCGGGCTCGACGGAAACGAAGACCACCTCTTTCTCCGGCTGAACCACGCTCGCCTCGGGTTCAGCTTCACTGTCCTGCCCTGCTTCCGCCGCCTCTCCGTCGGATGGAGGGCTTTCAGCTTCCTGCGCCCAGACCATCGCGCCCAACGCGACGCTCAGGGCCAGCAAAAGCATCAAAATAAAGACTCGTGTTCTCGTTGCAGTGTTATTCATAGCCTTGACTCGCTTCATCAATTCTGTAGGTTTGACCCTAAGCATAGGGCCTAATACGGACTTGTCCACCACTCAGTCGGACAGGCCCACGTGCGATTCATAAATCTCACGAAGATTCAGCGTAACAGGCCCGGGCAGGGCCTTCCAGTCAGCCCCCCCGATCACAGCCTTCACGGGCATCACTCCCCTGATTGTACCGGAACAGAAAGCCTCATCAGCAGCTTCAAGATCGGAAGTCGTGAGCAATTCTTCCTCGACCGGAATGCCTGCTTCCCGAGCGAGCTTCAGCAGTATCTCGCGCGTGATGCCTGCAAGAATCCCGCATTCCAGGGACGGGGTCCGCACGACTCCATCCTTCACAAGGTAGAAGTTGCTCGTCGTGCACTCGGTCAAATGCCCGTGCTCATTGACCATCAAGGCATCGTCCGCGCCTATGTTCTGCGCTTCGATCATCGCCAGCACGTTGTTCAGATAGTTCCCGGATTTGATCCCCGGATCCATCGCGCGACGCGAGTTCCTGATGATATCCGTGATGCAAAGCGTTTCCCCTTTTTCATAAACGATTGCAGGGACCACCGGAGCCTCGGTTGCGATGAGAATGAGGTTCGGATCGCTGCACGTGATCGGCATCATCTCGATCCTTCCAACCCCACGGGTGATGACAATTCGCACGTAGGTTTCGCCCGACCATGTCGCGTCCCTGAGCACGGCATCCAGCTCGGCTTTCAGATCGCCATCCGACCAGGGAAGGTCCATCGAAATCCGGTCCGCGGAAATCCTGAGCCGCCGGATGTGCTGCTCCCAGGCAAGCGGCTTGCCTCTTACCGTGCAGACAACCTCATAGATCGAATCGCCGAAAAGGAACCCGTGGTCAAGAACGCTGACACAGGCTTTCTCGGGGTCCACTCGCTCCCGGTTCACTCGCACAATGTATGAAACACGGTTACCTGTCTCCATGACAGAGACACATTATTGTCATGTGCGCCCAGGATGCAAGGAGTAACCCTCTGTGGGGAGCTATGAAGAGTCCAGAACCTGGCTCAATACCGCATACACGGCAGATCTGCTGCTGGAGGAGGTGGCTGCCCGGACGATCTCGACACCCCTGCCTGGAACTCACCAGCTTCCGTCCGGTGAATATCTGGCGACGAACAGATCCGTGGCGCCGTTCGATGTGTGATTGTCGATCCCGGCGGTTGGATCGAAGTCCACCGTACCAGCGTATGCGCCCGTGATATAGACGTTCCCCGTGAAATTGTGGACTGTGATGCCGAGTGCAAGATCGTGGCTGGTCCCGCCCAAGGTCCGTACCAGGTTCCAATTCAGCGAAGTATCGAACCTTGACAGGAAGATGTCGGACATCCCTGCCGAGTTTCTGGTGTCGGTGCCGGAACCGGGGTCGAAATCGACGGACGAGCGGAAAGTACCGGTGACGAAAAGTCGCGAGTTGGTTTCATCAACATCCACTCCCGACGCTTCATCGGAGTCGGTGCCGCCCCAGACCTTCGCATCCACAAGGGTCCCGGACGGACTGAATAAGCTCAGGAAAGCATCCTCCGAGCCGTTCGATACCCGACTGAATGCCCCTGCGCCGGGATCGAAATCGACCGTGCTTGAGAAATACCCCGCAACAAAGGCGTCCCCGGATGAGATGGCGGTTACTGCGGTACAGGTGTCATCGAGGGCACCACCCCATGTGCGTGACCATAGCCAGGAGCCCGATGTGATGTTTAACTGGCTCAAATAGCAATCGGAACCACCGTTGGATGTATGATTGTCGATTAAGGCGCCGGGATCGAAATCGACGGTTCCCTGATAACTGCCGACTGCGTAGACAAAGCTGCTGCCCGATGCATTCACGGCGCTGCAGGCATCATTCCCGGTACCACCCCAGCAAGTAGCGGCAAAGAATAATCCACTGAGATAATCGTACATAGCGCAATATGCGTCCTTCAGGCCGTTTGAGGTGTAGAGACTTGATCCCGGTCCCGGATCGAAATCGCAACTGCCTTCGAATGCGCCACCAACGAAAAGATCTCCCATCCCGTTGCGTGAAATCGAGCTCGCTAAATCGTTCTGGGAACCTCCCCAGGTCAACACCCATTGATACTCCCCGGCGGAATTGAGCTTCAGGAGAAACGCATCGTACAGGCCGTTCGATGTCCGGTTCTGGGTTCCCGCGCCCGGATCGAAATCAACAGTGCCTACAAAAGCACCAACGATATATACTGTTCCTAAGCTGTCGACCGCCAGATCCATGCCGAAATCCATGTAATGCCCACCCCAGGTTCTGGCCCACTGGAAATTCCCCCCCGAATCGAACTTGCTGAGACATACATCATGGAAAAGCGGTGTGTTTGAGGTGTGGTTGTCGGTCGCGGGACCCGGGTCGAAATCCACTGTATCGCCGAAACTGCCCGTGACGTAAACATTGCCTGCGTCATCCACCCCAACACTCCTTGCGGCGTCCTCGTTGGTTCCTCCCCACGTTTGCGCCCAACCGGAATCTGCGTTTGTCACGGTCACGGTAACCACCTGGTATGCGGTAAGGTCCAGCCATGATGGTGAAATAGAATTTTCAACATCCTCAACGCTGACAAGGCACTGGTAGTTTCCCAGCGGTGCTAGTTTCAAATTGGAGATCTCCGCTCCCCATCGACTGTAGTCGCCGAAATCGCCGATCGTGTACGCAGTTACGGTGCCGTTGTAAAGGTCGGAGCATTCGACAATCGGCGCGTGGTGGCTTCCCATTCCCTGCCAGTCGTAAACATCGATCGTCAAAAGCATCATGCCGCCGACATCCGTAAGCCCGGCCCCCATCGGTGTCTTGGTGACTTCTATCTTCCACGGTTCGAAGCAGTTGGCTTCCGGCGGGAAATGCGACATTGGGTCCGTAACCGGGTTGGTGATGGGAGGCGCCCAGCTTGCGTCAACCGCGTAGCCGAAAACAAACGCGGTCGAGGGCATTTTGATTTCATAGGCGATTGTGATGGAGTCGCCCGCGTAAAACGCATTGCGGGTATTGCCGGGGGCGGATGTAATGTGACGTTTATAGCCGTTCAAAGATGCGTTCGGCTGGGTTGCAGACGAGAACTTGCCGTCCAGGTAGCCTTCCAGCCCCCCGGGTCCGCTTCCCATGGTCGAGCTGCTGTAAAGGGTCGTGTACCCATCGGCGTTTGCAAGTTCGCCTGTGGAGCCGCTCCCTGTTGTGAGTCCGCTTGTTGGGAAGGTTTGTCCGCCGGCGAACATCGCGATTCCCCTCACATCGAAGCCCGTCAGGTTTGCATTCGAGAACGGGTGCGTGATCTCAACCGTGAATTCCTTGTTCCCGGATGGGAGCGATGTGACACCGGTGATCGATATGCAATTCGTGCAGGGACCCTGTTCGAGGAACTTCAAAACGTTCCAGTGCGCACCAACCTCTCTGAGCGGGACGAGTTCAACGCTGTCTTCTTCGGGATCCACTTTGACCAGGTAATAGGCCCACATGTACCGTCCCGCATCCAGTGTGGATATGTCCGGTGGATCGACGCCCAGTGTGTCTTCAGGTGTTGTCGTCGGTGATGTCGGCCAGGTGCGCGAAGTTCCCGTGCAGGACATTATCACAATGATAATTGCCGCAATTATTCCCGTGATTGCCAATATCTTTGATGACATGAGTTCCTCCCCTTTATCATTCGAAACGGGCGGACGGCGGACGCCGAAATCCCGTTCTTCCTACCGATCGAGTTGATTTTCCCTTCTATCCTTCTAATTATTTTCGCGGTGCATGTGCGATGGATGAACCGGGGATCGGAAGCCTTTTGTGCTCCTGAATGAGTTTTAATCGGCCTTGCAGACGGGACTGGGTTTCTCCCGGACCCAAACCGTCCCTAATCCTGATTGCCCTGCACTCTGAAATCCTGGAGAATAGCCAAAAAGAAAAACCCTCCCGACTGCTATCGGAAGGGCATTTTCTTCGTGGTTGACTTCGTCGGATTCGAACTGCTTTAAGTAACTTTAATCACTCTTGACCGCTCCTCACCGATTCTAATCTGGTTGGAGGACGCATCTGAATGGGTGTCATCGCGGGCAATCTCGTTAGGTCTGCAGCAAGTGAGGTCACGAAACCGTCGCTGATTGTCGCGCAGGCAACCGGCAAGATCGTGCATGTTTCGGACGAGGGAGCACTCTTTCTCGGAAAAACCAATGCGGAACTTCTCGGTCGTAATATCCGCGATGTGCTGATGGTCGCGATGCCCCCGAAGCTTGCAGCCAACGCGCGACTGCGCAGGAAACTCTGGGGCGATGGTAGCTGGATCGGTCGCGTGAACCTGGCGGGTCCCGACGGTGACAAGGCCGTTCAACTCAGATGGCGACAGGTGCCCATGGGATGGCTCTCATACTGGTTGCTGACCCTGGAGGAAGGGGAAAACAATCAGGAAGACCCGCTCATCGAGGGTTTCTTCAACACGCCCGAAAACATGACCCGCCCGGCATTTACCATGATGCAGCACCCTTCCAACCAGGCTGACCGATGGCGCCTCACCAGCTTCCATCGGCCGATCGGCGCCGCCGGAGGCGATGTCCTTTTTATCGAGGAACTCGGACACGGCCACATCCTGTATTTCCTTGGCGATGTCGCCGGCCATCACAGAGGCGCAACTCTTGTCCGGCTGATGTTGACAACCTACCTGCGAGTCTATCGCCAGGAGTTCAACCCCAACAGCCCGCATAGATTCCCCGGCCTTCTTCTGGGCAGGATGAATCGCGCCCTTGCACAGGACGCGCATAACGACTGCCTCATGACCGCTGTCGCCTTGGTCCTGGAGAAGCGAAGCAATCGAGCGTTCTTTGCCTCCGCGGGCCATCATCCTGTTTTTCTCGTGCGTCCGGGTCGGAAGTGGCAAATCTTCACAACACCCGATATCCCCCTCGGCATCAAATCAAGGCAAAGATACCGCAGCACCGAAATCACCTGCATTCCCGGTGATCGCCTGCTCTGCTACACCGACGGTCTGATCACTGCGGGCCATAGAATCGATTTCCGATCCGGCCTCAAGAGCTTGCTGGATACTCTGGAAAAATATCGGGACGCCTCCTCGGATGAGCTGGCAGGCAGGATTCAGAAACTCTGGCACGACACGATGAACTCGACGGAAGCGTTCAAGGATGATGTCACTTTCACCGTGATCTCTCAATCCTCCCGCGTATCGAACAGCCCCGCGAGTCCGTATCTCCAATAGTAATCGTTGCAGATTGATCCGACCGCTGGTCAGGCTGCAACAGCTTTACATGGCAAGGGAATCAATTGAAGCGACGTTTTGATAAGTGAAAAAAAGCGCTATTTCGTCCATCGAGAATTCCCCAGGTCCTCTAACCCTCTTGATTCCGCTTAAGATGGGAGACAGCGAGTATCGAGAGCTTCAAATGGGCAGCTATCTTTTCCAATGTGCAAGGAAGAAGCGGGTTTTGGCAAGGAATTTGTCACTATAGAGCAACAAGAGCGTTCACATATCACCCGGAGGCTCGAATCCTATCATCCGTCATTTTACGAAAGAGCCGCAAGAATCACCTGGGAGGTGACATTGTGAACGCGACATCAACACTCCAGCTAACAGTCAACGGCGATCCGTTTGAACGACCCGATACTGAAACAACCTACTTCAGCATGTTGCGCAGGCTGAGGGACCTGAGTCAGGATGTAGAGCCACCCAGAGGCTTTCAGGTTGATCCGTGGTCCCTGCTCATGCTTCCCGCATCCGCCGCAGTGCTTCGGGCGAGTTTCATCGCCTCGAAGTACCTGAACCTCTATCCGCAGCTTGGCTCGAGGGTGGGATGTGCCGAGTTGATCAATGAGCTTACGGACCTGGGCGGCTTCCTTCCCGAGGCTTCGTTCATGATATCCAAGGGTAATGAACCTGCGGGAGTAGTGCTGACCACAAGAGCTCCCGGTTGCGTTTTCGGACAGATCCACGTTGTGGCAGTAGTGCCGAGGCATCGCAGGAAAGGGATCGGGAAATTACTCATAAACCAGGCATTATGGGGCTTGTACGATCTGCAGCTTCCGTTCGCGATGCTCAACATATGCCAGTCGAACCGTCGCGCCATCCGGTTCTTCAGGCAGTTGGGATTCAAGGTGAACTCGTCAGGTTTCTATGTGTAATCCCACAATCGGGAGCTCAGAGGGGAGCAGCGGCCGTGTGCCGCTGCTCGCCTTCTGCCTGAATTACTGCCGCTGCAGTTTCTACATCAGATCAAAAGCGATTCTTGTCGCGTCGAAAACAGGGCCGTCGCAGCATACTCGCTCATAACGGATACCGCCGACCTTGTCGCGAACCGGAATGCTGCATCCCAGACATGCGCCGAATCCGCACGCCAGCTTGCTTTCGAGACTTGCGTAATGGGTCAATTGCCGATTCGATGCCCAATTCGCGACAGCTTTCAGCATCGGAACAGGCCCGCATGAGTAGACAATGGTTTTAGGAGCACCAGGGGCATTTAGCAATCTCAATCGCTCGTGGGCAGGTTGGTAGCCCTGCAAGTATGCAGTTGGAGCTTTGGGCACGAGCGTCTTAGATACCGAATCCAGGAAGTCTGTAATAATACCAAGTTCACCAACCGAACCATCCTCTGTGACCAAAAAGGGCTCAGTTCCTCTATCTCGGTAGATATCAGGCTCGCAAACCGCTAGCAGCAACTGTAACCCTTCAGAACCTGGGTCAATGCCGTTTGCCCGAAAAATATCAATGCATACAAATTGAGTCTTACCCCGAGCCGCAAGGAGTGATTGAACTCCAATTTGTGCACTTGGGGCTCGCGATACCCTTTTTGGGCGAAGAGTGTTAAAAAGGAAGTTGAGTGGGGGAATCCCAACCCCCGCACCAACCAGAAATGCGCGATGGTCTGTCTTGATCGGGAAGCCGTTGCCCAGTGGCCCGATTACATCGAGTGGTTCTCCCGATTCAGCGCCTGAGATAAGTCGGGTTCCTTCGCCGATCACTTTGAAAAGGAAAGTTATTCTTCCCTGGTTTGGGTCAGCAGAAAGGATCGAAAATGGACGTCGGAGCATAAGCTCCGACGAAGGCGGGAGCACATGGATAAACTGCCCGGGTCGGGCTTTGGCTGCAATCTCCGGGGCGTGCAGCGCGAGCCGAAAATGCTCCGGATGCGCTGGAGCGAGGTCGGTGCATTCCACAATCTCCGCTTTTGAACGCAGCGCATTGTGTGATGGGGAGCTGGTCATTGGGGGGCGGGGTCAGCTCTCTTCTGAGTCGGGATCGCAGAAGTTTGTCAGGCCCAACGGAAGGTCGACCAGGGTGCCGTCCTTTTCCTCGAGGTGATCGAGAATATGGCCGGCTTTGTCGCGCTTGGCGCGGAGGTAGTCGCGAGTATACTCGGTCGGGCGCACCTCGAGCGGCACACGCTGGATGATCTCTATTCCGTGCTCACTCAAATCCAGGACTTTCGCCGGGTTGTTGGTCAGAAGAAGCAGGCTCTTGACATCGAAATGCTTCAGAATGCCGGCGGCGAGTAGATAATCGCGCTCATCGTCGGCGAATCCGAGTTGATGGTTGGCCTCCATCGTATCCAATCCCTGGTCCTGAAGGGCGTAGGCGCGAATCTTGTTGCCCAAGCCGATTCCGCGTCCTTCCTGCCTCAAGTAAATGAGAATCCCGCGTCCGGCCAGGGCGATCATTTTGAGCGAGCTGTCGAGCTGCTGTTTGCAGTCGCACCTGAGGCTACCGAGTGTCTCACCGGTCAGGCATTCCGAGTGGACACGCACTAGGAGACCGCGCTCTCCCCGGACGTGTCCCATGGTGAGCGCGAGATGCTCCTTGTCGTCGCGGTCGTTGTGGAAGACGTAGACGTGAAACTCGCCGTACATCGTGGGCAGGGGCGCTTCGGCGAAGAGCGTGATCTTCGGGAAACTCTTTTTTTTTCTGGACGGGAACTTGAACATGACGTCAGCGCCATCCCGGGCGCTTCTCGCAGTTTAGCACAGTTATGGACGAAATCAAGGATAAGTTCGATCCCACAACAAGTTGTGGGCTCGGAACGGCGACATCCATGTCGGCAGCACCGACGGCATTCTGCCGTCCATTCGACGCAATTGCCCACAGCAAGTTACGAGCTCGGAACGGCGACATCCATGTCGGCAGCAGCGACGGCATTCTGCCGTCCATTCGGGGCAATCCCACAACAAGTTGTGGGCTCGGAGCGGCGACATCCATGTCGGCAGCACCGACGGCATCCTGCCGTCCATTCGTGGTGATCCCGCAACAATCTGCTATCATACTGCCGCGTGCCGGCGGGAGGGCACGCGGCACCGGAGGTCGCCATGAAGACCACGTCAACCATTCGCGCGCCGAGAGGAAGCGACATCACCTGCAAGAGCTGGCTCACGGAAGCCCCGATGCGGATGTTGATGAACAATCTCGATCCCGAGGTCGCTGAGAAACCGGAGGACCTTGTGGTGTATGGCGGGACGGGAAAAGCCGCCCGAAACTGGGAGGCGTATCATGCGATTGTCCGGACACTGAAGGAACTCGAGCTCGACGAGACCTTGCTCGTTCAAAGCGGCAAGCCTGTCGGGGTTTTCAGGACGCATCCGGACGCGCCACGAGTGCTGATCGTGAACTCCATGCTGGTTCCCCACTGGGCGACGTGGGATCATTTCAATGAGCTTGAAAAACGCGGGCTGATTATGTATGGCCAGATGACCGCGGGAAGCTGGATCTATATCGGCACCCAGGGCATTTTGCAGGGGACATATGAGACTCTCGCCGAGCTTGCCCGTCAACATTTCGACGGCTCGCTCAAGGGGAAGTTCGTCCTGACGGCGGGTCTCGGTGGAATGGGCGGCGCCCAGCCTATGGCCATAACAATGAACGAGGCCGTGGGGCTGATTGTCGAGGTGGACCCCGCTCGCATTCATCGTCGCCTGGAGACAGGTTACCTCATGAAGGCCACGGACGATCTGGACGACGCTATTGAACTGGTGAATAACGCCGTGAAGGCCGGTAGGCCCCTGTCTATCGGACTTGAGGGCAACGCGGCGGATGTTTTCCCTGAAATCCACAGTCGCGGGATCGTGCCGGATGTGGTCACGGATCAGACTTCGGCTCATGACGCGCTTAACGGCTATGTTCCGAACGCGATGACTTATGCCGAAGCATTGGAGCTTCGGGAGAAGGACCCGAATGAATACGTTACGCAGAGCATGATGGCGATGGCAAGCCACTGTCGAGCTATTCTCGACCTCCAGAAGGCCGGAAGCGTGTGTTTCGACTACGGGAACAACCTTCGCGGTCAGGCTATCGAGGCGGGCGTTGAGGATGCGTTCGATTACCCGGGATTTGTGCCGGCTTTCATTCGTCCGCTTTTCTGCGAGGGGAAGGGTCCGTTCAGATGGGCGGCGCTTTCGGGTGATCCCGCTGATATTGCAGTGACCGATGATGTGATTCGCGAGCTTTTCCCTGAGGACGAGTCCCTGATTCGCTGGATCGACATGGCTGAGAAACAGGTCAAGTTCCAGGGTTTGCCGTGCCGAATTTGCTGGCTTGGACTGGGCGCCCGTGAGAAAGCCGGGCTGGCTTTCAATGAGCTTGTCCGTTCCGGCAAGGTGTCGGCGCCGATCGTGATCGGGCGAGATCACCTTGATTGCGGCTCGGTGGCGAGTCCGAATCGTGAGACCGAGGGGATGAAGGACGGGTCGGATGCGATCGCCGATTGGCCGATCCTCAACGCGCTTCTGAACGCGGTCTCGGGTGCGACCTGGGTAAGCGTTCATCATGGTGGCGGGGTCGGGATCGGTTACTCGATTCATGCGGGCATGGTTATCTGCTGCGACGGCACCGAAGAGGCCGACGCAAGGCTCAGCCGAGTTCTCACCAATGATCCCGGCAGCGGGATTATGCGTCATGTAGATGCGGGATACGAGGAAGCTATTGAAAGCGCCGGGAAGTTCGGCGTGAAGATACCCATGATGGGCCCTGACGGGTAATCATGCTTTCTGTGGTGGGGTATGGAATGGCCGGACAAAGATAGATGACCTCGACGCCACCGGAATCCCTGGAACGAAGCCGTCTTTATTGCTGGCTCGTACGATACGGGACGGATACTGTCGCTGTACTCCTCTCCGCGAGTCTCCTCATGCTGCCGATCGAGAACGGTGCGTACTGGCCGCTTGCGTTTGTGGCGCTCGTACCGCTTCTTCTTCGCGTGTGGACCCGTTCGTACTGGGCGGTTTTTTTCATGTCATTTGCCGTTTTTTATCTGTACCTTTATGATGTACTCCATTGGATCACCGTCTACGGATACCACTGGCGGATAATTCTTGTTTTCATGAATGCATTGGGCTTCGGTGTCACGTTTGTGATTGCCTTCTGGCTCCTTCGGCGGTACAAGTCTCATTTCTACGCCACGATTCTTCCAACTCTCATGGTTCTTCTTGAGTTCAGGCAATCTCTGGGATTTTTCGCATTCCCGTGGCCGCTTCTGTGTCACACTCAGTACGCGAATCTGCCGCTGATCCAGATTGCAGCGGTCGCGGGATGCTGGGGAGTCACGTTTCTGATTGTGCACGTCAATGAGGCGCTCGCGCATCTTATCGCCGGTGGATTCAAGCCTCGAATCCTCCCAGTCGCGATTGTGCCGGTTATCCTGATCGGAGCATCCGGGTTCTACGGCGCATTGGCGCTTGCAAGAACCCTCCCGGCTCCGGAAATCCCAGTGACACTGGTTCAGGGCAGCGAGCCGACTAATATCGAATGGACCCGGGAGTTCAATATTCGCTCGATAGACGAGTACATAGGCTTTACAATTGATGAGTTCACGCCCGATCCGGCCTCGCAGGAGCTGCAGGTTCAGTACATCGGTTCCCGGCTGGTGATCTGGCCTGAGACATCGATACCGAACGCCGTCAAGAAACGGCATTACCTCGAGCAAATCCGCGCATTGGCATCCAGTCTGGATGCGACCTTCCTCGTTGGATGCCTGACCTGGGATCCCGCGGACGGCATCCCGCTTGACCTTGAAACCTTTTACCAGCCTCGCTCAAATCCGGGGGAGTACAACTCGCTTGTCGCTTTCGAGCCGAATGGAGCGGTGATTCCTGTGCACTCGAAGATACAGGTTGTTCCATTCGGAGAAGTCATACCGATGAAGGAAGTCATTACGGGGTGGTTTCCGGACTATTACTGGGGCGCAAGGGACATAACACCCGGAACCGGTTATCATGCGGTCGAGACCGGAGTGGGTCGGATCGCGGCGGTCGTCTGCTATGAGAGTTTCATCCCTCAGATCACACGGAATGCAGTGAAGGAGGGAGCCGATATCCTGGTGCTTGTTTCAAACACGAGCTGGTGCTTGAGAACGCGCGCGAGCTATCAGCACGCGCGGTTCGATGTTTTCCGTGCGGTCGAGAACGGGATATGGTTCTGTCGCGCTGCTACAACCGGGATTTCGAGCATAATCGACCCGAGGGGAAATGTGTGGGTCGAGACGGAGCTTTTCAAGGGAGGCGCGGTGACTGTGCAGGTTGCCCGGAAGTCCGGCACGACGCTATACACAAGGTGGGGTGATTGGCTACCGTTAATGTGTGGAGTTTATTGGTTAGTCTTGGTATTAGGGGCGTTCCTGGTTCGTGAGGAGGATTCAGCGTAGAAAATCGATCAGGCTCGTGTAGGGGCGCGGGGCACGCGCCCGTCCTGAAACATGCTACCTGCAATGGACGTGCGCCCCACCAAGATGGGCGTGCGCCCCACCAAGATGGGCGCGTGCCCCACCAAGATGGGCGCGTGCCCCGCGCCCCTACAGGACCTTGAGTCTTGGGTCGAGGGCGTCGCGGAGGCCGTCGCCCAGTAGATTGAATCCAAGCACCGTAAACAGAATCGCCAGGCCCGGAAACACGCATATCCACGGCGACGTTGTTATCAGGTTTCTTCCTTCGGCGAGCATGATCCCCCATGACGGTGTCGGGGGTTGGACTCCAAGGCCCAGGAAACTCAGACCCGCCTCGGCAAGAATGTTTCCGGCGATCCCCAGCGTGCCGACAACGATAATCGGCGCAAGCGAGTTCGGTAAAATGTGCCTCAGGATAATCCGCGCATCGCCCGCTCCCATCGCCCGGGCCGCCTCCACGAAGTCTTCCTCTTTAACTTTGAGGACTTGCCCACGAACGATCCTGGCAATCGGTGTCCACCCCACAATCCCGAGCGCAATGAAAACGGTGAATAAGCCGGGTTTCTCGAATATCGCAAGGATGGCGATGGCCAGCAGCAGCGATGGGAACGCGAAAAATGTGTCGGTTATTCTCATCAGGATGGTGTCGAGCAAACCGCCGAAGTATCCGGCCAGGGCGCCCATGGTCACGCCGATCAACAGGGCGATAATCTCGGCCAGGACGCCGACGATAAGGGATATCTGCGCGCCGTAGATGATTCTTGTGAGAATGTCCCGTCCGAGCTTGTCGGTTCCGAGAACGAAGAGATTCGTACGAGCGGGCTTGAAACGACCTTCCGCAATGCCACTGTACCGCTCGTTGATTTCGTCCCATGAAATCCGCGTCATAGGCTCGACCTTTGTCGCCGAGCTGAATTGCATTTGCATGTCGTGCGGGGCGACCAGCGGGGCAATTGCTGCCGTAACAACCAGCACAATCACAATGAGCAATCCAAATGCTGCGGAGCGCGAGCGAGCCAGCCTTCGCATAGTGGGGCCGATACCGAAAGTCGATCGAGGCATGTCCGGCATGGGATCCGGCGACTTGGCGGGTTCGGTATTGCAGGTAGGCTCATTCATCTCGGGGATGGCATTGTGTGGGTGAAATATAACGAAAAACCCTCACGTATGCGAGGGGGCAGTTGAAGTTCCATGACTGAATCGTAGCGGATTACTCGACAGGATCAAGGCCATGACCCTCTCGGGGACACCTCATTTCGTCCCCGAAATGCAGGTGTCCCCCCCATTTGAA
>CBDUXL010000028.1:0-18820 GCA_965371155.1 uncultured bacterium | reverse complement strand
GGTCTACGTTGCAGGCTTCTTCATGGGCACAGTTGATTTCGACCCCGGAGGCGGTGATCCGCAGATTTCGAATGGTGAGGCTGATGTCTTCCTGAGCAAATTCGATGGATCGGGTAACTTCGAGTGGGCGAGGATCTGGGGTGGGCCAGGGTGGGATGAAGGCAGGGCAGTTGCCGTTGACGGCTCCGGGAATGTGTACGTTACAGGCCGTTTCAGGGACACAGCCGATTTCGCACCAACCGACCCGCCCTGCAATGATGATCCGGACGAACATACTCAGAACGGAAGCACTGATGCATTCCTGACCAAGCACCTGCCGGACGGGTGCTGGTAGGGCTCCTTTGCTCTCAGGGATCACCCTCAGATGATCCCTTTCTTTTCTGCTAAACATAATCGTCCTCTCTTCCATCCGCACGGTATGCGGACATTTCTACCTTGCACAAGGCGAACATTCTCACATTGCTGCTGCACACATGGCGGGGTCAATAGCCCTCGATGGGGTCCCTATGTTACGATGCACCCCAATCCGGCGGCATAACGTGCCTGTCCGGTGATCGGTCAATGACCCGCGGACTCCAAATCGGAGTGCTTCTCCTCAATGCGTTCGTGCTGGCGCTCGAGATCGCGATCACGCGCATTTTCTCCGTGACGATGTTCTACCACTTCGCGTTTCTTGCCATAGGCGTTGCTCTTTTCGGCTTTGGCGCCTCCGGAGTCGTTTTGTATATCGCCGAGAAGCGTTTCCGGGGCGGGAACCTGGGCGTTCGGCTTGGCGGGCTTTGCATGTGGGCCGGGCTTACCACCATCATTTCACTGGTGATCGCGCTCAATGTCGATTTCGATCCGCACGGGTCGCTCGCAGCGCAGTTCTTCAAGCTTGCAGGGATTTACCTCGCCACCAGCGTGCCGTTTTTCTTCGCCGGATTGGCCCTTGCGCTCCTTTTCCAGCGATTGAGCGACCATATCCCAAGGCTTTATTTGCTGTCGCTCGTGGGCAGCGCGCTTGGATGTCTGGTGATCGTTCCCCTGCTTCAGTTCGCCGGGGGCCCCGGGGCCTTTATGATTATTGCCGGGATCGCGTACATTGCGGTTGCGGGTTTCAATTTCGGGACGCCCGAAGCTGGCGGAACCCGTAACCATCAAGGGCACCAGGACACGAAGATAGGAACCGAACCGAAGAAAACTATGCGGCCCCGGTCCACCACTGTGATTCTTGCGGTCATCATTGCCATCGCGCTGATTCTTGCAGGCATACTCAATCCGAGGATGCACATAATCGATGTCAAGTACACAAAGGGCCGCACGATCGATCCCAGCGTTATTGTGTTCGACCGCTGGAACGCGTTCAGCCGCATAGTCGTGTTGAATCTCCCGAACCCGCTCGCCTACTACGAGGACGGAATTCATAACTGGGGCATCTCGGAGGAATGGCGCCTCGATGAGCAGCCGTTCCCGGATCAGCTCTGGCTTGAAATCGACAATACCGCGGGCACGCCGATCACCCGATTCTCTGGCGAACCCGAGGAACTGGAGATCGCAAGATATGATGTCACCGCCGCGGCGCATTATTTGCTCGATCGGCCCCATGTGCTTGTTGTAGGTCCCGGCGGTGGGAAAGATATCCTGGCTGCGCTTGCTTTCGATGCATCCAGGGTGGATGGGGCGGAGATCAACCCTCTGATCGGCGAAGTAATGCGCAGAACGTTTGCGGGATTCAACGGAAATATCTACACACGGGATCCTGTCAATGTTGTTGTAAGCGAAGGGCGCACTTTCATTGCGCGAAGTCGAGATAAGTACGACCTGCTGCAAATCAGCCTGATCGACACCTGGGCGGCGGCGTCCACCGGCGCGTACGCGCTTTCAGAGAATAACCTCTACACGATCGAGGCGTTCGAAGAATATTTCGATCATCTCGCCCCGAACGGGATCTACTCCATGTCCCGATTTGCGTTCGATCCTCCGCGCGAGACGCTCAAGGTGGTGTCGATCGCCCGCGCGGCGCTCGACAAGCGGGGAGTCGAAGACCCCGGCCGGTGCGTGATGGTTATCAAGCAGGGGATTATCGCGAATGTGATGGTCCGTCCGGATGGTTTCGATGATGAGGCTGTCCGGACAATGCAGGAAAAGTGCGATGACCTGGGGTATGAGATTCTCTACCTACCGGATCGCGAACCACAGTCCGGAGCCCAATCGCATTATCACGATCTTCTTACGACCACCAATCCGGGCCGTTTCATCGCTCAATACGATCTCGACATCCGTCCAACGACCGATGATCGCCCGTTTTTCTTCTATCTCGTGCCGCCCTGGAAGTTTATGGAGGCGTTCTGGTTCGGGAAGACCTACCGTGAGGGGTACAACAGCATTGCGGTGTTCACGCTTGTCAGCCTGCTGATAATCAGCCTCGTTGTAGTGCTTGTTTTCATTGTGCTGCCCTTGCTCTTGTTCCGACGAGCCGATATCCGGCAGGAAGGCGATAGGAAACTCAAACTGCTTGGCTATTTCATATGCCTTGGACTGTCGTTCATCCTGATCGAGATTGCCCTGATGCAGCACTTCACGCTGTTCCTGGGGTATCCGATTTATTCGCTCGCGGCGGTTTTAATGAGCCTGCTTCTTTTCAGCGGATTCGGATCGGGCTGGAGCGGACGAATACCTCCCGATCGGCTGGAAATCGGCATCCGTAGTGCAGTGATAGGAATCGGATTGGTGGCGCTGGTCTACATATTCGCGCTTCCGCCGATTTTCACCTCGTTGATAGTCCTGCCCGACTTCCTGAGAATCATCATAGCGATCGCTCTGGTTTTCCCGCTAGGATGGTTCATGGGGCAACCGTTCCCGCTTGGCTTGAGAATTATCGAACGCGAGAAACTCGGTGTGATCCCCTGGGCTTGGGGAGTGAACGGGGCGGCGAGCGTGCTCGGAAGCGCTCTGGCGTTGACTCTGGCGATCGCGCTGGGTTACCGGTGGACGCTTTTTGTTGGGATTGGTGTGTATCTGGCAGCGTGGGCTGTCGTGGCGAACCTGAAACGAAAGAACCCGAATTGAATCCAGAATAATGCCCACAACCCAATCCAACTCCGGATTTCCACCTCTCTCATTCCCATCCTGACCTTTTTCGCAAGGCTGGAAGTTGTTGGTCACCGAAAGCTCTTGTCGTAAGCCATACAGTGTCAATTACACATGCACCTGTGTTGACGAAGCGCTTGCGTTATTCAGCACATGCGCTATAATCTTCATGGGGGACAAGCAAGTTGCCTGGATGCCGGTCGATGCACAGCATGGGCGGCTGTTTTGTTTTATGTACCGTCATGCGTGTTTGCCCTGCAAACCCGCCGGAGGATTTCTATGCGGTCCCTGGTTGTTACTTTCTTCACACTCTCCATGATTGCTTTCTCAGTTGGCTGCCAGTCTGGTAGCTCCCCGGCACTGCCGGATCCGGGAGACAAGCCGGATGAGGCAGTCCAGACAGTAGTTTCAGATTCTGAGAATCCCGTTAAGCACCTCTGGGGCTACTACCACTGCGTAGCGGACCTCGGGGAAGGCACGATCTCCGCCCTTCCCTCTCGAACGGCAGATGTCCATATCAACGCCACAAAGATTCTGAACAAGCAGCTTGGGCTTGGTGTTGAGATTCTGCCCGACGGCAACCCGGCATCGGGCTATTTCGTTTTGAATATCAGCATAACTCACCCCTTCCCGGGGGATAAGGGCCTTACAGGATTTGATGTCAAGGGGATACTGCTGAGCACCGGCGAGCATGAAGCCGGCGGGCTGAAGTTTCCGGGCCTGAATGACCCTCATCTTCTAAATGCCGACGGCTGGACTCGATGGTGGAACCAGACTGAATTCACCGATCCCGGACTTCTCGGTCATGTACCTGGTAATCTGGCTATTCAACCGCCAAGCGGGACCCTCGACGCAACGGTAAACGGATACAAGCTGTTCTGTGATGCTCTGGTGTCGGATGTTGATCCTCTGTTTATTACGTCTTTGGCATTGAACGATCCTGCAGGTCGAGCCGTTTTTCGATCGGGTAAGACAAACTCTCGAAGGTACGAAATCCAGTTCCCCGTCGACGGCGGACCGAAAGTCTATTTTGATTACGCCATAGAAGCCAGTTGGGCGCAACCGAGCCCTGATCCACCTGTCGATATTCCAGCGGATTTCCCGATTTGGGCGAACGCCTTCGAGGCGTTCCTGGTCGGTCCGACAGTCACAAACAACACGCTGGCTGGAACGCCGTTCGGTGGCGCAGGATCAGGCGTGCTGGAGTTGTCCATAGAGGTCTGGGACTGGCAGGGCTGGTCAAATGGAAGCTACGCGGGTCAGATCGGAAGTGTGAAACTACATTCGCCCTACGTTAAGTTTGACACCCCATTGGTGGAACAAGTAGACGGATTCCACAAAACGGTGCTCACTGTGACAGCGAGCTGCCTGGAGGCCACCGTCGGAACGGTTCCAATCCTCATAGAAATCCCTGCTCCTGGAACCGCATGGAAACAGGGATGGCAAGCAGCCCCCGACGGAGAAGTTGCGACTTACTCACTCATCATGGTGGACATCGGGCTGGTGGACTGCACGCCTGACGAGAATGTCATGTGTGAGGACGCGGAGCCTGTGGAACTGCAGGATGAATTGACATCTTCCGTGTGCATGCCTCATGACCCAAGCGACTACTACCGGTTTGAGGTTCCAGGCGGAACTCTTGTGGACGGTACGGTAATCCTGGACAATTTCAGTTATGCAGACAACGATCTGATTCTTTACAACGGATGTCCCGGGGATCCTACGGACATGGCGTTGACCCCAGGGACCATCTCCGAGATGATCGAGCTGGTCGGCCTGGAGAGTGGGACCTACTATATTGCTGTCCTTACAGGGGAATTGGCGGGAACCGAAGTCCAGCCGTACATACTGACGCTGAACCTTCAACAAGCGCAAACCGACTGCACCACCGATGACAACAACGAATACACAAACGCAGTTTTCCTGGAACTGTCCGACAGTTACTCTGAAACAGTCTGCGCCGGGATGGACATGCGCGATTGGTTCAAGATCGATGTTCCGCATGAGAAGGTGGCAGGCGGCACGATTTTCATCGACAACGCGGGGGATGGCGATGTGAATATCCGCGTCTACGATGAATACCCCGGCCCGGTATCTTTCTGGAGCGTCAACCCCGATACGCAGGACGAGATGGTGAACATCAGCGGTCTCAGTCCCGGAATGCACTATATCGAGGTGTACGCGCAAGGCTCTTCACCGACGGGCGATCGTGGATTCACAATTGAGACCAATCTCATAACTTCCGGTTACAACTGCACCGTCGGGGATGGGAACGACTCGCCGCTGGTTGCCGACCCGATAGGCTACACGGATAGTGTCTCGGATACCGTCTGCTATCCGGCCGATCCGGACTGGTATGTGTTCATTGTGGATGAGAGCAAGGCCGCGAGCGGCACAATCACGCTGTCTGGATCATTGATTTACGACAACGACCTGTATCTGTATGGGGACCCCGACGAGAGTCCGATCGAGTACTGTGCGAGTGTCGGTATCGCTGACGAGATTATGACGCTCGACAAGCTGGGTTCCGGGACTTATTACCTTAAGGCCGCGGCTCACCCGGTTGTCGGGGGAGGAGATCAGGACTACACTCTGACAATGGACCTGGAAGAGGAGGCGGTGGGAGAGTACGATTTCAACATTCATGCCCATATTATCTGCAAGACTGACGGGTCTAGTCCGGCAACAAGCGAGGGTAAGGTCCAGGATGATGTCGACTGGGCCGACGTCTTCTACAGCCAGTGGGGCGGCAGCATCACTCTTGTCGAAGTCAGCTATATCAACAGGTCCAAGTGGCTTGCAGCAAGCACGAATGAGATGTACTCGTGCCATATGCAGTATCGCGATACATCAGGCCCGATTAACGTCTACTATGTCAACTCGTTCACCGATTTGGCCAACGCCGCCGCCTACTGCAGAATGGATTGCAGGTACTACTACCAGACCCACAACAGCACCTATGTGGTCATGTCGGATTACGCTGATCACCGGACCCTCGCTCACGAGCTCGGTCATGGGATCGGCATACTCCACGATACGTACTTGCTGGACGCGGGATTCAACAGCTGCTCTCAGATCAACTACTACTATTGCCCCTATCCGCCAAACGGATCTTACTGCGATGAAGATGATGCAGAATGGGGCAACCTGATGTACTTCGGGGTCTCAAACTGGACTCAACCGTACCACTACCATCTTAGCGACCTGAACTGGGAGAATCCTGAGAAACCCATTCAAAGCCAGGTCGAGAACTGGGCATATTTCCATGCGCACTACCCGAACAATTTCTAGGTGGGCGGGTGAGACGACTCGGAGCTTGTCTGCATTAGGCCTGAGGAGAAGTACTATGCGATATGCGATTCACATACTAACAATTACCGCCACGGTTTTTCTCTTGCTCAGCGGACCAGCGGTGGCGAGCGTACCCGATGATTGCGAGCTCCCGGACGATACAATGGCCGACATCCGCCTTCTGCTCACTGCGGAGGACAACGGGCCGTTTTTTGAATTGTGGACTCACGAGGAGCTTGCCTGCGCCGCAATCGATATCTACTACAACGATCCCGAGGACGCCGGCTATCACGACCGCGTGGTTGCCGGTGCTGTCGTGCTGCTTGGAATGACCGAGGATCCTCGCGCGGTGCCGGTGTTGATCGATGCCATCGACACCCACGCTCCCCAGGCGCTTTACGCTCTTGGGAACTTCCCCACCGTGGAGTCGCTCCACGCCCTTGTTTCTCATATTCAGGATGCGGACGTGAGCGCCAGGGAGAACGCGGCGGAGGGACTGAGACGAATGTGGTCGCCGCAGCCTGATGCCATGCCGGACGGTTGGTCTGAAGCGCTGGAAGAGGCAATTGAGGAAGTTGAGACCTGGATCGAGGAAGAGCCCGAATGGGATGTAGTCGAGTACTTCGAGGACGCGCTCGAAAACCTGGAGGAATTGCTGGAAAGCGCCGAAGTGGTTCCGTCGGGTGAGGAGTAGACCAAGGACGCATCTTGATTCGAATACGGTAAGTCGCCTAGAAAGCGGCTTCTTTCATAACGCGCCAGGGAATTACCAAAAAGATGCGCCAGAGTGAGTGTTAGAGTACAATACTGATACACGAAAGAGAGGCAGATGATTCTCGCGCATGATTAAGCGGGTTCACATAAAGAACTTCAAGAGTCTCGCCAAGGTAGTTGTAGACCTTGAGGACTTCACGATCTTGGTGGGCCCAAATGGAGCAGGGAAAAGCAACTTCGTTGATGCTCTAGCGTTTGTGGCTGATTGCTTGTCGTCGACTATCGACAACGCTTTGATCCAAAGAGGGGGAATAAACGCGGTTCGTCGCAAGGCTAGAGGGCATCCAGCAAACTTCGGCATAAGGATAGATTTCGAATTCCGTGAAACGCCCGGTTTCTACGCATTCGAGATCAAAGCAGAAAAGGACGCAAGTTATGTTGTCAAGAGGGAACAATGCAAGTATGGCCTAGGCCAACTCGATGTTCAGAACGGGGTAGTAAGGATTCCCCAACTGGCTGACGACAAACGATTTAACGCGAAGATTGGCAATGACCGCCTGGCGCTTCCGGTTATCGCCGGCCTGGCCAGACTCCAAAGAGTATTCGTGTTCCTCAGGAGGATGCGGTTCTATTCGCTGGTTCCAGACCATATTCGAGGACCTCAGAAGGTTGACTCTGGAAGGCAATTAGCACGTGACGGTAGTAACTCAGCAGCGGTGCTTAAGAGGATAGTGCGAGAGAAGAAGGATGATTATCGACGCATCTGTGAGCTACTCGCAGAGCTAGTGCACGGGGTAACTGAGGTCGACTATAAGTTGCTCGGCAACCTCGAGACAATGGTCTTTAAGCAACAGGTCAAAGGAGCAGAGCCCCAATGGCGTTTTGACACCTACAATATTTCAGACGGCACTCTGCGAATCCTGGGCATCCTTCTGGCAGTGTATCAGGTTCCCCGCCCCAGTCTGCTTGTTGTCGAGGAACCGGAATCAACAATCCATCCGGCCGCTGCTGATATACTTGTGGACATTCTAGCAACGGCACGTGAAAGAAGCCAAGTGCTGATCACGACCCACAGCCCGGATCTACTTGACCACAGGGAGATCTCATCCGAGCAGATCAAGTTCGTAGAAAACATACAGGGAGACACCACTATAAGTCCCATTGATCCGCTATCCCGAGACATGATCAGGGAGAAGCTATACACAGTGGGCGAGCTCTTGAGAGAGGACAAACTGGAGGCTGACCAGGAAAGCCAGCGCCCCACGGCTGACCAGTTGAATCTGTTTGGCAGAATGAATCTGCAATGAGCCACACACTTGTGCCAATTGTTGAAGGCCATGGAGAGGTTCAAGCTGTCCGCGTCCTACTTGAGCGATTGCTTGAAACTCTGGGCCGTTATGATCTCCTCGGCTCAGTTCATCGTCCGCAACGGAAGAAACGGCACAAGATAGTCAAAGAGGGCGAACTGGAAAAGGAAGTTGAGAGGGCGGCACGCATCCCTGGTTGTCAGGCAATCCTCATTATCCTGGATGCTGACGATGATTGTCCTGCAGTGATTGGGCCTGAGTTACGGAAGCGTGCACTCGCCACCAGGTCCGATCTTCATATTGAGGTATGTATAGCCAAACGAACCTACGAAGCTTGGTTCATTGGTGGAGCGTCGGAACTTGCTGGAAAATGTGGGATGCTGGACGAGCTTGATCCACCCGACGATCCTGAAGGAATTCCAAGTCCGAAAGGCTGGATCAAGAACAGAATGAAGAACAAATGCTATCAGGAAACAATAGATCAAGTCAGGCTAACCACCCAGTTTGACATAACTGAAGCAAGTAAACGATCCCCATCATTTAGCTACTTCTGCAAGGTAGTGAAAAGGATTGCAGATGCTCTGTAGTCGTCAGGCTCCCGCTATTTCTGCTACTTCAGGGACCTGTACACCCCCACCACGACACCATTGATCTGCAGCGTCCCGGGATCGTCTATCACGATGTCTTCGTATTTCCGATTCTCCGGGTGCAGCGTAATCTCATTTCCTTTCTTCATGAATCTCTTCAGCGTAGCCTCCTCTTCGATTCCCGCAATCAGCGCGACAACGATGTCCCGATTCCGGGCGATGGGCTGGCGACGGACAATCACGATATCGCCTGGATAAATGCCTGTGTCCTCCATGCTGTCGCCGTTCACCCGCAAAGCGAAATGCTCCTCGCCGCTTAAATGCTCCGCTCCTATGACGAAGCGTTCATCTGTTGTGGCAATCGCCGCATCCGGTTCGCCCGCGGCAATCCGTCCGACCAGCGGGATGGCGCGGATATCCTCCTCAACAAGCTTGCGCCGGAATTTGAGGTGCTCGAATCCCTGCGGATACTCCTTGATGGTTATCCCACGCGAGTGCTTGCTGTCGCGTTCGATCCAGCCTTTCTTTTCGAGCGCAAGAAGATGATCGTAGGCGCCCTTGACTGTGAACCCGAAGTTCTCCGCGATATCGCGGATCGTCGGCGGGCGCTCGTACTCCTGGATATACTCGATAACGAAGCTTAAGATTTCGTTCTGCCTGAGGGTGAGTTTTCGTGCCGGCATGTGAGCCTCCGTATTTAGTATCGGGGAAAGGACTCTATTTTCGTATACTATACCAAGTTTGGGTGAAAAATAAAAGGGCTATTCGTCGATTATTTTCCAAGGCACACAGTCGTAGTAAACAGCGTATGATGTGGCCATTCGACGAGATGCTTTGCCCTCTCGCTGAACCGAATGAGGTTAATATATGAACGTTCTTGTTTCGGGATCGACCGGTTTCATCGGCTCGGCCCTCGTCAAGTCGCTTGACGACAAAGGGCATCTGGCCGTTCGGCTCGTCAGGTCGATCAGGAGCGATACCCAACTCGCCGTTCGATGGGACCCCTTTGTGGGCAGGATCAATGCGAGCGCTCTGAACGACCTGGATGCTGTGGTGCATCTGGCCGGTGAAAATATCAGCTCCGACAAGTGGACCGAAGACAAGAAAGACCGAATACTGGAAAGCCGCCTTCAGGGAACGAAGCTTCTCGCATTCACCCTCTCGTCTCTCCCAAAGCCACCCCGGGTATTTTTATGCGCATCGGCGGTGGGATTCTACGGAAATAGCGGCGATCGGATTCTCGATGAAGACAGCCCGCCGGGGAGCGGATTTCTTGCCGACGTCGCCCGCCACTGGGAAGCCGCATGTGAACCCGCTAGAAAAAAGGGCATTCGAGTTGTCAACGCCCGACTCGGCACAGTGCTGGACCCCTCCGGCGGAATACTGAAAAAGGTCCTTCCGTTTTTTCGAACGGGATTGGGCGGGAAACTTGGATCGGGGAGGCAGCACATGAGCTGGATCGCGCTCGATGACGTAGTCGCCGCGATCCATCACGTCATCAAAACCGACTCAGTCGCCGGACCGGTGAATTTCGTCGCGCCCAATCCCGTGACAAACATCGAGTTCACTCGAACTCTCGCCGATGTCCTCGACCGCAACGTGTTCCTGCCTGCCCCGGCGTTCGCGCTCCGACTCGCGTTCGGCGAAATGGCCGACGCGCTGCTCCTCTCGAGCACTCGCGCTGTCCCGAAGAAGCTGATCGAGTCGGGATATAGTTTCAAGTACGAGAAGCTGGAGGATGCGTTGAGGGGGATGGTGGAAACATCCAAGAAGTCCGGACACCAAGTATAAACCGACCAGGTCAGGGGCGCGTGCCCCGCCCCCCTACGCGCCCCGTCCATAAATCCGGGGATATTGAGCCATCCTGGGTTTGCCCGATGCACCTTCGCAATGCTAGTATCTTCCCTCTTCCAGTCCAACATGGAATCATCGATAACCGCAACTTCCATTCCCATAGCGCCATGGCAGGAAGCTGCCTGGTGGATTCTGACAATCGCCATGTTCCTCGCATGGTGGACATTTTTCGCACGTAAATATGCAAAGGAGTTCTCCCTCTCAGAGCGCATTCTCGCTGCGTTCGTGGCCCAGACAAGCCAGATTCTCGCTGTCACTTTCATCCTGAATTTGACCTATGGCCTTAGCTGGTGGCCGATGGGGCTCACTAACGCAGGTATTACGGTGGGTCTGATACTGCTTACACGTGTGTCGCGTCGAGCCGGGGAAGGAAAGACGCTGATTACGGATATCGCCGACACGTTCAAATCAGTCTGGCGGCTCATGAACACCTCGGTGGCGCTGTGGATCATCACGGTCACCGGCCTTCTTGCCGCTGCGTGGGTTATTTACATTGGACAGCTTTTTCCGCCGTTCTGCTACGATGCATGGGGGTACCATTACGGCTGGGCGGCATTTGCCAAGCAGGAAGGACATCTTGGGCCTTTTGCCTATCCAAACCCGCACATAAATTTCTACCCAAAAAACACTGAGATTCTCTTCCTGTGGTGGATCATCGGAGCCGGAACCGAGCGCTGGGCGAATATCGTTCAGGCGCCGTTCGGGTTTGCGACGGCGATTGCATCCTATCTGCTGGCCAGGAGGGTGGGCGCTCGAAGGCGGGACGCTCTACTCGCCGGAATGCTGGTTTTCAGCATTCCGACCGTGCTTCACCAGATGTGGATGGGGATGGTTGATCTGTCGACCGCCGCCGGAACGCTCACCGCAGTGGCTTTCCTTTCTCGCAGGCGCCTCACGACCGCAACGATCGTGCTCGCCGGATGCGCGGCCGGATTTATGATCGGGACGAAAGGCACGGGGATTTATTCTTTCATAGGCCTGTTCCTTTTCCTTCTGTATCGCTTGTTCCCGCTGGGATACGATGCCTTGCGGGTTCGTCCGCTTGCCCGTCTCGGGATCGGTTTCCTCACACTTCTGCTGTTTGGGGTTTTCTCGTTCGCGTTCGGAAGCTATTTCTACATGAGGAATTGGATCAATGAGGGCAACCCGACCGGCGCATGGAAGGTCGAGGTGGGTCCGTATGTGCTCTTCAAGGGAGAAAGAGGCGGCGTCCAAAGCTTTTTTACCAGTGCGGCGATGCCGGACGTGCTTTTTGAAGCGCTGGAGGAAGGTCCCGAGTGGCCGATAGTGCTGGACGGGTTCTTCGATCCGCAGGAAGGTTTCGCGCAGGGGAACCGTATCGGCGGATGGGGCTCGCCCTGGACGGTGCTCATGTTGCCGGCGATTCCGATGGCGATCGTCTGGGGGATTGTCAGGCGACGGTGGAAGATCCCGGCGATTATTCTGGCCTTTCTAATTCCTTATTTCCTTTTTACATACAATCACACATGGACGAGATTCATTCTGCCGGTGATCGGTGCCGGCCCGCCGGCGTTTGCGTACCTGTATTCAATGATCGTGCGGACACGCCCGGGGCGCTGGCTTCTTCCGGTGGCGGCAGTGTTGATGGTCGCGACAATGTTTTCCGCATCGCATCACGATTTGCTGCGGATCGGCACTATCGAGGCCGCCCGCAAGGTCCCGTACCCGTATAACGACAGGTATGCGCTTTTCCACTCATGGGGTGACGAGGAATTCGCGGATGCTATACGGTCGGTTCAGGAACCCGGCACATCGCTTGGCTTCAGCAATATGCTTCCGGACTCCAAAATCCTGGCACTGTGGAATCCGACCTTCACGAATCGTGCAATCTGGCTGCCATGGCGGACCGATGGCGAGGGTTGGGAGAAGTCGCTCAGGGATGAAGGGATTTATGCGGTTTACGTGGGGCCCGAGAGTCGTCCGATGGTGCATGCCATGTCAAATCCCGACGTTTTTGAGGCCCTGTACGAGGGCAAAATGGGCGGGATCTACAGACTGGTACAATCTGATGAACCGGAATGAGCAGAAAAACGAAAGCATGAAAGAGGGCCCTGGTTTTGAAGAACTCAGGGAGATTGTCAGTCAGGCTGATACGCCTGACAAACCGGCCATCCCGAAACGAAAAAGGATATCGCGTGGTGGAGGGCGAGTCCGGCGGGTCTTTGTACGTGTGTTTTATGTGATCTACCTGATCGGTGTGCTTGCGTTTGGCTACTGGTACTGGACTCGACCCGTTCGCGCGGACCAGTTCCGCAGCGCGCATCGGATGTGGTACGGGATCGCGGAATCTGTCGGGATTCCCGTACCTGAAGACGAGCGTTGGGGAGGTTGACTTGGTTGAAAAAAGGCCGCGGGTGAGAAAAGGCCATGAAAAGGGACCAGGATAGAGGTTCGCTCTGTCCTCAACACGGCCTGCTAATTCCATCGACATCATTTGAGGCGTACTATTCACCCATGCTATGATTACGTCAGTGGGAATGGCAAGAGCTAATCGAAGGGGCAGACTAACGATGTCACAAATCACTAATCCACTAAATCCTGCATTCAGAATCCTGGCTGTGCTTTTGCTCACGATCGCGCTACAGATTGGAGCATCGGGCTGCACCAGGGGGTTGGATACTGAAAATGGCAGATCACCATTGCCTGCCAGGCCAACCGCCGAGGCCGACACTGTGACCTTTCCCGACCCCAGTCTGGATTACGCCATACGGACCCGGATTGAGAAGCCATCCGGAGACATGCTGAGGTCCGACCTTGAGGATATAGCAATCCTTCGGGTAACTGACAAGGGGATTTCGAACCTTGAAGGCCTTCAATATTGCGTGAATCTGGAGGTACTTGACTTGTCGATCAACCAGATCGCTGACATCGGTCCGCTTGCCGGCCTCACGCAACTTACCGAGCTTACCATGACCAACAACCAGATAAGCGATCTCAGCTCGCTTTCCGAGCTCGCGAACCTAACCAAGCTGGTTCTGGGGAATAACCAAATCGCCGACTTGACACCTCTGGCGGAACTCACCAACCTGAACGACCTCGCTCTGTACCGGAACCAGGTAGCCGATATCACCCCACTCAGCAGCCTTAATTCTCTGCGAATCCTTGTCCTAGGCAGCAACAATGTGAGCGATCTTTCGCCGCTTTCATCGCTGACCGAACTAGCCGAGCTGGGGCTAGGCGCGAACCTGATCGCCGATATCAGCCCTCTCGCCACGCTTACGCAACTGACATCCTTCAACCTTGGGAACAATATGATTGAAGACTTAAGTCCACTTCTGGACAACCACGGGATAGGCGCAGGCGATGAGGTGGCGCTGAGAAACAACCCGCTCAGCGATGAGGCAATCAATGAGCAGATACCCGCCCTTCGGGAACGCGGTGTAACCGTGATTTGGGAATAGAGTAGTTTAGTGATGGACGAGAGGTGATTTTGTCGCATGCCCAACCAACCGTTTGCCGTCTTGCCTTGGCAGGAAGGAGCATGGTGGTTTTTAACTTTGGCCATGTTCCTGGTCTGGTGGGCCTGGTTCGCCGGGAATCAGTCGCGTGAATTCTCCCTTGCCGAGCGAATTCTTGCTGCGTTCATAAGTACGGTGTGCCAGATTGTTGCGACCACACTGATCCTGGGAATCGCACACTACTTGTCCTGGTGGCCGCTCGGACTTTTGAATGCAGGAATCACCATTATACTGGCTATCTTGTGCGGGAGGGGCGGGGTTGGCGGGGTTCGTGGAGCAGGGCGCAAACTGGTAAGTGACATCGGGGCTACATTTGCGGTTGGGTGGCGGTTGGTGACATCGTCAATGGCGGTTTTTCTAATCGGCGTAACCGCGCTTCTGGTTGTGGCGTGGGTCGTTTATCTGGGACAGTTGCTGCCCCCTTACTGCTGGGATGCCTGGTCATACCACCTCTCCTGGGGGGTGTTCGCGCGCCAGGAAGGGCATTTAGGGCCTTTCGATCAGCCGATGCCCTGGATCAACGTTTTCCCCAAGAACACAGATATTCTGTTCCTATGGTGGATACTTGGTGCGGGGACCGAGCGGTGGGCAAACGTGGTTCAGGCTCCGTTCGGACTCGCGTCGGTGCTTGCTTCCTACCTGCTAGCCCGACGAGTTGGTGCGCGTCGCGAAGATGCCGCAGCGGTGAGTCTCTTGGTCCTGAGCGTTCCCGTAGTGATAAACCAGATGTGGATGGCATTAGTGGATGTCACGGTCATGGGCGGGGCGCTTTCATCCCTGGCATTTCTCTCACGACGCCGTTTGACACACGGTACGCTGGCTCTGGCAGGTTGTGCCGCGGGATTCATTGTCGGGACAAAGGGTTCAAGCATGTACGTTTTCATGGGGCTCTCTATTTTCCTTCTTTACCGGTTGCTTCCTCTTGGTATGGACTCGCTTCGCCGCAGCCCGACAGGACGGTTGAAGAACATGGTGGTGGCATTGGCTTTGTTTGGAGGACTGGCATTCGCTTTCGGAAGTTATTTCTATCTGCGCAACTGGGTATTGTATGGAAACCCCACCGCTTTGTACCAGGTAGAAGTCGGACCGATTCAGTTGTTTGAGGGAAAGGACGTGCGCGATGCTCACTTCTGCCGCGGCCTTATTGGAGGAGAGCTTTATGACGCCCTGGAACGCGGACCGGAATGGCCGATCGTTCTGGATGGTTTCTTTGATCCAAAGGACGAGTTTTCCGAGATCACCCGGATCGGGGGATGGGGCTCCGCATGGACAACATTGATGCTGCCGGCGATTCCGGTGGCTTTCCTGTGGGCGCTGTTGAAAAGACGCTGGTCTGCGGTCGCGATCATCGTGGCTTGTCTGATTCCCTATTTCCTTTTCACGGCCAACCATACCTGGACTCGCTATCATCTGTACATTATTGGTGCAGGAACGACATCGCTTGCATTCCTGCTGAGCAACCTGAGGCGAAGCAGGTGGACAAACATAATGCTCTGCATCGCTGCCTTGTCCATGATGGCAACCGATTACGTGGCAGCAACTCACCGCCCCCTCCTGAGACCAGCCGTAATCGCTGAAGCACGACAACAGCCTTACATGGAGAGCGATCGATTTGCCTTCTTCAGCTCTTGGCATGATGAACAGTTCGCGCAAACCTGGCTATCGATACAGGAACCGGGTACAACTCTCGGCTTCAGCCACTTCGCACCGGATTGGAAAATGCTGGCTCTCTGGAACCCGAGCTTCTCGAATCACGTTGTCTATGTTCCATGGTTGGAGAATGGCAACGCGTGGGAGCAATCATTGCGCGATAGGGAGGTCGACTTCGTTTACACATGGCCTGATACCGAATCATTGAGCTATGCTTCGGCGCATCCCGAGGGATTCGATTCCATGTACGAGGGCGCTGTGGGCGGCATACACCGCATCGTAAAATCAGATGACCAGTGAACTAAAATTGCGTTTCCTCAGGCGGCTGAAAAGGTTTGCCATAAGGGCGCTCATTGCAATTTACCTGTTGGGTGTGCTTTCCTTCGGCTACTGGTACTGGATGCGTCCGGTGCGAGCGGATCAGTTCCGGACAGCACACAGGAAGTGGAATGAGATCGCGCACGTGTTCGGGGTACCGGTTCCGAAAGACGAGCGCTGGGGCCGTTGATGACAAGGGCCTGCTGGAAATGTAAGATCTCTTGAATCCAGTGTTGGGGCAGGGCACCGCCCCTGCCCTGGTCAACCAGTGTTCGACGGGCAGGGGCAGGGCACCGCCCCTACATCCAAATGCAATCAGCCTTAAACACGGCACCGCCGATGGTTCTTCCCTGGCAACAGAATATCTGGTGGGTGCTGACTGCCGGGATGTTCCTCGCGTGGTGGGCGTTTTTCGCCAGACGCTATTCCAGGGAGTTCACGCTCTCGGAGCGGATTCTCGCGACGTTCGTCGCCACGGTCGGGCAAATCCTCGCCACAACATTCTTCCTCGGGTCACTTCATCAACTCGGATGGTGGCAGCTCGGTGTTCTGAACGCGGTGATCGCGTGCGTAATCGCATTGCGTGCCGGAACAGCGAAAGACGGTCGCTCCCTTGCCCGTGAAATCACTCTGGCAATAAGCTCGTTCCTTCGACTGATTCGATCGTCCCTGGCGGTCAGGGCAATCGTGGTGATCGCGATCCTCGTTTCGGTCTGGGTCGTTTACCTTGGGCAACTGCTTGCCCCGATGCCATGGGATACATGGTGGTATCACCTTCCGTGGGCGGCGTTCGCCATGCAGGAAGGGCACCTGGGACCGTTTCACCAGCCGGTGGTCTGGATAAATGCCTACCCGATGAACACCCAGATTCTGTTCCTCTGGTGGCTGATCGGGACCGGAACCGAGCGATGGGCCAATGTCGCGCAGGCGCCGTTTGCGTTCGCCGGAGCGCTGGCGTGCTACAGGCTCGCGAGGCGGGTCGGAGCGAGTAGAAAAGATGCAGTGGTGGCGGGTCTGCTGATTCTGAGCGTACCGCTTGTGATCCACCAGATGTGGATGGCGATGGTGGACCTCGCACTCATGGGCGCGAATACTGTCGCGCTTGCGTTTCTTTCCCGCAGGCGACTGACCACGGCATCGCTGATGATTGCCGGATGCGCAGCGGGATTCGTGCTCGGCACGAAAGGATCGGCGATCTACTTTATCGTTGGGCTGTTTCTTTTCCTGATTTACCGACTGCTTCCATTGGGAATGGACGCATTGAAGAGGAGCCGGGCCGGTCGATTCAAGGCGGGAACCTGGGCTCTTGTGGTGTTCCTGGGGATGACTTTCCTGTTCGGGAGCTACTTCTACGTCCGGAACTGGGCGAGTTACGGGAACCCGACCGGCGTTTTCACCGTGAGAGTGGCCGGGGTGAAAGTATTCGAGGGTGATATCGACGTGCGAGCGCATTACTCCCGCGACAAGCTCGGCGAAGCGCTTTACGATGCACTCCAGGAGGGGCCCAAGTGGCAGGTGGTGCTGGACGGGTTCTACGATCCCACCCGGTATTTTAGTGAAATCAGCTACATTGGAGGATGGGGTTCGCCGTGGACGATCCTGATGCTTCCTGCGATTCCCATGGCTTTCATTCTGGGGGTCTTATGGCGGAGGTGGACGGTGCCGGCGATTATGCTCGCGACCCTGATCCCCTTCTTCCTGTTCCCATACAACCATACTGAACTTCGCTTTCACCTTCCGGTGATTTGCTCGGGCATCACCGCGTTCGCTTTCGTGCTGGTGATGTTCAAGGGCACGACGGTCAGTAGAATTTTGCTCGGAAGCGCAGGTGTGCTCATGTTCGCGACCTTTTTCCTGGCGGGAGTATATGACACCAGGCTCAGTCCGCAATTAATTGAAGCAGAGAACCTGAAATCTTACCGCAAAACCGACCGCATCAACCTCTATTACTCATGGGGAGAGGAATTCGCGCAGGGGTTGAGCTGGGTAAAGCAGCCTGGGACGACGCTCGGTTTCAGCGAAATTCCACCCAGAAAAAAAACCCTGGCGCTGTGGAATCCGCACTTCTCGAATCGCGCGATATGGGTGCCCTGGGAGGGCGATGAGGAGGCATGGGTGGCGGATATGAGAGCAATGGGAGTTGATTTCGTGTATATCGAGCCGTTCACCGAGGCTCTTGAGTACGCGCGCACTGACCCACGGACATTCGTGCCGATCTATGAGGGATTGTCCGGGGGAATATACAGGCTGGTGAGTGAATGAATCGAAACAGCCGGAACAGAGGACGAAAAACCGGATTGCGCAGAGCACTTACCGCACTCATCCTGGTCATGTACCTGGTGGGAGCGCTCATCTCAGGATACTGGTACTACACTCGACCGGTACGGGCGGACCAATTCGCAGCAGCCCAGCAGAAGTGGAGGGGTATCGCGGTGGTGTTTGGATTGCCTGTCCCGAAAGACGAACGTTGGGGGGTGTGAGCAGTTTAGGGCTGTTGAAAAAGGAACATAATTAGGGAAAATCTGTGTGCCACCCTCAAGCGGAATGA
>CBDUXL010000027.1:0-18863 GCA_965371155.1 uncultured bacterium | reverse complement strand
GCGGTTGAAGTAATCCAAACCGCCCTCGACCAGGCTGTCGCGGTCGCCCGCAGCACCATACCCGTACAGCATGTAACCTGCCGCCTCGTCCGACATAATTCCCATACCGGACCAGCCGGCCCCGATTTGAAGCACGGCGCCGTAATTGGCGGCATAGTGTGCGTAGACGGGAATCATGTCATTGAAGATCGGGTGGTAGTAGAAGTTACCCGGAGCATCGAGGTCGGGATCGCTGTACATCTTCCCTTCATCGCCCTGACTGCCCGAGCCCTGGGCCTCGTTCTCCTCGATTAACTCGGTGGTGTACAGCACGAAGTCGGTCTGCGGGGTGTCTCCCCAACCGAATCCGAGATCGAACATCTTGTCGCCGTGCCAGCCACCATAGGGGTATACACCGGTCATTCCAGTCTGGTTAATCGGAGAAGCATTCCACATACCCGTGTCTCGTCGTGCGAACGGGTTGACAGGATACTCTGAGATATAGCCGAACTGGATAAGCGGATCCATAAGCATCCGCAGCCTGGTATCTCCCACGACCTCAAGGTCCTCGTCCGGGGTCATGGCGAATGGAGTCATACCGTGAACCGGGAACATGCTCACGCCGTTTTTCTGGATAACCCAGAACTCCACATAGCTCTTGATGATGTTGCTGTCCTTCTCGGCGCCACATAGAAAAGTGGGATAAACTCCGCCGGTGTCTACAGCATAGCGCTCAAGAGCGATCTGGACGGCGTGCACGTTCGATTTCACCTCAGCCTCTCGGGCCTTGTTGCGCGCCTTGATGAAGTTGGGCAGCGCGATTGCGGCCAGGATGCCGATGATGACGATCACCACCAGAAGCTCGATAAGGGTAAAACCGAGCTCTCTCTTGCGATTGTGCGTCACTGAAAGCACCTCCTTTCTAGCACAGGTTTCGTAATGTTTTGCCTTCCCCTCCGCCTAACCTCCCCTCCTGAGAAGCGCCCTACGAGAACGTATGAAACGTTCGGCGCCCCAATCAGGGATGATATGATCCGATATTAACGAGCGAAGTCATCTGCTGACGCGACATACGCTCGTGAAACCAAGTTAAATCGAGGAGGGCAGGCGGATGAAAGGAGGTATGAAGGAGAATAAAAAGCCGGCCTCAATGCTACCTCGAGTCCGTTCGTGTCCTTGCGCTTCTGTTACTTCCCGGTCAAATGCTTATGAAAGGTACTACCTGAAATGATGCAATGATTATATCGATTACTTCACCGGGTTGTCAAGCGTCCAACACTTCCAACGGCTGTCGGGTCTATTTTTCCCGGTCCAGCTATTCACCCTTTCAGAGTGATGTCAGACCTTCAAGGTTCAGGCATCTTCGAGGATAAACCATACCCGAGGATGCACTGACAAAAACTTACCACCCTATCGCGTCCAGCACAAGGGTCCAGTCGCCGAAAAAACAACCGGCTTTGTGGATACCAATTCGAAACCAAGAAAATCGTCAGGGCCTATAATGCGCGAGGGGGGATTTGAACCCCCACGCCTTGCGGCACCAGATCCTAAATCTGGCGTGTCTGCCATTCCACCACTCGCGCCTGTCCTGCCAATTATACCATCTCAGCATACCATCACTGATGCGAACCTAATTAGGCAACATACTTGAGAGCGCCGCCACGCTACTTCCATACAATCCTCGGGCCTTCCTTCGAATCCCGGACCTCCGCACCGATCTCCGCCAGCAGATCCCGGATTCTGTCCGCCATATCGAAGTTCTTCGCCACACGGGCTTCCTCACGAAGACTCAACAGTACATCCGCAAGCTTGCCGGCATCACCACCGCCTTTCTTTGCCTCCTCGCGAGCCTCTTCCGTTGCATAGAGACTTTGCCGTTCCGCCCTCAGTATTCCGAGGATCTCAGTTATGTGCACGATCGCTCCCAACGCTATGTTGGCCGCATCGAAATCATCTGCATCCTGCCGCGACATCTCGCCAAGATAGAAATTGGTCCGGTTTATCAAGTGGAACACTTCACCGACCGCGCCCTGCGTATTGAAATCGGCGGCAAAATGGCGGTGGCTTTGATAGATCGCAACGCGGGCAGATTCAACAAGGCGTGCCGCATTGGTTTCCCGTCCCCCAATCAGTTCGTCCGCTGAATGTCCCTCACTCATCAGATTCACAAAATTATTGACATCGTATCCATGCTTGACGTCCACATGACGCCATAGCTGGAGCCAGTTCTCACCCCGCTCCTCGGCACGCCAGCGCAGGAAATCGACCAGACGGTTGAACGTCTCCACAATTCTCGCCTTCGCCCTTGTGAGTTCCTCCAGCTTCTCGAAGGTAAAATCCACGCCCTTCCTGTAGTGAGCTGAAAGCAGGAACAGCCGAACCACCTCCGGATCGTTGTCCTTCAGGACATCCCGCACATTGAGGCTCCTGCCGCTCTTGGCCATCTTCGCCCCTTCCATGGTGACCCAGTCGTTGTGCATCCAGATGCGCGCGAAATCCTCATCCGGAGCTACGCACTTCGCCTGCGCGATTTCGTTCTCATGGTGCGGGAACTTCAGCTCCTGCCCGCCGCCGTGGATGTCAAACGATTCACCCAGGTAGTGCGTGCTCATGACGGAGCACTCTATGTGCCAGCCCGGACGACCGTCGCCCCACGGACTCGGCCACGAGGGCTCACCGGGTTTCGCCGCTTTCCAGAGGGCAAAATCTCTCGGGTCGCGCTTCGCCTCAACAGTCTCATCCTGCCGCGATTCGTCCAGCAGATCGTCCATGTGTCGACCGGAGAGCTGCAGATAATCCGGATAGGAAGGGACATCGAAATACACGCTTCCGTCGTCGCCGACATACGCGTGTCCGTTGTCCATGATCCGCTGTATGTAAGCGATGATTTCCGGAATGTGGCACGTTACCTTCGGGTACACATCCGCGGGGTCTACTCCGAGAGCGAAAAGGTCGTAGTAGTACTCGTGCACGAATCTCCCGGACCACTGAATCGGATCGGCTTCACCGGCCTTGGCTGCTTCCGCGATCGTCTTGTCGTCAACATCGGTGAAATTCGTAACATATTTCACGCGATAACCATGGGCGCGAAAAATCTTGCAGACCACGTCAAAAAACACGGGGCCTCGCATGTTGCCTACGTGGACAAACTTATACGTGGTGGGACCACAGACATAGATAGTTACCTCCGGATGTTCGGACACCGCCGGGAAATCATCCTCCCGACGACTCATCGAGTTGTAGATCCGGATTCGGGGCAGGTCACCCCACGGGTAAGTTTCCATGATACGCTCCTGTCGCCCAACCGGGGAGCCGGTTGGTTTTGACAGCGTTGGGATCAATCGTAGACGGGTACGGTTCGATTCGCAAGCAGTTAATTCCGACTTACGTGTCAGAGCGCTGCGTGCCGCTCCCTTGATGATGGCTTTTCGGTCTGCAAGGCTAGGAAATGGCACGATTACAGTATCTAAAATAATAGCCAATCCACTTGTCAATTTCTTGAGCTAACCCTGCTTCTCGATAGCCACCACATGAGCCCGCCACCGAGCGGGTTTTTGCTTGGAGAAAGAATGTGCAATGGCTCAGCGGAAAGAAAACGGCTCAGCGGAGCTTCGCCCTCCCGCTTGGCGATTGTTCCTCAACGCCCACATCACGCTATAATTGCCCCATACCTTTTCTTTAGGAAATCAAACCATGGCAATCCCCGAGATAATCGACCTGAGAAGCGATACGGTCACCCGACCTACACCCGCGATGCGCCAGGCGATGGCAACCTGCGAGGTCGGCGATGATGTGTTCGGCGACGACCCAACCGTGATCGCGCTAGAGAAACTCTCCGCGGAAATGGTCGGTATGGAGACCAGCGTCTGGTGTCCCACCGGCACGATGGCAAACCAGGTTTCCATTGCCACTCACACCCATCCGGGGCAGGAAGTGATCGCCGGAGCGGCATCTCATATCGTCAACTACGAACTGGGAGGAATTGCATGGAACAGCTTGTGTCAGCTCAGAACCGTTCCCGATGATCCAGGCTGGCCTGAACCGGAGAATATCATTGAAACATTCAGACCGGAAACTATGCACACACCCGGAACCGGCCTTCTTTGTCTCGAAAATACCCACAATCGACGAGGCGGGCGTGTGATGCCGTTTGAGATTCTTGAAGCCTGCGCGCAGGCGGCACACGAAAGAGAAATACCGGTCCACTTCGATGGCGCAAGAATCTGGAATGCAACTGCGGCATCCGGTGTACCGGTCCCGGAGTACACCGCGCATGTCGATAGTATGATGTTCTGCCTTTCCAAGGGTCTTGGCAGTCCCGCAGGCAGCATGTTGTGTGGTGGTGCTGAATTCATCGAGAAGGCAAGGCGTCTCAGAAAACGCTTCGGCGGTGGACTCAGGCAAGCGGGAGTTCTCGCGGCATGTGGAATTGTGAGCCTCAATGAGATGATTGACAGGCTCGCAGACGATCACGCAACCGCGAAGAAGCTTGCTTCCGCATTGGAAGACGCAGGCGTGTTTCATATCGATTTGCGCACAGTCGAAACCAACATTCTCATCTTTTCGCCGCCTGAGAGAGCCGCCTGGACCGGCACGGAATTCGCCAAAGCCGCAAAAGAAGAGGGGTTGCTGGTCACATACATGGGCGACCGATCGATTCGGATGGTTACTCACAATGATTACTCGACGGATTGGATTGAAGCAACTGTTGAGAGAGCGAAGAAGGCGGCTGAGAAAGTGAAGTAATCGAGACCTTGAGAAACAGAACTCGTGACGCTGTCAGCTGAGCAAGAATCCCAGAGCAGCATAAAATGTCGAAAGTCTATGAGAACAGACCCTCCCATGCCGGAGCGGCGCCTGTTCCACCCCTGCTGAATCCATCCAACCCCCGTTATGGTGGTATTCATGATTGGCTCCGGAAATCGGTAGGCGATATTTGCTGCGTGCTCATCTGGAGCCAGGTTCATTTTCGTACGTGCTGAATAGTGTTATACTGAATTCGGAATGAAGCCATAAGGAGGGATGAACGATGCGCGTTCTAGCTTCAATCCTGGTTGTTTTTAGCTTCCTCATTCTTGGCTGTAGTGGAGGAGTTAACCCACTCGCTCCGGACGACGCAACCAGTACAAAGATCAGCAACTCCCATCACGCCTTGTGGGGCTTGTGGCAATTCGCAGCTGACCCGGAAGCTGGAGAGTTGGGTGTGGCCCAGCTTCGAACAGGGAACTTCCATCTCAACGCTCTGCGATTCCTCGAGCCTCCATCTAATGTTCTGCTGACCGTCGAGAACATCAGTTTCTTTGGCTCAACTGTCGAATGTGACGTTGGCCTCACTAATCCGTTTTTTGGGCTGGATCGGTACACGGGCTTCGATGTCTGCGGAATAGTCATCACCGACGGCACCGTTTCGGGGTTCGAGGATTCCGATATCCTCATGGCTGGCGAGGGGGATACGCGGCTTGTGAATCCGGACGGCTATGCTCGATGGTGGAACCCCGCTGAGTTTCCGAACACCGTCACAATCTTCGGGTACAAGGATGGCCTGCAGGGAACCCCCGATGAAATCGCCGACTACAATTGCACGATCAACGGGTACAAATACTTCTGCGACGATCTTCACGATCCCAATGATCCCTTATCGGACGTGGTTATTTCCAACCGTGGGATGTTCCGCGCGGGACAGAAGAACAGGCGGCACTACGTAGTCCACCTTGGACCAGCGTTAGTGTTCAATTACGCTGTCGATGCTTGTTGGCACCACCCCGAGGGTGATCCACCCTGGACCGTCCCTGATGACTTCCCGCCGAGTGCCAACCGGCCAGAGGCATGGAACATCTCGATAAACGAGATCGAAAACAGCCTGTGGAACGATGGTGTGGGATCCGGTGGCTCTCTCAGATTGTCCGTTGACGTGTACGATTGGTTCGGCGCGGGTGAGAACATGGTTTATGTCGAATCCCCCGGCAACTTCAATGCCTCTACAGTCGGCGTTTCGCCACCCATCAGTTGTGGACCATGTTGCTCCACATACGAGCTTGATATCTTCACAGCACATCCAGCGCCTGACTCCATCGACCTACTAATCACGGTCGAATCCGACACCGTAGGCTACGACGGTCTGCTCCCGGACAAACCGGTTTGCGCGTACTTCACCCACACAAGTTATGTGGCTCTTGAAGATTCTGGACCCTACGCCTATTGGCCTTTCGATGAAGGTTCAGGTGATTTTGTTGAAGACATCTCCGGGAATGGTTACCATGGGACCCAATCGAATCCAGACAATTGGGGGACACCAGAAGAAGCTTATCTGGGGAATTCATGCTTTGAGCAGACATCGGGAAAGAATTGTGTGGATTTCCCTGGTGAACCGCTCAATAACCTGGAGACTGTCGCCATCGAAGTACGTGTTATGTTTTACCAGCATGGAAGCAACGGGTTTGAAAATAGTATCCTGACACACGGGAGTGGTATAAACCAGCATGATGTCAGTATCTTTGAATATGACGGTCACATCGATGCTGTGCTTGAATACACATCTTTAACGACCGGACCAGGTTCTATCAACTTGAACCAATGGTATCACATCCGTCTTGAATTAACCGGCGATCAATATATCCTGTACCTTGATGACGTACCTGTGGACAGCAAACCCCAAACAGAACCGCTTGTGTTTCATTCCTTCATCCGTGTTGGCAACGGCGCCTATGGCAATAGCTGTTACAACCAGCGTCCACTAATTGGGCGATTGGACGAGTTGATAATAGGGCCACCGGGATGATAAACAATCAGACCTGAATGATTCACTGAACACTCCGAAGCTAGAAGCCCCAATGCCTCAGAAGCGGGCGGGCAGTCCAATTCTGATACTGAAAGGAAGACAGAATAATGCGCATTACAATTCTGTCTCTTTTGATAGCCGTTCTCGTTTGTGGTTGCAGTGGGGGCTGAGATTGTCTGCTTTCTTCAACAGGCCGGTCCCCGCTCGCATCTTTCCCAATAACAATACACCCTCGAAATGCAGCAACCGGAACGCCCCGTCCCACGAGAATAGACCCTCCCATGCTGGTGCGACACCTGTTCCACTCCTGTTGAATCCATCCAGCTCCCCACCACTAACGTTCAATCTCTTCGAAAGCCTGACGACAATATTAATGCGTCTTAGCGGGATCTAAAGTCGCGCGGGAAGGAGTGTTCGCGTCATTGGCCGCTGCCCGGAAGAAGAAAACCGGTAAGAAATCCTCTGGTAAGAAGAAAAAATCCGCCAAGAGGACCACTCCAAAGAAGATTGCCGAGAAACAGCGTGCGGAAGCATATCAGCGCGGCGTGAACGCGATAATCAATGTTCTGCTCTTTGTACTTATTCTCGGCGCGGGTGTCTGGACCTGGTTCTTCCTCGGGAAGCCCGGATGGCCGGTGAAGCCTGTGGAGGATCGATCCGCCTGCCTGGAGCTTTATTTCTACGATTCCGCCGTGATCTATCTTGTCCCGGTGCATCGGAGAGTCATAATCGCTCCGAGCGACAGTTTCACCAGGTGCGCGGTTCGCGAGTTCGCAATTGGTCCCAACGATTCGGAGCTTGCTCGCGTTTACCCGGCCAACATCCCAATCCCGGGAGTGCGGGTCGAGGGTGACACTGCCATCGTTGACCTCCCCGAGGAGATACTCGGTCATCTGGGCGGTACAAGCAAAGAGAGGGCTCTTCTGGATGCGCTCACTCTGACCGTAGCGGCTGCAGGGGAATGCAATAATGTTCGAATCCTGATCGCAGGCGAGCAGTACGAAGCGACCGGGGAGGGATATCCGCTGGATGAACTCCTCGAACCCCCGGAATTCATCAACCACGTACCGGACAGCTCGATCGAGGGCGAATCGCAATGGGTGACGGCCTGGTTCCTGAGGGACATGATGGGGAAGTACCTGTTTCCGCTCACCCTGGAAATACCCGCCGATCAACCGGCGGCTGAGGCAGCGGTGAAAGCGCTTCTTGATACACCCCCGCGAGCGGTGGATCCTCCCCCATTGAGGATTGCGCCTCCCGGCCACAACCTGGAGCGCCTGACGATTGAGAACTCCATCGCGCATGTCGATATCGGGGTGCCGAATCCGCAGACGTCATTTCTCAACTACGACATAAATCTTTTCCGACGTGCCCTGTACCTGACATTGAAGAAATGCTGCGATGTGATCGATGTGGAGATCAGTTTGAACGGACGTCCGATTAAATCATACGGGCGTTTCGAGTATCTTCCGCCCCTGAGCGACGACAATTGCTGGAATCTGGAGGCAGATCGGTCATTGTACAGCGATTGGCAGGAACTGGTTACTCCCCTGGAGGGGAGCGAATGATCGGATTCTCAAAATACCGGTTGCCCGTCGTATTGCTCATCGGCCTTTCGGCCCTTCTGGCGCTCCAATCACCGCTTTCCGCGGGCGCCGCCCGATTCTGTGGCGATGTCCTTGACCACGAGTACCTGCAGAATGATGGTCACATCTTCGTTGCGCTCGATGACATCTCGCAACCACTTGGGCTCTCGATTATTTTCGATGGTGAGCATTACCTTATCGGTGGAACCATAAACGGCACGCTGAGAGTCGATCCTGAGTCGCATACATTCAGGGTCGGAGTCCGAACCGTCGATATCGGTGTGCCGCTGCTTGTGCAGGATGATATCCCCTACGTGCCCGACTGCTTCCTCGAAGCCGCCCTTGGGGTAAAGGCTGTATTGAACGAAGAGACGGGCGATCTGAAGCTATATGCAGAGATTGTCGCGATTACCCCGTCCGAAGACGCTGTCCGGATCACTTCGTCTCTCCCGCCGGAATTTCAGACTTTTGAACTTACGGAACCGCCACGTCGCGTGATCGATATCTCAGGAGCCTTCCTCCGTGGGGGGAATCTGAATGCTCCTGGAAGCATCCTGGGTGTGACATGCATTGCAGCGCTTCGTGCAAGCCAGTTCACCATCGATCCCCCCTCGGTCCGCATCGTTCTTGAGTGGAAGGATGAAACTCCACCGAATCACACTCTCTTCCCGGAATCTCGAACACTTGCCGTTCTCGTGAACTCTTCCGGGCTGGGTTCCCCTCCCCTGAGCGGTCAGAACCTGCTCGAACCCGACCTTAGTCCGGAGCCGGTAGAACCGGGCCCTACGGAACCTGAAGAAATAGTCGTCCCCGAGCCTGCAGAGGCCCAGGAATTCGAGTTCGAATTCCCGCCGGCGCCCGGTGATGCAGACGAAGAACCGGAAGATCTTGGCCCTGAGATTCCTTCACCAGAGCAAGAAGACCCGGATGCAGCCGACATTCCGATCCAAACCCGTGATGATTTCCCCGAGGAAGCCGCCGACTACTCGCTCGAGCAACTCGGCTGGATTATCTCATTCGACCTGGACAGCGACGGCCAGGTTACCGTAACACTTGACACCCCGCCATTCAGGGCATTGAGTGAATTCACACTCGCCGGCGAGGGGGGCATGCGCCTGGTGATGGACTTGCTGGGGACCTATGTTCCCGGTGATGAGCGGCGGATCGAGGGACTGCACAAGGTCGATCAGATTCGTATCGCCCAGTTTCAGCCTACGATAACCCGGATCGTATTTGACCTTAATCAGGTGCTCGGGTATCAGGTTGATTACGACAGGTCCCAGGGTTCGATCGCGGTCCGCCTGTTTGAAGGAGATATGAGCGGTAAGACAATCGTGATCGATCCCGGACATGGAGGAGCCGACCCCGGCGCGGTAGTTCAGAGAGTAGAGGAGGCCGACCTGAATATCGTCATGGCGTTCGAACTGAAAGAATTTCTCGAGGGGCAAGGCGCAAAAATCATTCTCACCCGCGAAACCGACATTTATGTGACTCTGGCGCAACGCATGGAGATCGCACACCAGGCGGATGCCGACTTATTCATTTGCATTCACAACAACTCGACAGAAGAGCCGACAAAGGTCCAAGGCTGCATGATTCTGTACAACGATCCCGAGTACCTCCCCTTATACCGACTGACCCATCGAGGAATCGCGGCTCGCACGGGAGTTCCGGGACTCGGGCCTGTTCTCGATGAGCGCGGACTTTACCTGCTCAGGCACAACGGCGATATCCCGGTGCTGTTTGTTGAAGCAGCATTCATGTCAAATCCAATGGACTTCATCCGCCTTACCGACTCATCCGGAATATACGGTCGGAACATTATGATGGGTGTCATGGACGGGATAATGGCATATTACGCGGGTCGGGATCTGCCGTCGGTTAAATATCCGGAGGGCTTTCACAGTCCTGCCGGATTAGGGGCGGGGATTTTCGATCTCGCCGGTACACACCCCGACAACGCCGATAGTGATTCAGGCGGTTCAGGCAGCGCCTGGGAGGTTCCCCCCGAGGTTGCCGGTGAGGATGCGAATGCAGACAATGACGAAAACGATGCCGGAGATGATTCCGATAGTGACGAGGATGATGAGGAAGAGGAATACCATCGAAGGCGCGGTCGCGGCGCCTATCGTTTCGATTGATCCGATTCCATGCAGGGAGCGGCGGTGTCCACGCCGCCGGCAGAGCCGATATCCTGTCGGCAATGGTATACTACGAGCAGCCGAGACGAAAGGACAGCTCCATGCAGTTCAGAAACGACGGTCGCGCGCTTGATGAGCTTCGCCCTATCGAGATCATCCCCGACTACCTGGAACACCCAATCGCCAGCGTGCTTTACAAGCAGGGACGCACGTGGGTCCTCACCGCATTGGCATCGGACGACATGGTCCCCAGGCACGCCCGGGACAAGGGGGAGGGCTGGCTCACCGCCGAATACGCTCTCCTGCCTTCGTCAACTGCGCCCCGAACCCCCCGCGAATCTCGCTCTGGCAGGCAGGCGGGCCGGACCGTGGAAATACAGAGGATAATCGGACGAAGTCTCCGCGCCATTGTCGATCTGTACAAAATCCCCGAAACCAGTTTATATATTGACTGCGATATTCTTCAGGCTGATGGCGGCACGCGTACAGCGTCCATCACTGCAGCGTTCATTGCGCTCGCCATGGGAATCGAACGCTTAATCGACTTCGGAAAACTCGCGGTGAATCCCCTGAACGATACTTTGGCCGCGGTGAGTTGCGGGATCGTGCAGGGCTTCGAGCTTCTCGACATGAACTACAACGAGGACGCGATGTGCCAGGTCGATTTGAACCTGGCGATCACCGGCAAAGGGCGATACGTCGAGATTCAGGGCACTGCGGAAGGTCGCGCGATAGAACCCGAGGAGTTGAATCGGCTCCTGGCCTTGGGGCAGAAGGGAGTAAGCGAAACGGTGGAGAAAATTCGCACAGCGATGGACGCGATTGAGATTAGTCTACCCGACACCAAACAAGACCAGTCTCCATGACAATGTCCCCCAAGCTCCTCATTGCAACAACAAACGCCGGGAAAGCACGAGAGATCGCGGCTATTTTCGCTGATCTCCCTCTCGAATGCATACACCTCGGCGAAATCGACCCGAGCGGCGAAATGCCTGAAGCGGTCGAAGACGGCAAGACCTTCGAGGAGAACGCGGTGATTAAGGCGCTGCACTACGGGGAACTGACCCGCCTTTCTACCGTTGCCGAGGATGCCGGTCTGGAAGTGCCGGCGCTCGATGGCTGGCCGGGAGTCCATTCAGCGCGAGTTGCCGAAAGCGACCGGGAACGAGTCGCGCTTGTCCTGGATCGGATGAAAGGCAAAACGGGCGATGACAGAGAGGCTCGGTTCATGTCTGTCGCGGCGTTTCTCAATCCCGGAACAAGGGAGTTGAAAACATTTCGGGGTGTTTTGCATGGCAATTTAATCGATGCGCCGAAGGGGGAGAACGGTTTCGGGTACGATCCCATTTTTTGGCACTCAGGCTACGGAAAAACCCTCGCGGAGCTATCCACCAGGGACAAGAACCTTATCAGCCATCGGGGACAGAGTTTTCGCGCTCTCGCGAGGTGGTTGAAGAGCTACGAATGGTGAATCGACCAGAGGGATGGGCTCGCGCTTGGTTTGCCAACAAAAACATCCCTCGGGGGATTTTGCGGGTTCTTGGTGCCCGAGGCCGGAGTCGAACCGGCACGCCGATCACTCGGCAAGGGATTTTAAGTCCCTTGTGTCTACCAATTCCACCACTCGGGCTTGTCCGGATGCATGAAACCCACCACTCCGACCGCACAGACATCCGTGGGAAGGAAATGGTGGGTGAAACCTTCAGACACAGGCATTATCGCTTTCTCTTCTTCCCTATCTTCGCCTCTTTGCCGCGCTTGATGTCCAACAGTCGCTCCTCGGACTGCTTTTTGTACTGTCGGAGCTTTTCTTCATTGGTTAGCGGACGATTGCCGCGATCCCTCCCGCCCCGGGAGGAACCTCGACCCCTTCCTCCACGAGTATCGCGATCTCGATCGCGAGAACCCCTGCCGCCGCCCCGGCCATCCGATCTACTGCGTTCATCGGAGGACTGCACGGTGTCTCCGGTCTCAGCCGTTTTCCCATCCGAGTCAGGCTTGGATTCCGGCGCTTTGCCTTCTTCGGCAGGTTTCTCCGCGACTTCACCGGTTGTGGAGGCCTTAACGTCCGGTACAGGCTTGGATTCTACCGCCTCGCTGTCTTCAACAGGTTTCTCTGCGGCTACACCGGTCGCAGGAACCTCAGCGTCCGGTACAGGCTTAGCTTCTGTCGCCTGGGTTTCTTCTACAGGTTTTTCGGCGGACTCTCCGGTCTCGAGAACCTTACCGTTCGACTCGGGCGCGGGAGCTTCCTCAGTGTCAGCTTCTGCCGCTGTCTTCGATTCCTCGATAGAGATTGCCTCCTCTGAGGCGTTTTCCTGTTCTTTGGTCAAATCAAAACTCGCCACCTTCATATTAAAGGAGATTAGACCAAAAAACTCTAACATTACCCTGATAGGGTGTCAAGGATAATCCGTTCACACGCATGGAGAAGATGCACATCGAACACTAGTTTATGTTATACTCCGTGACTCATTTCGACCAACAGGACTGTTTAACAGGAGGACCGATATGGCTACAATCGAAGCCGTTCCCAACTTTTCCGAAGGACGAAACGAGGAGGTAATCAGCGCGATTCGCGACGCTGCCGGTGCAGTCGAGGGAGTCAAGGTGCTCGATGTCCAGTCGGACAAGGATCACAACAGAATGGTCCTGACGCTTGCCGGGGACTTAGAGCCGGTTATGGAAGGGGTCATGGAAGCAGCGAAGATAGCAATTGCTAAAATAGACCTTCGTAGCCATAAGGGCGAGCATAAACGCATGGGCGCAATGGATGTTGCGCCGTTCGTGCCGGTCAGCGGCATAAAGAAGAAGGATCTCAAGAAACGGGTGGCGCAGTTCGCGAAAGACTTCGCCGACGCATTCGACGTTCCCACCTACCTCTATTATGACTCTGCGAAGCAACCCAACCGCGAGACGCTTCCGAGCATCCGCGAGGGCGAGTTCGAGGGCTTCCCCAAGAAAATCAAGTTGCCCGAATGGAAGCCGGATTTCGGGCCTGACGCGGTCCACGAGACCGCGGGCTGCACCGCGGTCGGTGTGCGGCCGTTCTTGATCGCATTCAATGTCAACCTGAACACGTCGAATGTGGATGTCGCGAAAAAGATCGCCAAGGCGATTCGGGGTTCGTCCGGTGGCTACGCGACCATCCAGGGAGCAGGTTTTGAACTGGCCGACAAGGGGATTACGCAAGTCAGCATGAACTTCCTGGACTACAAGAGAACCCCGATCTACCGCGTGATCGAGACGATCAGGAGCGAGGCATCACGCTATGGTGTAGACATCTCCGGATGCGAGCTTGTCGGCGCCGCCCCGACGGAGGCCTTCCTGCAATGCGCGGAATTCTATCTCAAGATGATCGATCCGCTCGATGATCACATGCTGGAGCGGAAAATATGGGGATAAGAACGAGGAAATCATTTCCTGCTCATACTGCGTTCAGGCACGATTATCCGTGCCTTTTTCCATGCGCGGGTGGAATACAATTCTTTGGGTCGATTCTGGATTGACATACGGGCGCGAGTGAGTACAATACATTCGTTTAGCTATGTCCGCTGAAGGGATACCCTAAGAGCTGAATCACCATGTGGTGGCATTTTGTAGAAAGCGAGGAAGATGTACGCAAGCAGACGATCTGGGAGCTGATCCCCAAGGTCGCGCGCCTGTTTGGACCGCAGATCAAGTACCTGTACCTCGCCTTCTTATTCCTGATTCCCATCACCGCAAGTCAGCTCGCCGGTCCGCTCGTTCTTGGTTACATAATCGATGTCAACATACCGCAACAAGATCTCCGGGGATTAGCCATAACCGCAGGGGTCTTTGTGGCGCTGGTGGTGATGGGCGCGGGAGTCGGTTATTTGCAGGCGGTCACCCTGTTCAGGCTCGGAATCAATATCATCACGGACTTGAAAGCCCGAATGTTCAGCCACGTCCTTCATCTCGGGCTTGATTTTCACGAGAAGCACCCTCCGGGAAAGCTCCTGAGCCGTGTTGAAAGCGATACGGAAACGCTCAAGCAGCTTTTCGCGGATGTCGCTGTAAACCTCACAAGAAGCTCACTGTATTTCATAGGAATTTTGTGCGTTCTGTTCATCAAGGATTTCATCATAGGTGTCTGCATTCTCCTCCTGGTCCCTCTGCTATTCGGCGGCGCCTACCTCTTCCTGGTTTTCATGCGCAAGTACTGGCGCGAATTGCGAGCACAGTGGGCGATTGTTATTGGGTACGTAACGGAGTACGTGCAGGGAATCGAGGTAATCCAGCAGTTCAACTACAAGACTCGTGCCCGCGAACGCATGCGTCAGGTCAACCTGGGCAAGTTCAGGGTCGAAGTGCCCGCTTTCTTCTTCGAGTACAGCTTCTGGGGAGCTATCCTTTTCGGTGAGATTGTCGCTCACATAATCGTCCTTCTTGTGGGGTTCCAAAGAGCTCTGGAAGGGGCGATTACCGTCGGCGTTCTGGTCACAATATTCGAATACAACCGCCAGATGTTCTGGCCCATCATGATGTTGAGCGAGCAGCTCAATTTCATCCAACGCGGGCTTATCAGCGTGGAGAGAGTTTTCGGGATTCTCGAGACCAAGCCGGCGGTTGAGGACGGCCCTGCTCCCGCGGAGGAACTCTCGTTCGAGCACGAGATTGCATTCGAGAATGTCTGGTTCGCCTACGAGGAGGAGAACTGGATTCTCAAGGACATAAGCTTCAGGATTCCAAAAGGGCAAAAAATCGCGCTTGTGGGAACATCGGGCGGCGGCAAAAGCACAATAATCAACCTCCTCCTTAGATTCTACGATCCACAGAAGGGACGAATCACGGTCGACGGTCGCGATATCCGTGACTTCCCTGTCAAAGCATGGCGCGAGTACATCGGACTTGTCCTTCAGGATATCTACCTGTTCCCCGGAAGTGTTGAGGATAACCTGAGAGTTTTCGACAAGATGATCGAGCGCAGGAGAATTAAAGAGGTTGCGAGTATCGCTCGCGCTAATAAGATAATAGAAAAGCTACCCGGCGGTTATGAGGGCGAGCTTGCGGAACGAGGAGCGAATCTCTCATTCGGTGAAAGGCAATTGATGAGTTTTGCCCGTGCACTAATCTACAATCCACCCCTATTAGTCCTTGATGAGGCCACCAGCTCGGTAGACCCGCATACCGAAAGGCTGGTCCAGGAGGCGCTTGACAGGCTGCTCTCCGGTCGAACCGCGGTTATTGTAGCCCACCGTCTCTCGACTATTCTCAATGCGGATCGGATAATCCTCATCCACGATGGGAGAGTCACGGAGAGCGGGAAACACGAGGAGCTTCTTGATCTGGATGGTCTTTACGCGAAGATGTTCAGGTTGCAGTTCCAGGAAGTCGGCAGTGAGTACTCGATTCGGGAGGAGGCGTCGTGAAGTATATCCGATGGATATGGCGCTTCTGGCAACCCCATCGGGCCTGGATATGGGTTCTGCTCTTCATGACCCTGCTTTCCAGCGCTGTAACCCTCGCCTGGCCGTTTATCTTCGGGCACATTATTGACATCATTTCAGTATCAATGGGCAAAGCGGGGAAGGATATCTCGGAATATCCGGCTTTCATCCAGTCTTTCCTCGTTTTCCTCAACAACCTGATTGGCGAAGTCGATCCGGAGAATGCCGGCAGGACTGTGGGAAGGCTGATATGGATCCTGGTGGTTGTCGGGATCGCTCGCTCACTCAGCCATCTGTACCCCGGCTTCCGAGCGATGATTAACTCGAAGCTGGGGATGGATGTCCGCGAGCACTATTTCTCAGTCATCCTCGAAAAGGGTCACAGGTTCTTCCAGAAGTTCCGTACAGGCGACCTGGTCACTCGACTTACGGATGACATCGAGGGGTTCCCGAAAATCGCCTGGTTCTGCTGTTCGGGCATTTTCCGCGCCATCGAATCCGGAAGTAAGTTCCTTTTCTGCCTGGCTTTCATGCTGGCTATGAACTGGAAGCTGGCTCTGTTGAGCATTACTCCGCTACCGGTGATGTTCCTGATCTTCTACTTCCTTCGAACGGCGCTGAGCAAACGATCCGACGAACTTCAGAAGATCATCTCAAGGACTAACGACGCACTGGAAGCGGCATTCAGCGGCGTTCGCATTCTGAAGGCATTCAGAGGTGAAACGAACCAGACAAATCAGTTCAGGATTTTGCTCGATGAACGAATTGGCACCGAGGTGAGTTTAGTCAAGCTCTGGATGGGTTTGCGGAACCTCTATGAAGGCATCAGCTTTGTCGGCCAGATTATTGTTATGGTTGCCGGTGGCGTGATGGTTATCCAGGGCGACCTTTCCCTCGGCGAGTTCTACGCATTCTATATGTACGTCACATTGCTTCTGCAGCCGCTTCTGGATATCCCTCACCTCTTCACTTCAAGTCGTCAGGCTTTCGTTTGCATCGACCGTGAAATCGAGATCGAGGAAACCCCCGGCGGAACCGAAGACATCTTCACCGGCACACTGCCGATCAGTCGCGTTGACGACCTCGAACTGAAGAGCGCCAAGTTCCGGTTCGAGGACAACCTTTCACTTGCCCTGGATGACATTTCTCTCGCACTCAAACGCGGCGAAAAGGCTGCTGTTGTCGGTTCGGTAGGAAGCGGCAAGTCAACACTTATCAAGTTGGTGGCCGGGCTCATTCTTCCGAACGAAGGGCAAATCCTGGTCAACGGCAAACCCCTGGAATCCTACGACATCGATTCCTACCACTCGCGAGTCGGATACATTCCGCAGGAATCGACCCTGTTCTCCGAGAGCGTGATCGACAACGTGATATTCGGCCGCGACATCTCGGAGCAGACTGTCAGGGAATCACTCGACATGGCCCAGGTTCTCGAGGAGATGGAAGCGCTTCCCGACGGGCTCAAGGAAGTGTTGGGACAGAAAGGACTAACCGTCTCGGGCGGACAGAAGCAGCGACTTGCGATCGCTCGCGCCCTTGCGGGGAAACCGGATGTCCTGCTCATGGATGACTGCACTGCGTCGCTCGATGCGGAAAACGAGCGACGGTTCTGGGCAATGTTCGCCGAGAAGTTCCCGGATACGGCATGCCTGATTGTGACGCATCGTCTGGCCACGGCCCGACAGGCCGATGTCATTTATGTTCTGGAGAATGGGAAGATTGTGGGGAAAGGAACTCATCTCGAGCTACTGCAAACCTGCGAGGAGTACCAGAATTTCCTGACACGCGATGAACTCCAGGCGGCGCTGGCGTCGGCGAAATCCGCCTGATGCACGATGGTAACCACACCACTTGTGGTGTGGTTCTGGTGGTGTGGTTCTGGTGTGGCTACCCCTGTAGATATCAAACCACACCACAAGTGGTGTGGTTACCCACTGTAGATATCTATCATCTTCTGTAGAAGCGCCAAGGCGTCCTCACGTTTCCGCTGGAAGCAGTTCCTTCCGATGATCGACCCATACCCGCCGCCTTCCTTGATTGCCCGGGCTTCCTCCAGAATTTTCTTTTCATCCGACTTCGCGCCACCGGAGAAGATGATGACCCTTTTGCCGTTGAAAGCCGATTGCACGACATGCCTCACACGATCCACCAGAGTGTCAATCGGGATGTTCTCCGCCTCGTAAACCTTCCTCGCCGCATCCTGCTCGATGTATTCCGTGGGCATTTTCACCTTGATAATATGCGCGCCCAGTTGGGACGCGATCTGCGCGGCGTACGCACCCACGTCGATCGCCGTCTCGCCTGCTTTGCTGAGGTCGCTGCCCCGGGGGTAGCTCCACAACACCACAACCAGACCTACACTCTTCGCGTGTTTGGCGATCTGCTGGAACTGCTCGTACATCTCAGCCCGATAAGCGGATCCGGGGTAGACCGTGAAGCCGATAGCCACGCATCCAAGCCTGAGCGCGTCCTCGACGCTGCCGGTGATCGCAGAAATCGGATCAGCTTCGGCCTGCAGGATATCGTGGCTGTTCAGCTTGAGAATCAGCGGCATTTTGCCGGCGTATTCGCGCGCGATCGCTTCGAGGAATCCAAGCGGCGCAGCGTACGCGTTCAGCCCGCCATCTATGGCCAACTGCACGTGGTAAGTGGGGTCGTAGCCCGGAGGGTTCGGCGCGAAACTCCGCGCGGGTCCGTGCTCGAAGCCCTGGTCGACCGGCAGGATGATCATTTTGCCGGTCCCCCCAAGCTGCCCGTGATTCAGCATGCGGGCGAGGTTGGTCAGGGTGCCGGGATTGTCCGCCCCGTAGTAGCTTAGGATTTCATCAGTTCGCATCTATACACCTCTGGCGCAGGCAACCGTATCGGTGGGCAAAAATGCCCTTCACGCCTGTGGATTCCTGATTTTTGATCCTGTATTTGTACCACTTTTCAATTGCAATTTCTCATTTTTTGTTCCAGTTTTGGA
>CBDUXL010000026.1:0-18925 GCA_965371155.1 uncultured bacterium | reverse complement strand
TCGGCCGCCCAAATGATCAGCTATGAACTCTCATTGGGCCTGGCGGTCGTCGGCGCCGTACTTCTTTGGGGAAGCCTGAGCCTCGTGGACATGGTCCACGCCCAGGGACTCGGCAACCTCCGTGAGTTGCTGTGGTTCGTTCTCTCCATCCCACTGCTCGTAATATTTTTCATCGCTGCGCTTGCGGAGACCAATCGTCCTCCATTCGATATGCCCGAGTGCGAGAGCGAGCTTGTCGCCGGATACCATACCGAGTACTCCGGACTCAAATTCGCCATGTTCTTCCTGGCCGAGTACGCGAGTATCATAGTGGTCAGCGCGATTACCGTGACATTGTTCCTCGGCGGATGGAGAGGGCCCGGATGGTTCGGGCTGGGGAACCTGCCGATTATCTGGTTCCTGCTGAAGACCTTCGCGCTCTGTTCGCTGTTCGTTTGGATACGGGCGACATACCCGAGATTCCGCTACGACCAACTTATGAGCTTCGGCTGGAAAATTCTTTTGCCCATTTCGTTCATTTGGGTGATGGTTGTAGCGGTGTTTGTGACAATAGTGCCGAAAGCGTGAGATTCGATCTCGAAAGTGTCTTGACTGATGAGTAGCAGATTAATACTGATAGTCGTGTTTCTCTTCCTTGCCGGCATGTCGGCGTGGACGGGAGCCGTCCACGCGGACGGCGCCGAGTCTCTGGATGATGCACTCGCCGCCCTGGATAATGCCCTTGCAAACGATGACCTTATTGCGATAGAGAGTCTCATCAACGCTGAGGCGGGCATCACGATTGCGGGCGCTTTCATAGAGAAAGATGACTTCACGGACCGCGTTCACGACCGAACGCCGAGGAGTCTCTCACTTCGTTCAGAAAACAGCATCGTAACCCGCGAGTTGAGCTTCGAGGAGCTTCTCTGGGGCGAGGATGGCGTATTCACGCGTTTGGGGGACGCGACTCTGACGCATTACGCGGAGGTTGATCGAGACGAACTCCTTTTGGAAGAAACCTGGACACCATGGGAGCACGGGGAATTCGAGGTTGCGACTGTTTCATTCGATGACTCACACATCGGGTTGTTCGTTCCCCCATCGTGGGCGGATGCATCGAACGTCATAAGTCTTCTCGACGCGGTATTGTTCATCGAACTGGAAGGCTCCTGGTACATCAGCGCGATTGCGCCTCACGAGCGGATAAGGACTGACGAGACAAGCGAATAGAACCATCATGTCGATCTTCAAGCAAGGCATAGAAGCAGCATGGGCGATGCTCACGGGATTGAAGACCACCGGCGTGCACATTCCGAAGAAGCCGGTGACATTCGAGTACCCCGAGAAGCCGAAGCCGCTCGCCGAGCGATTCAAGGGGCGTCATGTACTGCAGCGCTACGAAAATGGGATGGAGCGATGTGTCGGATGCGCGCTCTGCGCCACGGCGTGTCCGGCGAATGCAATCTATGTAAATGCGGACGAGAATGATCCTGATAATCCTGTCAGCCCCGGCGAGCGTTACGCCAGGGTCTATGAAATCAACCTTCTAAGGTGTATATTCTGCGGATTCTGCGAGGATGCCTGCCCGGTGCGGGCAGTCGTGCTCAAACACGAATACGAACTTGCCGACTACTCAAGAGAAGTCTTGATTGCCGACAAAGATAATCTCCTTGTCCCCAAGGATGAGGGATTTGGAGAGAACGAATTTACCGGGGGGATGAGCACGCAAGCTACGGACAAGGGCGCAAGCCTTGCGCCCCTACAATAGCCGAATGGTAATACTTGAGGGCATAGTAATCATCATTTTCGGACTTGCGGCGGTCTTCGGGGCGCTGGTAATGGTGTTGCAACGCGACCCCATCCGCGCCGCGCTGGGCCTGCTACTCACCATGGCGAGCATCGGCGCGATTTTCCTCGCGATCGGCGCGCACTTCCTCGGATTCGTGCAGATTATTGTCTATGCGGGCGCGATTGTGATTCTGTTCCTGTTCGCGATTATGCACTTCCCGGTCGGAAAGCTCCGTCGCGACCGCATCCCCGCAACACGGATCGTCGGCGGAGTCCTCATTCTGGTTCTTGCGGTGACTTTTCTGGTTAACCTTGCCATTGTCGCACGCGCCGGAGGAGCCGCGCTGCTCTTTGCTCCCCGGAATTTCAATGATGCGCTTGAAATCGGTCAGAGGTTCACCTCCGATTGGATATATCCTTTCGAGCTTATCAGCGTTCTTTTGCTGGTTGCGGTGATCGCGTCGGTTCACCTTACCCGCGCGCGAACTTCCAACAACCGCGACAAGGGGGGTGAGAGCTAATGGCCGTATTCATCTGGGCTGTGGCTTTCCTCCTCCTGATCATCGGCACCGCAGGCGTGGTTTTCAGAAGAAACCCGCTGATCACGCTGATGAGTATCGAGCTGATACTCAACGCCGCCAATCTGATTCTGGTCTCTGTGGACCGTTTGACCGGCACAATGGACGGTCAATTGTTTGCGCTGGTCTTAATGGGTGTTGCCGCGGCGGAAGTGGCGGTGGGTCTCGCGCTTGTTGTGTTGATATTCCATTCCGAGAAAGTCGCCGATGTGGACGACTATCACTCGCTGTCCGGATAACAAATGTCTCCGGAGCTAAAAGGCATAACACTCCTTATCCCTCTGCTCCCCCTGATTGGATGGGCGCTGTTCGGCATATGGGGCAAGCGTCTCAGCCGCAGCTATGTCGGCACCGTCGCGACCGCTCTCGTCTTTGGAAGCTTCGTCTGTGGGATTGTCCTCCTCTTCGCCTTCCAGGGTCTGGAACATCCCGTACGCATGATTTATGGGAACTGGATTGTCGGCAGCGCGATAAATATCCCGTTCGGCCTTCAGGTCGACCAGCTTTCCCTGTTGATGGTCCTTACCGTCAGCGGCGTGGCCGGATTGATCCATCTGTACTCAACCGGCTACATGGCCGACGACCCGGACTACTCGCGCTATTTCTCCTACCTCAACCTGTTCACCTTCTTTATGCTGCTCCTGGTTCTCGCCGACAACTTCGTCCTTATGTTCGTCGGCTGGGAAGGCGTCGGGCTTTGCTCTTATCTGTTGATCGGCTTCTGGTACAAGAATAAGGCTCCGACACAGGCAGGCAAGAAGGCGTTTATTGTCAACAGGATCGGCGATGCCGCATTCCTGGTCGGGTTGATGCTCCTTGCCGTAAGTCCGCTGGCGCTCGAACCGAACGGCATCGATCGGTCACTTGCGTATGAGGACGTTTTCGGTAACGTGCTCAGGCTCGCGGAACACGACCCGCAGTTCCTGGTAGGTCTGCTTCCGCTCATCACCGCGATCACGCTGCTGCTTTTTATCGGGGCGACGGGGAAGTCCGCGCAGATTCCCCTGTACGTTTGGCTTCCCGACGCGATGGAAGGACCCACGCCGGTCAGCGCATTGATCCATGCCGCCACGATGGTCACGGCGGGCGTCTACATGGTTGCGCGGTCGCATGTGCTGTTCCTGATGTCCCCCGAAACAATGGCGGTGATCGCGATTGTCGGCGCGGTGACCGCACTTCTCGCGGCGACTATCGCGCTCACGCAAACCGACATAAAACGGGTGCTCGCGTACTCGACAATCTCCCAACTCGGCTACATGTTCATCGGTTGCGGGGTCGGGGCGTTCTTCGCCGCGATCTTCCACCTCATGACCCACGCGTTTTTCAAGGCCTGCCTGTTCCTCGGCGCGGGATCGGTAATCATCGGCACCCACCACGAGCAGGACATGAGACGTCTGGGGGGGCTGAAACGCTGGATGCCCGCCACGCGAATGACATTCTTCATCGCAACAATGACAATCGCGGGCTTCCCGTTGCTCTCTGCCTTCTTCTCGAAAGACACAATCCTCCATGAGGCGTTCGTGCTTCCGTTCGCCTTCGGATGGAACAAAATCGCCGGAGTTATGGGCTACATCACCGCACTTCTGACCGCGATCTACATGCTTCGTCTGTACTACAGGACTTTCGAGGGTGAGTACCGAGGTCCGAGCGATGTCACCCCACGCGAAACCGGACCTTCCATGACCTGGGTCCTTTGGATCCTAGCGGGTCTGAGCATTATCGCGGGTTTCCTTGGGATTCCGGCGGAAGGCGCAAACGTCATGAAGAATTTCCTCGATCCCGTGTTCTCGCACGGCACCGAGGTCGCGCTCGAATTCCGACCATGGCATGAAAATCACCTGCCCCCACTGTTCTTCATGGTGCTTTCGGCGCTGATATTCGTCGCCGGATGGTGGACCGCTCGATACATATACCTCCTGAAGCCGGGGTTGTCGGAGGCCATGAAAGTCAAGTACCAGCGGGTGTACCGAATCCTCTGGGAGAAGTACCGGGTTGATGAAGCTTACCAGGCGATATTTATCAGGCCCGGACATTGGCTCTGCGGTGTGCTCTGGCGCAACTTTGACGAGGATGTGATAGACGATGGGCTGGTCGAGGGCACCGGTCGCGCTGTCGACTGGATCGGGACTTCCCTGAGACCCCTTCAGAATGGTTACCTTCGAACCTATGCCCTTTATATCGTGCTCGGCATCGTGATTCTCGTTCTGCTTGCCGGCATGTGAAACGTTATGGAAACGAGCCTTACATATATTGTCTTTGGGCCGGTCATTCTCGGGCTCAGCCTGTTTTTCATCAGGGGCAACGATCGCCGCACGCTGATGCAAATTGCGTTTGCGGCGAGCGGACTTGTTTTTCTCTATTCACTGTCGCTTCTCTGGACCTATGACGGATCACCAAACGCTGACGCCATGCAGTGCATCGAGCGGGCGCCCTGGATCGTCATGGGGAACAGAATCCGGATCGAGTACTTCATCGGCATCGACGGAATCAGCCTGTTCCTGGTTCTCCTGACCGCCTTCCTGACCCCGATAACCATCCTGAGCACGCTCAATTCGGTGCAGAAAAATTACCGCGAGTTCCTGTTCTCGCTGCTGGCGCTGGAGACCGGCATCCTTGGTGTGTTTGTGGCGCTTGACCTAATCCTTTTCTACGTCTTCTGGGAGGTCATGCTCATCCCGATGTACCTCATCATCGGGCTTTGGGGCTCGGGCGACCGCATCAAGAGCGCGATGAAATTCATTCTGTTTACAATGGTGGGAGGCGTGCTGATGCTGGTCGCGATCCTCGTGCTTTACAGCATCTCCGAGCATCGCACGTTCGACCTCATCAACCTCTACCAGGACCCGACGGTGCTCACGCTCTCGCTCAGCGCCCAGTCATGGTTGTTCTGGGCGTTTTTCCTGGCGTTCGCGATCAAGGTCCCGATATTCCCGCTTCACACGTGGCTTCCCGATGCTCACACCGACGCGCCCACCGCCGGTTCCGTGATACTCGCCGGGGTCCTCCTGAAAATGGGAACCTACGGCCTTCTGAGATTCTGTCTCCCGCTGTTCCCCGATGCCGCGCATTATTTCGCGCCGCTGATCTGCATACTCGCCATTGTCGGAATCATTTACGGCGCGTGGGTCGCGACAGTCCAGCACGATGTGAAGCGGCTGGTCGCGTACTCCTCCGTCAGCCACCTGGGTCTGGTCGTGTTGGGACTGTTTGTGTTCACAAAGAACGGAGTCACGGGGGCACTTCTTCAGATGATAAGCCACGGCCTGACCACCGGGGCGCTGTTTCTCCTGGTCGGCATGCTCTACGAACGCCGTCACACGCGCCTGATCAAGGACTATGGCGGAGTGATCAAGGTCATGCCGATGTTCGGCGCGATCTTCTGGCTGATAACCTTCGCATCGATCGGTCTCCCGCCGCTGTGCAACTTCATCGGGGAGTTCCTGGTGATACTGGGCGTTTTTGAGGGGGGAACATCCCAGCATTACGCTTACGGCACTTTCGCCATCAGCGGTGTTATCTGGGGCGCGATCTACATGCTCTGGATGTTCCAGAGAGTGATGCTCGGCGAAATCAAACACGAAGAAAATAAGACACTGAAGGATATCGATACTCGCGAGCTGTGCGTACTCGTGCCGATTGTCGCGTTGGTGATCTATATCGGGTTGTTCAGTCCCACGATTACGTCAAAGATGGAATCCAGCGTGGAGCGAACGCTGGCTCTTGCCAATCGGACGATGCAGTCGGCCGTGCAGGTCGCGGACGTTGATGAAATCAACGGCGAGAATCTCAGCAGGTTGTTACCCGCTGATTTCAGCCGGCCGATTCTGCGAGATGAAGAAGCTGACCGCCTTGCGGAATTCACAGAAGTAGATGAATTTGAAACCGTAGGAGGGGCTGACCTATGAACGACTCCCTCCTTGCGGGGCTTTACAGCCAGATTCCCGAGCTGATCCTCCTTGCGACGGCGATCCTTATCGTGCTTCTGGACGCCGCACTCAAGGAGGATACCCGTCGGTCCCTGGGAAGCCTGGCGATCACGGGCTGCGTCATTTCGCTGTTGAGCAGTCTGTACATCGGGCAGGCGCCGTTGATCGCCGAAAAGGGCATGCTTGTATTCGGCGAGATGTCGATGAGCGACGGGGTCGCGGTGGTTGGCAAATGGATAATCCTCATCACTCTCCTGCTCGGATTGCTACTCGGTTATCACGGCGCGCTTAAAAGACACTTCAGCGGTGAGTACTACTCATTGATCCTGTTTGCGGCATTCGGCGCGCTGGTCATGGCCAACGCCGCGCATCTCGTGACCGTTATCCTCGGACTCGAGATACTCTCGCTGCCTCTCTACACGCTCGCGGCGTTCGACTACTCCAGGAGAAAGGCGCGTGAAGCGGGACTGAAATACCTTATCCTCGGCGCGTTCGCGTCGGGATTCCTCGCTGTCGGCTGCGCGCTTTACTATGCAGGCGCGGGAACACTCGGGATTCACGAGACCGTGATTCCGCCGGGGGGTAGAATTTTCTATCAGATCGGCACTGCCCTGATCCTGGCAGGACTCATGTTCAAGGGCGGAATGCTCCCGTTTTTCGCGTGGAGCCCCGACGCGTATGAAGGCGCGCCGGATTTCGCCGTCGGCCTCATGGCCGCCCTCGCGAAAATCGGGACCTTTCTGCTTCTGCTTCGTTTCCTTCCGGAGATTCTCCCCGGCATCGCTGGATCGGGAATTACACCCGCGCTGATGCTCGCGACTGCGGGAACAATGCTCGCGGGCAATGTGCTGGCATTGGCACAGACCAACATCAAGCGAATGCTCGCATTCTCGTCCGTCGCGCACGCCGGTTACATGTTCCTCGGCCTGCTTGCGTTCCGGGGCGGCGCATCCAGCGGAATGCTTTTCTACCTTGCTGGATACGCGCCGGTTCTGGTCGCGAGTTTCCATATCGTGGCGCTGTTCCCTGGCGACAAGGGCGGTCACGAGCTGAAGGACTACACGGGTGTCGGATACAGATCGCCGTTCCTTGCGATTGTGTTTGCGCTGATGCTGATCTCCCTTTCAGGTCTGCCGCCGACACCGGGTTTCTGGGGGAAGATTTTCATGTTCGTGGAGGCGGTCCAGAGCGGTCTGACGAACCTGGTTATTCTGGCGATGCTCGCGAGCCTGGTCGGGGTTTACTACTACCTCAGGGTAATCGTCTACATGTACATGCGCTTGCCTGCGGAAGACGCGATTGTTTCCGAGCCGACCACCACCGCCGCAGGATCGCTGGGAATATTGGCGTTCTGGATCGTCATGGCGATTATTGTCGTTCTTGGAATTGCGCCCGCGCATCTGCTGTTTCTTCTGGAAGTGGCATGTCGCAACTCGATCCCCCTCCCGTTGTGATATCCGCCTAAACCTGACATCGCGCAACTTACACCTTGCCGTCGACGTCGTATCTTCGGGCAGAATGCATTCCGCGTGCAAGCTCAAGCCAATCCTGCTTGTCAGTTAGTTAACGGCTCATGAAATCTTGGGTCTATTGGGGTAAGCTTACACAGGAATGTTAAATCCGAGGTCATGTGGGAGGCGAAAATGTTTTTTCATTGCTTACGGATCTTCGTCCGTGTCGTCACTCTTGTAGTCCTTGTTACCGGCTTTCCGATGCTCATTGGCTGCAGCGGAACCATGCAGGCTTCGGCCTCGCCAGCATTCGAGTGGGTCACGGAGCGACCTGTTCCACGGTGGCGACAAGACAGCCCAATAGAGTGGTACGGGACTCACCAACGTGATGAGGTTTTCGAGGAATCCCGATTGACAGGGAAGCCTATCCTCTGTTACGTCAGCTACTACATCGACATCTATCACTCAGAAGACCTGGAAACCGAGGTTCTCTCACTTGATGGCTGGGGCGAAGCAATCAAGGAGCACTTCGTAACTTGGGAAGTCAACTGGTGGGAGGACCCAGCACTTGGTTTGCTCATTTCGGGCAGTGCCGGGCAAACCCTCATAGGGCGCGCTGACACTATACCCAGCCTGATAGCCTTGCGCCCCCCAGTTGAGGATTCAGAGTCAATCAGGGTGATCGATATCTGGGCAGACTGGGATCTGGCCTATTTCCCCGCACACAACGGGAAGGTCTTAATCCCGCACAGCACAGAAGGAAGATCGGAGTTGGATCGTATCACCAGAGAGCCAGGTCGACCTATCGATTATTCTGGTGGATATTTGGTGACTGCATCTCCCGAGAACATCGAGGACATAATTGCACATGCACAGGAAAGTTTAGGCGAGGGGCGCAGGGGAATCGAGTTATGCCTGTATTCTGCTCTCGAAGAGCTAATTACCGGTACTGAGATTCCTGGGCTTGAAGTTGAGATCGAGAGTTGGGCGTCTCTGACTGACCCATATTCCGACACCGAATTGCTCCATGGTCTTAGTTTCGATTTTGGTCCATTTTTTAGCGCGTGGCCATACGGCTTCTACGTTCCAGGCAATCTGCAAGTTGCAGTGTGTGCAGTCGCACAGGGCGCCGATTGGCCTGTAGCTCCGGAGAATCTGTTCAGAGAACTCTATAGTATGGTGTCGGTTGGTGACGGACGCTTGGGGGGTGGGTTTCCTCCTTATCTGGATGACAGAGAGACCTTTGTACAACATGAAGATCAGACTCTTTTGGACGCAATCCTTTACCCGGACGACGGGATCTACCCCCTTCACGGAGCGGTCCCTGGACCAAGGGATCTTGTGTGGGCAAATGCCCAAGCGCTCTCTATGTGGCTCGAGCTTGTCATGTGGGAGCCGAGTCTCAAAGGAATTGCGCTTCCGTCTGGTCAGACAACCGGCGCTTTCCTGGACGAAGTCGCCCCAGTGCTTGTTGAGGCGCTTGAGCAGAAGGTTTCCCTTGATGAACCAGATTCTACGGCGCTTGCTGACCGGATTCACATGATGCACTTATATAACGTAATGTACCAAATGACCGGGAATACCTCTCTGCTTGAAAACGCTGGAGCAATCGCGGCAACCTTCCATCACGATAGAAAAGACGATTGGTATGACGTAGCCTTCGTTCCCTTAATGCCTGACCTTGCATTAGCGTTGCATCACTACGGGTGGCTTGCCTCGGACGAGAACTCACGCACCACTGCACGGTTTCTTCCGGAGGAGAGTATCAGTTTGATGCTGATTCCAGGATCCTCAATCGCGACCGAGCATTTGCTCTACGCGTACAAAGTAGTCAACGCGAAGTGTATCCATATTGCCGTTGTGGCTTCGGTTGATGATCCCGCAGGACAAGCGCTGCTCTCTGCTGCGCTTGAAGGATGGGACCCCAGAAAGATCGCTCAGATTCTTGACCCAGAACGTGATGCGGAGCTTATAGAGCGCAAGGGGCTTATCCCGATGGATGAAGCCGTAGCGTACGTCTGCGTTGACGACGACTGCCTCCCCCCTGTGCGCGATCCTGACGAGCTTCGAGACCTGATCAAAGAGGTCCAGGCTGATTTGGTGATTGAGAGCGAAGATCAAGGCAACGACAACGGAGTTGACTAACCCGAGAGAGACGTTATTCTGAATCGCAAATTTGGGTTTTGCAGTAGTTCCGACAGGGCTACATCCTCTTACAAACCATGATCCCGTACGCCGATGACACCCCTTCTTACTCCCCACCGATCTGGATTATTCTCCTGATCGGTCTCAACATTCTCTTTTTCGCCCTGTCATATTTTGGAGGAATTGAGCATTACATCGAGACCATCTTCGCGTACGGGTGCATTCCGGCGAGATTCTTCCTGCCCGCAGGTCAGCCACTCATTTTCGATTTGCAGGGACTTGAAATCGAGCTTACCGGCGTCGAGCAAAGTGACTGGGTGCCGCCGTTCGTGACCCTGTTTACGTCCATGTTTCTTCATGGAGGCCTTTTCCACCTTCTCGGAAACGTGTGGTTCCTCTGGCTGTTCGGCGACAACGTGGAATGTCGGATGGGCAAGATGGTCTTCCCGATCTTCTACATCGTCTGCGGTCTGTTCGCTGCAATCCTGCACGTGCTTTTTGAAAAAGACTCGGTTATGCCTGCGATTGGAGCGTCGGGCGCGATCGCGGGCGTGATGGGCGCGTACATCTACCTGTTTCCGCGCGCGACAATCGCCACCCTGACAGGTTACTGGTTCTACATCTTTACGCTGCACATCCCCGCTCCGATCTACCTCGGACTCTGGTTCCTGCTGCAGCTTGCCGGCGGACTCGCGGCACAAGGAGCGTGTAACGTCGCGTTCTGGGCGCACATAGGCGGGTTCGTCGCAGGGTTGCTGATCGCTATGCTTCTCAATGTGCTTAAGTTGCTGACATGGTATCCGGGAGACAGAGGATATACGGGATATAGGATCCCGCTAGTTGACACTACAACCCGGTACACACCGCGCAGAAAACGACGCTATACTTGGCGTTCGTAACCACAAAGACACCAAGCTAACAAAGAAGAGCATTTCCCTACGGGAGAGTGATGCGATATCAATCTCAGAGAGAAAATCACCGTCATCAAAGGGGACATAGTCGCGCAGGACACGCACGCTATCGTGAACGCGGCAAACACCGATCTGCAGCTTGGAAGCGGGGTCGCAGGGGCAATCCGTCAGACCGATGATGGAACGATCCAGCGCGAGTGCAACCGAATCGGGCGTATACGGCTTGGTGAAGCCGCGATCACCTCCGGCGGCGCCACTGGAATTCCATGGGTCATTCATGCTGCGGGGATGCACCTCGGAGAGGCCGCGTCTGCGGAAAGCGTGCGTGATTCCGTTCGAAACAGCCTGCTGAGGGCCAGGGAAAAAGAGTTGAAGACTGTGGCGTTCCCCGCTATCGGCACCGGCGTCGGAGGGCTTTCACTCGATGCCTGCGCGGCAATCAGCATCGAGGAGGCGCGAAATCACCTCGCGGGGGAAACGTCCCTGAAAGAGGTTCGGTTTGTTCTGTATACGGACGATGCGCTGGAGGCGTTCGAGAAGGCATACGAACAGATAGTTCCTGACGCGTAGGCTTTGTTGCAGTTCAGGGGACACCTCATTTCGTCCCGAAATGCAGGTGTCCCCGAAAGAGAGGGAAAAAAGCCCCCGGGATCCCCGGGGGCAATTGCTTCTGATGTGTTGGGCCATCTAGTCGATCGTGTACGGCCAAATGACCATGTCATCAACAACCCAGCCTCGGAATCCGTTGTAGAGAGCGTCCCTGGTATCGAAGTCCAACCTCAGGTAGACCTCAGAGTTTCCACCATAGTCGGAGATGTCGAGGAGAATCGGCGCCCAGACAGGAGCCATGAAGAAACCTGCCGACGTGTAAGCTTTCGCGGCATTGCCGCCGTCGGGAATCGGCTCGGCGAGTGGGTTAAGACGATCCAACCGATCCCATGCGACTCCGTCGGTTGAGATCAGGATATCCATGGCGTCATACATGATCGATGGGTCGACGGCCTCGATCCCCCACCAGGTCTGTAAAGTCAAAGTCAGCTCGTCGTAACCGGAGAGGTCAATGGCGCCGGTCTTTGCAACACAGGCGTTGGGCCCGTTGGCGCTCCTACCACCGCCCATAGTACCGCCGTCCCACTCATCGATGAAGGATCCGCTGTGAGGAGTGGCCGGCGGTGTTTCGTCCAGATCCTCGCCGTACCACAGGTATTTATGACCCTCGAAAGCCTCGGTCATATAGCCTCCGCTGGTGTCATCCGGTGGGATGGTGCAGATGCCGTTGTCATAGAATGTGTCGAGTATCGGAGGGCTGGATGGGTCAATCACGCGCCACAAGTTGTCGCCGGGCGTGGGAGTATCGTGGTAGTCGGTTACACCTGATCCTCCCGGCCAACCGTCCGTCACCACCCTTTCGAAGTACCAGTCCTCCTGGGTTCCCACATTGCTCGGGCCGGCCTCGAAGTCCTCGAACCAGACATAGTCCTGCGACACCGGGACAAGGTCGAAATCGATCTGGGGCGTTGACATGTTCTTGGCGCTGGGAACATTTTCGTAGTCCTTGGGGAGGTAGTCGGAATGGAAGCAGTGCACCGTCCAGTTGTCCTGTTGCTCGGTGGGAACGGCGTAGAAGCAGTAATGGCCGCGCAGGTCGGTGTTTCTCGCCTGAATGACGCCGCCGAGCTCCGGGCCGCCGTCCAGCGTAACGCCTGCAGCGAAGATGGGTTCACCGTCCGTTGAATTGCGGACCACGCCGGAGATGGTCGCAAGACCTTCGCCGGCGCCGGCGAGCCATTTCGGGGCAAGTCCGAAGCAGACGAGCACGGTGGTTTCCGGCGGGACGATAACGTCATAAAGAGTGTCCTGCTTCTGGTACAAGTTGTGGACCGCGTCGACAGCGTAGTTGCCTGCCAGAACGGGAACGAAGTAGGTGCCGTCGGTAATCGTGTACGGCAATGGATCGGCGCCGCCACCCGTGTTGTGTATTGTGACCACCGCCGTATTCCCGGGAAGCTTGTTCAGAGCGTCGAAAACATCGCCTGCAATCGCGCTTTCACCGCCGGGATCAGCGAAGATCGGGGCATAGTCGTTCATCGGGTAAGGTTCCAGGTCGGTGTCGGCTGTATAAGCCTCGATCAGGATCTTCACAAGGCCGCTACCTCCGCCGATGGTGTTGGAGAATGTGGCCGTGTACCCCTTGCCATGGTTTCCAACGGAGGGGCCGGGGGTCATGAGGATGTCGTCCACAGTGAATATCCCGCTGGTGCGAAGATACACTTCACCGTGATCGTCCTGGCTGTCCCAAACCACCAAATCAATCGTGACCGATCCGCCGCCGCCCGGCGGAAACTCTCCGTCCACCTCGATGTCGGTAATCATATATGGCTCGAGGCAGCGGTTGGGGTGGCTCGCCTCGATTATGAAAGGAATATATGCTACCGGAGAGTGATCTTCGGAGATATACAGCATAAAGGTGGTGACGTGGTTCGCCTTGGGCATGAAAGTACGGTTCGGCTGCTCTTTCGCGAGCGCGCGGAATGGATTCGGCAATCCTTCCCCATCGAACAATTTGGTGTAGTTGTCGGGATCAAGCATGTCGTATTCGCCCGTCCCGTCAAGATCAATTGCGAATCGGACATCGTAACCCATCTTGAAAGTCGGGTTTTGTGTGTAGAGCTTAATCCAGAACGTCCTGGTGTTCGGGTCGTAACCTTCTACCTCGGCTTTCACGCATTCGGGCCAGATATCGGTCACCCAGGTGACGTCCCAGTGCAATTCGGTTGTTCGATTTGGGATAATCTTGATGGTGAGATCGCTCTCATCAACCACCATGTAGAAAACGCCCCAGAGCTCATATCCTTCGGTCGACGCAAAGGGCGTCGTGTCCGGATTGGACTGGGTCACAACAGGTGTGGACCCTTCCTGCGGGAGTGTTGGGCTGACAGCGCCGCCACCGGCGCATCCCAGGCCGAATGTGAGTAACAGACTGGTAACCAGCAGGCTCCAAATGCCGGTTCTTGGAATGTACATGAGAGCCTCCTTACCGCACTGACTCAAGCGGAACCGGTCAGCGGGCGAGATGCGAGATATCGTATGTTCATTTATCTTAAAACGCAAAACTCTCGCGTGTATTGCACTGGAGTGGATCGGGATACCTCCGAAGATTCAAAACTCCTTCCGGGCAACAGATTTGCCGCCCGTCCCTTGTACATTAAAGATTTTACGAGACGAAACGTTGAAAATCAACCCCGCAAAGGGAGATATGATAAAGATAAAACTACAAGTCTCGAAACGAGTGTTCGCTGATTTTCCTCAATGCCTCGTATAGCGCCACCGCAACCGCATTGGACAGATTCAGGCTTCTCCTTGCCGGAACCATCGGAATGGATAGGACATGCCCCGGTCTTGTGTCCAGAATCCTGGCAGGGAGGCCGCTGCGCTCAGAACCGAACACCAGAACATCTCCAGGCTGAAAGTCGGCGTCCCACAGGATTCCGGGACCTTTGGTCGAGAACAGCCACATCCTCCGATTCCCTATGGCTTCCTTAAACTCATCCCAGGTTCGATGTATAGCCACTTCGGCATGCTCCCAGTAGTCCAGGCCGGCACGACGGGCAAGCCGGTCATCCAGCCGGAAACCCAGTGTTCCCACCAGATGCAGAGGGACGTCCGTGCATGCACATGTGCGCGCAACACTTCCTGCATTTAATGGTATCTCAGGCTCGAACAACGCGACCGCCAACTGCTTCCCAAATCCCTGTGGGAAACGCTGTGGAAATGTGGATTCTTCACTTGTCATGTTTGCAGGAATCCTTTGACAATCGCCCTTCTTGTACAATCTAATGCGTAGAGCTTATACTTGCCAATTCTTGCCTTCTGTCTATTATTCCACAATATGGGCATACTGTGCAAGATACTCCACCCCCACCAGATTCCAAGCGGCAGCTCGTCTCAGCACCGGAATGATCTCCCTGGGTAGGACCGGAATTCCCTCAAATTCAGACGGGTGCATCCATCGAGCATCGGCGATCCCTTCATCGTGCTGAATTCTGAATCCGTCGCCGGAGTCCAGTGTGCCGGTGAGGAAAAAGTCGACAACATGCCGCTCGGATGTTATCAACTCACCAACAGCAACCAACTTGTGCACTCTCAGACCTACGCCAAGTTCCTCCCTCACTTCGCGCTCGAGTGCGGACTCAATCGTTTCGCCCGACTCGACCCCTCCTCCGGGCAGAACCCAGTAGCTGCCATGCGGCCGAACGTGGTTAAGCAAAAGGATGTGACCCGCGCTGTCGCCGGTTATCAGCGCTACTCTCATCCTTGGGTGCAACCTTGCTCTTGGTGTGGCTTCTACCACGGGATTTCTTCCGTAAAGAAGGACTCCGGCTACTCTCCAGGCCAGACCCGACAAGAGCGGCCGTTTCGGAGCCGGCAGCACATTATAGAGAACCGGGGAGTCTCTGGAAAGCACAATTCAAGATGTCGACAATGTCTTCGGCGATATTTCTCGAAGCCGACATTGTGGGCTATACTTCCGTTGCATTCCTGCGTACTCCATGACGAACCGGACGCCAAATCAGAATTCGGGACCCATCACCTATTTCATCCGAACGTTCGGCTGCCAGATGAATGTCGCCGACAGCCTGATGTACTCCAACGTGCTGGAGAACCTGGGATGCCTTCGAAGTGAATCGGAGGAATTATCGGATATCCTCGTCATCAACACTTGCAGCGTCAGAGCCAAGGCTGAAGAGAAAGCGATAAGCTATCTGGGCGCCGTTATGCGGAAAAGAGCCGAGTTCCGGGAACGCGCAGGCATCTCCAGCGGCAGCGGGATCGCGTTTGTCGGTTGCATGGCGACCGTCCGCGGAGATGAGATCAAACGTCGCTTCCCCCAGGTAAGGCTCGTTCTCCCCGCGAGGGAGCTGAACACTTTCGAGGACCGAATTCTCGCATCATGGCCCGAACTGGCGAGGAGTGTTTCGCTCGATAAGACCGTGCCCTTGCCCAGGCCGGAAGAGCGGTTTGAAAGATTCGTCCCGATAGTGCGCGGATGCGCCAATCGGTGCACCTATTGCATCGTGCCGGCCGCTCGTGGAGACACGATCAGAAGCAAATCGCCGGATGAGATTTTTCGTGAAATTGAGAGCCTGACCCTCAGTGGAATCCGATCGATCACATTTCTGGGCCAGAACGTCTGCGCTTACGGTCGCGACATCGAATCGAAACCGGACGACATCCCCATGGAGTGGAGCGACATATCCCCCGGGTACGGTTTTTTCAAGCTGCTTGCCGACGTGCGAGACAGATTCGGGGGTCGAGGCATCTGGTTCAAGTTTCTGACAAGCCACCCAAGGGATGTTACCAATGAACTGATAGATGTGGTCGCGAGCCATCCGTCATTCTCGAGAGGATTCCATTTTCCACTCCAGGCCGGCGACGATGAGGTCCTCAGACGCATGGCCCGGGGATACACCTCGACACAATATCGCGACTTGATAAGTCGCGTACGTGAAAAAATTCCCGATATGCGGCTCACAACCGACCTGATTGTCGGCTTCCCGGGCGAGGACGAGGCGGCATTCGAGCGTACACTTGAGATGGTTCGAGATATTGGATTCGATGCCGCTTTCACGTTCCTGTACTCGTCGCGGGCCGGGACTCCCGCGGAGAAATGGGCCGATCCGGTCCCTCGCGAGGAAAAGAAACGCAGGCTGCAAATGCTCATTGACCTCCAGAACAACATCACGCTTGAACGCGCTCGGGCGCATGTGGGTCAGGAAAGGGTGGTTCTCATCGAGGGTCCCGCGACCGGAAGATCCGCGAAAGGCAGCAACTTTATAAGCGGACGCACGCGCGAGGGCGAGGTCGTGTTGCTTCCCGGTGACCCGGATGATTGCGGAAGGATGGTCAAAGTGAGGCTAACCAGGGCGAATCTAAGATCGTTTACCGCAGAACGGCTGAATGAACGATCCCGGAGTGAACATTGATGTTCCTTTGCGTAGAAGCTTATTATGGTACGGGCCAACTGGTAGTCTGAAATGAAGAGCAAAATTCGATTCGACCTTTCCCGTCGACGTTTCCATCCCATTTGGTTGATTATTGGCGCTATTGTCGGGCGAGCGGTCGGGCTTTTCTGGGGTTTGAACCTGAACTTCTGGTATTTCGCGACCCCCGGCGCGCTGATCGGATGGCAGATATTCGGAGCGATTGCGTGCGCTCTTCTTTGTTCGTTCATGATGACCTCGAATGTTTCCCTTCACACGAAAGGCGCGATTCTCGGCCTTGGGATAGGGTTTGGTGTTTCCTTGTACGGCGGTGAGCTGTGGTCGTACGGGCAGACCGGAAGAACTCCGGCGGGTTTGCAGGGCATGATCGCAGCCGAGGGGATTTTCCTCGACTGGCTTGTCCAGCACTCAGCATGGCTGGGTTTGGTTATCGGGTGGATTATCGGGGCTGTGGTTTCAAGAAGACGACGTTCGACTGTGTCCGTTGAGAGCGTCGAGGGGGATTAACGCTGCGATGGAAAGGGCGGGCAAATTATCTCGGTGGGGAAAGGCATCCTCCGCCGATTGACCCTCCGGAGTGACTGTGGGAGAATGCACACGTGCCTGAGATGGTGCGCATACTGGGTATCGACCCGGGGCTGGCCAAGTGTGGGTACGCCGTTATTGACTACGATGGTCGCGCACCCAGGGCGGTCGAGTACGGCCTGATTAAAACCAAAGCTAAAACGCCGATTCCCACCAGGCTGCATGAGATCGTTCGTGAGCTGGAACAGATCATCGATGAATTCAAGCCTGAGGAATGCGCGGTGGAGCGGGTGTATTTTCACAAGAACGTCTCGACCGCGATCGATGTCGCGATGGTCATGGGTGCGGCGATCGTGCTTGCGTCCGAAAAGGGACTCAGCACGCGGCAGTATGCGCCGCTTCAGATCAAACGCGCGATAGTTGGAAACGGGCGTGCGGACAAGCGCCAGGTCCAGAAGATGGTCGCGGCGCTCTACGACCTTGACGAAATTCCGAAGCCGCCGGACGTGGCGGATGCGCTCGCGGTGGCTCTCACGCACGCTCACATGAGAAACGCGCCGGAAGAGGCGGCGGTCGGTTAACTCGGTGGATTTGAAATGTACGCTTTTGTCGAAGGTGAAATAACCGAAAAATCGGACGGGCATGTCGTCATCAAGCCCGATGGCGTCGGGCTCGGGCTGTCGATCAATGTCGCGACCCGAACATCGCACGAGTTGCCGCCCATCGGCGGGACAGCGAGACTTTATACCGCCTTTTTGGTCAAGGAAGAATCGCAAACTCTTTTCGGTTTCGGGAGCGCATCGGAGAGGGATCTGTTCGAGGCGCTATTGAAAACAAGCGGGATCGGCGGGAAAACGGCGATTGCCATACTCGATCTCCCGCGCGACCGTATCGTGCAGGCTATCGCGGCGGGCGATTCGGCGGTTCTGCAGCAGGTTCAGGGGGTGGGCGCGAAAACCGCGGGACGAATCGTGCTCGATCTGAAAGACCGTTTCGCCGAGGAGCTAATGTTGAAATGGAGGGGACCTGCGGGTGAAGGTGTCGCCGGTGGGATTTCATTTGAAGACATTGAGGGCGGTGGACGCGAATTTGCCGAGGCGGTGGAGGCACTGGTCGGGCTCGGATACAATCGAGTCGATGCGCGCGATCGGGTAAGACGGGCGCGAGCGACCCTGGGCGAGGACACCGCTGCCGAGGATCTCGTGCGCCGCGTGCTCAAACACGCCGGGTGACCAGGGGTGATGGTCTCCGGAAACGAAAACTCCCCGTTAATATCTGAATCATCCGGACCGACCACCGTGCGTTTCCGGCGTGAGTGGTTTGCTCTTTTGACAGTCGTTCTTTTCGTGATTGTCATGATGTGGCCGTTCACCCTCGGCGGGCAGGCATTGATGCCGGATACGTGGAAGAGCATCCACCCGTGGGCGCGCGGTGTCGACCTACTGGAAAACAAGGCAAGCATCTACGATCCGGTCCTCGAGTACGGCCCATGGTTCGAGTACGCACAGGAATGCCTGAAGGAAGGTCGAGTGCCGCACTGGAATCCCTGGCAGTTTTGCGGCGCTCCGCTCTACGCAAATCGGCTGATTCCTTTCTTCTTTCCACCATTTTTATTGGCGG
>CBDUXL010000025.1:0-19170 GCA_965371155.1 uncultured bacterium | reverse complement strand
AGTTATGGGCGTGACCTGGACGGGGAAATCGACAGAATCCAGCACGCTCTCGATTCAACCGAATCGTCCCCAATAGAGAATGTGCCGTCCAGATGGATCGCCCTTAAACTCCTGGAGAACGATCCGAGTGTTCTCCAACAGTTCGAGAGAGCGGGTGGACTCCCAGGTGGGGTATCGACGGCGCTAAAGGAGGCTCACAGAAGGCTTTCGCAGCTTTATCCCGGGTCGCCGGAGATACTTGTCGCCGAGGCGCGCTATGGAATCATCTCGGGTGCGTGCTCGGAGGCGGTGAGGCACACAGTCGAGAGTCGGCACAATATCTCAGACTCCCTCGACAACATCCTCATCCACCCACTTTTCGGAATCCCTATATTTCTCGTTGGGATGTATTTGGTCTTCACGCTTACCTTTCGTTTGGGCGATCCGATCATGAGCTGGCTTGAGACCTTTTTCGGATGGCTGGGGACCTCTGTCGCTCTCTTCTGGCCCGGGGGGGATGATAGCCCATTGCTGTCGCTGATAGTTGACGGAGTTATCGGTGGTGTTGGCGGAGTGATCGTGTTTCTTCCGAATATCCTGCTCCTTTTCCTGGGAATCGCGCTCCTTGAGGATTCCGGCTACATGGCCAGGGCCGCGTTTATCATGGACCGCATGATGCACAGGATCGGTCTGCACGGGAAGAGCTTCATACCGATGCTGATAGGGTTCGGATGCACCGTGCCGGCGATCATGGGTACGCGAATCCTCGAAAACAGGCGCGATCGCCTTGTAATGATCCTGATCCTGCCGCTCATGAGCTGCGGCGCGAGGCTGCCGATCTATGCGCTGATTATCCCTGCGTTCTTCCCGTCGAGGCTTCATGGCCCCATGCTGTGGCTGATCTATGTTATCGGGATCGTGCTTGGAGTGATCCTCATCAGGCTGCTCAGGGGAACAGTTTTCCGCGGCGAGTCCACCCCGTTTGTAATGGAGCTTCCTCCATTCCGCGTGCCGACCCTGCAGGGGCTTCTCATACATGCCTGGGAGCGCGGATTTATGTACTTGAGAAAAGCAGGGACGATTATTCTCGCGATTTCAATCATCCTTTGGTTTGCGACCAGCTTCCCGAAACTCTCTGAGGAACGACTGGAGCACTTCGAGTCCGAGTTTGCATCGCTTAGGGCCAATCTTCATTCCGAAGTTCAGGATTTGATCGCCGGGATGGGATCGGTGGCGGATTCGGAAGGCCAGGTTGTTGTCCTGGAAAGGTTCGCCGAGGGTGAAATCGACCTGGAGGCTATGGAAACCGAAACTTCGAACTCAATCCTCACCATGACGGTTGAAATCCAGAGCGCCAGAAGCGGTTTCGAGGAGATTGTCATAGAAGAAGAGCTTATCGAAGGCACGCCGGATTACGTTCTGATCCGAAACGACCTTGAGAGGAGACTTGCCAAACTGGAGGAACGGGATCCGGATGTTTTCGACGCCGCTTCCTGCTACCTGGATGATATCTATACACCTTACATTGATGGAAAAGCACAATTAACCAGCAAGTTAAGTGAGCAAAAGCTCACTAACTCGGCGGTGGGGCGTATCGCTCACTGGCTGACGCCGGTTCTTCACCCGATGGGTTTCGACTGGCGGATCGGGTCTGCGCTGATCGGCGCGATGGCTGCAAAAGAGGTTTTTGTCGCGCAAATGGGGATCGTTTTTTCTGTCGGAGATGTGGACGAGGGCTCCTTAACACTTCGAGAGAAGCTCCAGGAGAATTACACTCCGCTTATCGGGTTCTGCATTATGCTGTTCTGCCTGATCGGGTTTCCGTGCGTGGCGACTGTCGCCGTTGCCCGGGCGGAGACGGGAAGCTGGAAGTGGGCGCTTTTGCAGCACGGCGGTCTGACGCTGCTCGCGTGGATCATAACCACGTTGGTTTACCAAGTGGGCACTGTCGCGGGATGGGGAGTGTAAACGATGATTTGGGAAAACGTGATAGTCGGGATAGTTGTCCTGGTTGCGCTTGTCTCTGCAGGTCGAAGGTATTATCGAGCCCTTTCGGGCAGGAGCCAGGCATGCGATTCCTGTCCGGGCGCGGGATCATGCTCAACCGGCGAGTAGGGGCGCACGGCTGTGCGCCCCATGGCTGTGCGCCCAACGGTTGTGCGCCCACCATCGACATAAATAATCCAAAGGGCACGCGGCGCGCGCCCCTACATTTTCCCGGATCTTTGAAGACGGCTAATCTTTCAGGCAGACTATCGATGTGGTGCCCTGAGTCTCGTAGAACCCGACCAGCACGCTTTCCGGTGGCCCGAACGTCAGGTATGCAGGCGAACCCGACAAAACCCTTACCCATCGGAGATCACCACTAGGATACAAACATCGGACCTCGATCTCGTTGGAACCGACCAGGTAATTGACAAAATAGAGGAATCCGACGGAGTCAACGATGGGGCCTGCGAATACGGGTTTTTCGCAAGGATATGACCAAAGCTCATCGTTGTCGGGACTCAACGCCATGACATACCAGGGAGGCTCTTCCCCGGTTCCGCCGTACAGAGTCTCCGCCGTATAGACAGTGCCATCCGGCCCGATTGCAATGGTTTCCCTTACGGTATGGGCAAATTCACGGTGCCAAAGGGCATTGCCGTCGCCATCGATAGCGGCAATGTAGTTGGCGATAGCATAGTAGACATTGCCGGTGAGAGGATCGGCGGCGGCGCCATTGGCTATTCCGACTGAGAAGTCCGGGGTATGTGTCCACATGACCTTCCCGTTTGCCGGATTGAACGCCAGGAAATCGGTGATGAACGGCGATCCGTCAATATCCACCTTTCCGAGCACGATAAGCCCCTGGCCGGTTACTGCTGATGGCCCTATGAACATGACGATGTCGTCGGAGAAGTAATACCATAGATTTGCGCCGTGGGAGTTGAACGCCTGAATGCCGCTCGGCCCGTGGATAAACGCCCGCCCGTCATCGATGTTGAGCAGATCGTAAGCCTCATAGCCGCCTGGAATCGGCTGATACGTAAACGCTAAATCACCGTTCTGGTACAGCCTGTATACATTGCTCTCGACATCGATCCACATCAGGGAACAGCCCACCATAATCGGGTCTCCGTCCGGGTCGAACTCCGGGAACTCCATCTCAGCCAGCGGGAGACCATCCGACCCGATGACCAGCAGAGTGATACCTTCACCCGGCCCCTCTTCATACACAAATACTCTGCCCTCAGGATCAACAAGGGGACTTGTGTCGTGAGAAAGCCCCGACCTCTGCCATGCGACATGGGGGTCCGAGGGTCCGACAATGATCGAAGTGTTCGAGTTGTGGCTGTTTCCTCCAGGCTTTGGCCAGGGCGCAAGAGGGTTGAGAGCGAAACCGGCGCCGGACGGGGGACCGATATCATCCACCGACACTGGAATCACGTAGTAGCTTGAAAGCGGCGCCGAGCCGGTATAGAGGGTCTTTTCGGGCTGATAATCCCCATCGCTGGAGCAAACCGTCACCAATACCTGCTGATCGAGCAGGGAGTCAGGCGTCAACCCTTCGAGGATGATCTCGTAGATCGCATAGCCCTCGCTGTCGGTCAAGTCAGCGACTAGCACCGGCTCCCGAGTGCCGTTGAACAGCAACGGGGATGTAATCTCGATCGACTGAACCTGCTCGCTGACAGGGGTTTCCTTGATCAGCGCCTGCCAGTCGGAAAGCTTGATATGAAGCCGCAAACTTCCACCCACGCACCCCAAACTAGTCAAGTAGAGCGTGTTCTCGGTTACCTCAGCGCCGACAAAGAACGGCTCAAGCTGGTTGGCCTCGGGCGGGAAACCACCGGGGACCTCGATAAACTCGCCGGGCTGATAATCCGGCGGGAATCCGTGGCAAGCATCAATCGCATAGTTGAAAATAATCTGGGGCCCGCCGGAGCCGTTGTCCGGGAACCAGATATCGTAGTGTCTGGTCAATTGGGTTCCTGCGTGGAACGTGGCCCGGCCCTTGGGATGTTCCTTGGGATAGTCCAGCAGATGCAAAAGATCTTCCTCGTCCGACTCCAGCGACGAAGCGAACAGCTTGTAGCCCAGCAAGGTTGAATTGTAGGCATACTGTGCTTTCGGTGTGCCGTAGATTCCGTCCTGATACGACCAGGCTGTTCCATTGTCGGGGAACTCGAGCGGATTCCACCATCTCGTCCAGCCGTCCGCATTGAGTAGGCGCAAAGAATCCGACCCAGCTCCCCATGAGCGGGACGGATCGGTCGGATCGGTCGTGTCGGCTTTGCCGATGATAATACCCTTTACATCGAAACCGCAGTAATGCTGCTGGCCGGCAAGCGGGTGGAGGATGCTTATGTCCAGGCTGATTAGCTGCCCGTCCACCGAGACATTAGAGAATGACACCGTCGAACCGCCGGACGGGGGCTCAACAAACCTCAAAGCATTAAGATGCTGGGCGGCTCCTCTGAGCGGGACAGCGGCAACCTCTGATGTGGCCGGGTCTACCGTGACAAAAAAATACCCGAGCAAGGAGTGCCCGGGAGCTATCATTTCGACCATCGCTGCAGGGGCCAAATCATTTTCAGGCAGTTGGGGTATGGTGGGATTCGACGACGGCGTGCCTGAGCATGCACTCAGAATAAGCAGTAACAAAACACTGCCAACCAGCGCCAGTCTTCTCATTCCAATTGTCCGTCCTCGGGCCCAGATCGACCCTTGTTCTAAATTATATCCGAAATAAGCCAATCCCGCTATTGATGGGGAAACATCCTTGACTAAGGCCCCATAATGTCTGATTATTGTCCCCCCGACTTTCTTCACGATGAGTGTGTTTATCTATGGATTCTTCAAGAGTTCTTTCTCTGGCTGATGAAAACAGGCTCGATGAGCTCGTAGCCCTGAATGCCACAGTGCATGACGAATCCAGGGATATCTTTCTCAGGTTCGTCCAGCTTGACCCCAACACAAACGACCCGTCGTTCCATCGCTACGTGCTCGAAGAGGATCTCCTGGTTTCCGCCGCCAGCCTTTTTCCACATGATCTTCAGTGGCATGGCTCTATCATCCGATCGGGCGAAATCGGTCTGGTCGGAACGCTGGAGAAGTACCGCAAGAAAGGCTTCTGCAACCTTCTGATGGAGAGCTGGATCGAGACGATGGTTTCCGAGGGCACACCTCTGAGCTTTCTCTGGGGTATCCCGATATTTTATGAGAAATACCACTACTACTACGCTTACCCGAACGTCAGGACTCCGTATGTGAGCTTGCCGAGATCGTGCGCAAAAGACTGGAAGGCGACCGGCGCAATACGGGATGCCGAGTTGGAGGATATATCCTGGTTCAGGAAGCATTACAGGGGCTACAACCGGACACTCACAGGCTGCGAGGTCCGTAACGAAAAACACTGGGAGTGGTACTGGAACCAGACCAGGTTCAACAACCAGGGACGATGGCTGGTTCCCGAGGACCCCCGGGGCGGGTATGCATTTGTGGCAAGCGACCCGGCCAGGGTATGGGAGATCGCCGCGTCATCGGATGAATCCCTGCGGAACATGGTATTGAGGATTTTCGACCTGCACCCCGATCTCGATGAACTCGGGTTCTATCATCACCCCGATATGCCTGTTGGAAGGTGGCTCTATCAGTGGGGTGGGAGGGTTACGTCGCCGGAGGACATCTGGAAAGGCACATGGGGCGGCATGGTGCGGTTGATCGATCCGGCTGCGCTGCTCGACAGGATGACCGGGAAGCTCCAGAGGCGACTTCAGGAATCGAGGTTCTATAAGTACACGGGGACTTTGTCTTTCGAAAGCGAGGTTGGGGACGCGGTGATTGATATCCATGACGGCCGGATAACAATCGAGCCGTCAAGTGGGAAAGCGGAGTTACACATTCCGGCGTCGGTGTTGACGCCAATCCTGACCGGCTACCGGGGATTCGAGCGTTTCAGGAAAGACTTGACCGACATCCCGGAAGCTACCTCCGACCTGCTGTGCGTTCTGTTCCCTCGGGATCTCGTTTTCTGCTACCCGCTTTTGTTCGCGAACGAGCACTTCACAAACGTCGAAGAGGGCACGTAGGGGCGCAGGGCGTGCGCCCGTCTCTGGTTCACAATGTAGGGGCGCAGGGCGTGCGCCCGTCTCTGATTCACAATGTAGGGGCGCAGGGCATGCGCCCGTCTCTGATTCGCAATAGGATAAAGGGCGCGTGCCCCGCGCCCCTACATGCGATCCGCGATGTGCTCCAATTCCTCAGCAATGGAGCCGGGGCTGAATTTCTCGTACCAGTCCCGAAATTCCAGCCCTTCCACTTGCGGGCCGTTCCTGCCCATGACAAGAGCGCGATCTTCGCTTTTCGGATCAACCACAAGCAGCAGACCCTTCAATCCTGTGTCTTTCCCGACGAGCCAGGTGTTGTACAGGCAATAAGCCATGCCGTCCAAATACTCGCCCCGACCATCCTCCGCACCCTTTCCAAGCCTTGCGGAGAGTTCACCAGGAAGAACAAGCACAGCGAAATCCAGGCCCGAATCCTCGCCGATTCTCGAAAACCGTTCGCTCAGTCGTGCTCGTGTTGCCTCGTCCAGCTTTCCGTCCGGATCGGTCAGGGCGCCCGTGCGCTCAGGCGGCGGATGGAGCGGGAGCTTCTGATCAAAAAGCTGGTAGCCACAGTGATAGCAGAAAATCTCACCCTCCTCCCATTCCTCGCCGCAGATCGGGCACGGAGGCATGGCTTCTTCGGATTCCGCCTCGACTTCATCCGGCGACGCGGGCTGCTGGGTCGAGCCCAGCAGGCGCTGAAGCCAATTCGTTACCATCATGACGAGCCACTGCCTCATTCGACCGATCCCTCCTGCATCCCTGCTGTAACATCCGTTTCACTTCCAGTGGAAGCGCTCGCCGTTCGGCACGAAGCGGTCAGGGCAACCGGACTCGCCAATCCCCGTACACCCGAAGTGAGAGGAACTTTCAGGATTCCCGGGTGCGGATCAGGTGCTCCGCCTTTCATACCTTTGGGAGGGATGGAGTAACGTACGCAGAATTCCGAGTCGCAATCTCGGCATTGGAAGCGCCTTTCACCATAGCCGAAAGCCAGATGCGAAGGCTCCCGGACCACCCTGGCCCGGATACGCTTCGATCCCCCTCCACAATATGGACACCGGCTGCTTGCAGCCATAACGACGGGATTATATCAAGAGTGAACGAGATTGTCAGAAATGGACCCGGTCAGTTCCCCACGGTTATCAAGTGCCGAATCTCCCCAAGCCGTCCCTCCCCTATACCCTCGACCTTCGTCAGATCTCCGATCGACTGAAACGGCCCGTGTGTATTGCGATACTCGATAATCCTGGACGCCAGCTCCTCGCCGATGCCCGGCAGTGACTTAAGTTGGGATTTGCTCGCTGTGTTGATATTGACCGGCCCGTGCCGGGTCGAATCTCCTTCGTCGTCATCCGGGCCGGAAGGAGGGACCCGTCTCAGCGTCAGGTCCGGTTCCCCGTTCCCACCGTTCTGTGTGCCCGATTCATCAAGGTAAGGGATAAATACCCGCTCACCATCCTCCAGGACCCTGGCAATATCCACCGCCCCCCGATCAGCCGTGGGGAGAAACCCGCCCGCCGCCTCGATTGCTTCCATTACGATTGCTCCCTCGAGGAGCGAAACCATTCCAGGCGCTCCGACCGCTCCCTCGACCTGAACGACAACTCCCGGAACCGGAAGATTGATATCGTCACCCAGGTCGACGGATGTTTGGTTTCGAAGGTAAATCTGCACACCTGCGTACACAAGCGCAATCAGGAAAAAAACAAGCAGCGCCATCTTTTCCTTGCGAGTGATCGCAGCAAGATCGTCTTCAGGAAGGTTCGGTTCCATCTGTGGATCTGCCATATACTCTATATTATATTCTAGGACATAAATCGGCAAGATTTCTTTACTAAAGTGGGTCGATATTGGATACTAATATGACTAAATCGAGTGATGTCTGTAAGGGTACGGCAGCTCGATCTCAAGGAGAACCAGGGAAGGTCAATTCTAAACAGTCACGGAGGACAGGACTCATGACAATCAACTCAATCTCCGGCTTGCTCGGGAACCTGCTTGTCAACGAGATGAACCAGACCAATCTCGAGCTCGCCCAGGCATTCGAACGACTCTCAACCGGCAGGAGAATCAACAGCGCATCGGATGATGCGGCGGGACTGGCGATCGCCTCCCGTCTCGAATCTCAACAGCGTGGTCTTGCAATGGCTGAAAGAAACGCCCAGATGGGAATCAGCCTCATTCAGACCGCCGAAGGCTACTTGTCCAGTGTCACGGAGGACACCCAACGCATCAGGGAGCTAAGCGTTCAGGCAGCGAACAGCACGTTGAACGATGCCGACCGGGCGGCAATCCAGGGTGAAATCAACGCGCTCACGGAGAATATCGATTACACGCTCTCATCCGCTCAGTTCAACTCCAAGACACTATTCGACGGCGATACGGAGACGTTCCAGATCGGTCCCAACGCGGACAGCCAGATGAGCGTTAATTTCCCGGAGATGTCATCTGAATCGCTGGGACTGAATAAAATCGATGTAACTACTCAGGAGGGCGCTGAGAACGCGATATCGACAGCGAGTTCGGCACTTGACAGCGTCCTTGGCGTTCGAACCGAACTCGGCGCATCACAGAATCGCCTCGAATCGGCAATTAGCTCTCTCGCGCGGACTCGGATCGATACACAGAGTGCGCTGAGTCTCATCCAGGACGCAAACATCGCTGAGGAAGTGCTTAATCAGGCGAGCGCCATGAACAAGCTCCAGAGCCAGATCCTTGTCGCGAGCCAGATCAACAACATCAATCGAGGAGTAATACCTCTCCTTCTGGGAGAATAGGCGGAGTGACCGAGTGCAGGATAGCCCTCAGAAAACCCGGACCAGCCATGAATCCCGAAACGAGGGGAAACCACCGCGCAACAGAAAATTTCGCCTATCCGAGGATTTCAGAATAGCTATCAGGATGATCCCCATTGTGCTCGTCCTTTTCCTCGGCTTTTCAATTGGCCTTAAGGCGACCTGGAATCCATCCAGCATAGCAAACCGTCTGTTGACCAACTACGGAGGCGCGCATGAGGCTCAGTTGGAGGAAGCCTATTCGCTGATAATCCAGGGAGACTACACGAGAGCGGCGGTTCTCGCGGGATCGGTCGTACGAGCTGATCCGGAGGTTGCTCTCTCTTATCACATTTTAGGGCTAGCTGATGCGCACAGGGGCCTTACCGAGGAAGCGGCCATCAATTTCCAGAAGGCCTGCAATCTTGATCCGGAAATGACTGTGTCATGGTTCAGCCTGGGAGTGGTCGAGGAGAGCCGCGCCGAATACACAAGGGCTCTCGTTGCATACAAGAAGGCCGCGGGGCAGGAGCCTGATAACGAGCGCTACTCCGACGCGGTCGCGCATGTCGAGCAGATCGTTCTCGGCGAGGGTGGCTGGGACTGGCAGGAAGCACTAGCGGGACGGCTGTTCATGGAGGGTATGGATGCTCTCAGTCGGGGCCGTCCGGAGGACCTCGCTTACGCCGAAAGCACATTCCGCGCGTTGGTGATGGATCGCCCGTACAATGTCGCGGCTCGCAATATGCTGGGCCTTACACTGGCCCGCCAGGGCAATCTTGCCGAAGCGGAGCAGTTGTTTGTTCGAGTGGTGGAGGAGGAGCCGGGATTTTCGGACGGCTGGTATAATCTCGGCATGGTCCATCGGGTGCAGGGACACCTGGAGGAAGCTCTTTCTGATTTTGAAACCGCGCATGCCACAAGCTCGCTTGAATCGTTCCAGGCAGCGGTCGTGCGGGAGATAGACGCAACCAGGGAGCTTCTCGCATCCGAGATCCCAATCCCCCCTCCGCCTTGGGGATTCCGACTCCTCAGGGAGCACGAACAGGTTTCAGATGATACAATAGACGGCAATGTACGCGAGCAATAAATTGAATCCGGTTTTTAGGTACCCACTCGCGGTCATTACCGGGATATTGTCCAGCCTGATGTTTTTTTCGATATTGCTTGCAGCGCTGAAACTCGGCGAGTGGATTGTGTCTCTATTCTGATTCTCTCCCGAGAAGCCCCTTCAATCCACCGCTTCCCCAGAGTTCTTTCAAGGTAATGTGCAGATTCTCCCCACGCGGATCGATATTAGATTTGATTGCATCCGACGGGGGTTACTATTGGGTACGACGTTAAGACGCTATTTCACGACCGGCGTTCTGGCTCTTCTGCCGACAGCCGCCACTATCTGGGTTATTGCCACTCTCGCCAAGTGGGTCGACGGGGTCATCGTTCAACGCGCCTTCTACCTTTTTCAGAGGACAGTGCTTGACGGCGGCGAACTCCCCCCCATATTGAAGTTCAGCGTCGGCTTTCTGGCGATACTTATCGTGCTTATTGCGATCACCGGACTCGGTATGCTCACAAGAAATGTGGCAGGCAGATATGTTCTTGGCCTCGTCGATGTGTTCTTCACCAACGTTCCCTTCGCCAACAAGGTCTACACGTTCGTGAAAGGCATAATTGAGAGCGTGAGCCTGGTGGGAGCGGAGCATTTCGACAAGGTGGTCGCTATCGAGTACCCTCGGAAGGGTGTCCACAGCATTGGATTCGTCAGTCGGCGGCTTACTGAGAGCTTTCTGAAAGGTGTCGAAGGCGAGCGCATTGCTGTTTTTATACCCACAAGCCCGAACCCTACGAGCGGATTCATTATCATCGCCGATCAGGCAGATACGCTGGAGCTCGATCTGACTCCGGAGGATGCATTGAAGTTTATTGTGTCAGGGGGAGTTGTGTTGCCGGGGGGAGTGAGTCAAGAGCAGGATAGCAAGGTATGAGATGAAGAATCATGGGCAGGATGCCCATGGCACCACGGCTAGATATGAGATGAAGAATCATGGGCAGGATGCCCATGGCGCTCAGGATGCCTATGGCACTGTTGATTTTCATCCGGCTCTAAGGTATATATTTATGGTGGGCTGGGAGCAGCGTGTGCATACGTGCGGGAATAGCTCAGTTGGTAGAGCGTCAGCTTCCCAAGCTGAATGTCGCGGGTTCGAGTCCCGTTTCCCGCTCAGGGCGACGTAGCCAAGTGGTAAGGCACGGGTCTGCAAAACCCTGATCACCGGTTCGAATCCGGTCGTCGCCTCCAATAAAAGAAACCAAACGCGTTGCGATACTACTTATAGCATGGGCGCGTAGCTCAGTTGGTTAGAGCGCTACCTTGACAAGGTAGAGGTCGTAGGTTCAATTCCTATCGTGCCCACCAGGCTTGCTTATTTCGCGCGTCGGTTGACTATCGACGGGCACTTTGATACATTCTTTAATCCGCCGCTACTGCGGCGCAAGGAGGCCAATCATACGGCGAAGCAGGCGGCCTAGAAAATATGAGCCGCGAATACGAATCAATAGGTTCATTCGGGCCAGACAGGTCCGCGTGATAAGCAGCAAGGGCGAACAGCTCGGCGTTATGGACACGCGTGAAGCCACCAGAATGGCCATGGACGAAGGTCTTGACCTTGTGGAGGTGGCGCCCACCGAGTCGCCGCCGGTTTGCAGAGTTCTGGACTTCGGCAAGTACATGTACGACGAGAAAAAGAAGAAACGGGAGTCCAGAAAGACGCAGACAAAGGTTGAGGTCAAAGAATGCAAGTTCCGCCCGAAGATCGGCGTTCATGACTTCGACGTCCGCATCAGGCGGGCTGTGAAGTTTTTAGGTCAGGGCAATAAAGTCAAATTGACAGTTATGTTTCGAGGACGGGAGCACGCCCATCCCGAGGTTGCGGAACGCCTGATCTTCCGGGCCTACGACCAGATCAAGGACCTTGGTAAGATGGAGGCGCATCCGAAGAAAGAAGGTCGGGACATGCACTGCCTGGTTGCTCCTCTCAGAGAGGAAATCAGGAAGAAAGCTCTAAGGATTCGTGCCGAGAAGGAATCTGAAGAGGAAGCAAAAGACACCCGAAAAAAAGGCAAGACCGGTGAGATAAAGACCGAAGACGTCAAGACGCCGGCGGAACCTGTCGATAAAGAAAAAACGCCGGCCGGTGAGACTGTCTAGGGCGGGACAGAGAAGAGGAGCTACTCATACGAGGGCCCCGCGCCCTCGTTGGTTTCTGTAAGGACTGATATCATGCCTAAGATGAAAATACATTCCGGCGCCAAGGATCGGTTTAAGATTACCGGAAGAGGAAAGGTCGTCAGGCGCAGGCAGAATCACGGTCACATGCTCGTGAAGAAAAGGCCCAAGAGGAAGCGCCGACTGAAAACTCCGGTGAGGTTGTCGAGAGAGGACTCCATCATTGTGCGGAAGCTTCTCGGCATCTCGATCAACACCACTCCGGACTGATTCAGGATGGATGGGGGGAGATTCGGCGAGCGAGAGGATTTAGGAAATGACCCGCGTTAAAGCAGGTACTACAAGACACAGAAGGCACAAGAAAGTGCTGGCCGCAACCAAGGGCTATCGAGGAGCCAGGCGCACTCGTTTTAAAACGGCAAAAGAAGCGATGATCAAGGCCCGTTCGTACGCCTATCGTGACCGTCGCAACCGAAAGCGTGATTTCCGCAGGCTTTGGATCGTCCGCGTCAATGCCGCCTGCCGCGAGGCCGGCCTGTCATACTCGCAGTTTATCAAAATCCTGAAAGACCAGAATGTCCAGTTGAACCGAAAGATGCTTGCGGAGATAGCAGTCAGGCATCCGGACGCATTCAGGAACCTGGTCGCATCATTGCAGGAAGGCTGATTCTGGAGGATAATACCGCCGTGGGGTTTACTCCGACACTCTGAAGTCAACCCAAAGGCGTTCCCATCGGGAAGGCCTCGGCTCACGCTGTCCGAAGGTCGGTTTGAGCCGAGGTCTTTCATATTTTCACAGCGCCGGCATCCTTGAAAGGGGCAGCCAAATGCCCGAGGACACGATCATATTTAATGTAACCTAAACCGGTTGCCGAGCAGACAATAAATCCGGAGTAGAGCGTCATGAGTTCGCAGAATGAACTGACAAATTTCAAGCAATCGCTTCAGGACCTTGAATCCCGAGTGGATCAGATATCTGAAGCAGGCGATCCTGCGGAAGTCGAGGCCATTCGGAAGGACCTCTTCGGAAAGACCGGCGCATTTCCCACCCTTCTGAAGAGCTTGAAGGATCTCCCGGACGATGTGCGTCGCGAGCTGGGCAAGAGGGTCAACGAGCTTAAGTCCCAGGCCAAGCAGGCGTTGGATAAGCGCCTTTCCGGATTGAAGGAATCATTGGGTGAGGATGTCAGCGAACTCGACTACACCCTGCCCGGCGATCGTCCAAGGCCCGGGAAGCTGCACCTGTTGACGCAGACTTTCGACGAGATGCTCGGGGTCTTCAGGGACATGGGATTTCACGTGGTGGAGGGACCGGATATCGAGGACGAGTGGCACAATTTCGATGCCCTCAGAATGTATGCCGACCATCCGGCCCGCGACACGCAGGACTCGTTCTATCTCGGCGAGGACAGGCTGCTGAAAACGCACACATCACCGATGCAGATCCGCTACATGGAACAGCACCGGCCTCCAATCCAGATGGTCGCCCCGGGTTTCTGTTTTCGCCGCGACCCGTTCACAAGCAGGCATTCTCCCGTGTTCCTTCAGATCGAGGCCCTGATGATCGATGAGGGCATCACTTTCGCCCACCTGAAAGGAGTTCTGACCGAGTTCGTGCGCGGATTCTTCGGGCGAGAGAGAAAAGTCCGGTTTCGCCCCGACTTCTTCCCGTTTGTCGAGCCGGGTTGCGAGCTTGCGATGGACTGCCCGTTCTGCAAGGGCGCAGGCTGCCGTGTTTGCTCGCAGTCGGGTTGGATCGAGATTCTGGGTGCCGGTATGGTCCACCCGGTGGTCCTGTCAAACTGCAATATCGATCCGGAGAAGTACACCGGATTTGCCTTCGGAATGGGTGTCGAGCGTCCAGCCATGATCCGGTTCGGCATAAACGACATACGTCACTTTTACGAGAACGATTTCAGGTTCCTGGAGCAATTCTGAGCGCGGGGTGAGAATCAGTGGCTAAGAAAACGACACTTGGCTGGGGCAAAGCCTGGACGCACGCGGAGACGATCGTGCAGGAAGGCGAGCTTACGCGCAAACAGCATCTCAGGGTTTTCAAGAAGTACTACGAGAGCCGCAAACAACAGGACCATAGAATCGCACTCGCGCTTCTCGGCTTGTTCATCCAGGCGTACGAAGCGGATTTCGATCTCGATGTCGACCTGGACGTCCTCATCGAGCACGGGAACAAGCTCTGCGAGAATCACTGGAAGGAATTCGGGCGAAAAATCCTCTATCAGGTGCTCAAGGTGAGGAGCGTCCCGGCGGTATGGGTCGACAAGATCGCAGACGAGGAAACCATCCAGCTTCGCCATGCGTTCGCCTTTGCCATTGCTGAATTGGCAAAAAGAAAAAGGAATCCGCTCGACCGCGTGCTCGGTCTGGCGAAGTACTTCATCGACGATCCAAGCCCTAATGTTCGTGAGGCCATGGTGGAGACCCTCAGAGTAGTAGGTGAGCGAGACAGCCAGCGTTTACACTACTTTCTGGTCGATTTCGAAAAAGGAGCCGGATCAAACAGACTAGCCCTGATAAACGATGTGAGATCAACTATGGGCTGGGAATAATCATAGGAGTAGACGTTGAAAGGGGGGGCAAACGAGTATTGGAGCTGAATCATGCAGGTGCCTATCGGATGGTTGAATGAATTCATCCCTCACGATTACGACCTCGAGGGGCTGCGCGATAAGCTGACCTCGATCGGTCTCGAGGCGGATCCGTTTACGCCGGAGCCTTTGAATTTCGCCGGTGTGGTGATCGGGAAAATAATCTCCCGGGAAAACGCGCCTCAGGATCGGGGGTTTGTCTACACAGTCGATGTCGGCGACGCTTTCCCGGGCGGGAAAGTCACCGTATTTTCAACCATCCCCGATATGGGTGAAGGCGTGAAGTATCCTGTCGCGCTTCCCGGCGGGCATGTCGGTGACCTGGAAATCACGGAAAGACCCTACGAAGGTTTCGTGAGCCGGGGCAAGTTCTGCTGCTCGACCGAATTGGGCCTGACAAAGCTTGAGTTTGTCGAGCATTCGGACGGGACAGTCGAATGGGTCGACGGACTGGAGGACGAGGAGGGCCGCGCGCTGTCGATTTTCCCGGATTGTGAAGGCCTGGAAATCGGAACCGATCTCGCGGAATGGTTGCTTGGTGACGAGGCGGTCTCCGTTGATCTCACCAGCAACCGCGCCGATTGCCATTGCATGCTGGGTGTCGCGCGGGAAATGAGGGTTGTCATCGGGCATGACATTCTGGTGCCGGCTTTGCACACGGATTTTGAGGAAAGCGAGGGGGACGCGGAGGATATCTCGATCCGCATTGATGATCCCGATGGTTGCATGCTCTACGCCGGGTTGATTATCGACGATATCCGAATGGCGCCAAGCCCGTTGTGGCTTGCCGGGAAGCTGTTCTCGGTCGGGTTAAGGCCGATCAGCAACCTGGTCGACATCACTAACCTTGTTCTCTATGAATTCGGACAGCCGCTTCATGCTTTCGACCATGCGCTTCTGAAAGGAGCGCAGATTAACGTTCGCCGGGCAAAGGAGGGCGAGACGATGCCGACGATCGATGGGATCGTCCGCAACCTGACGCCCGCCGATCTGATCATCGCAGATAAAGAGAACCCGGTCGCCATTGCCGGAGTTATGGGCGGATTCGCAAGCGAGGTGACCGGCAAAACACAGAAGATTCTCCTGGAAAGCGCGTGGTTTGATCCGGTCAGCATACGGCGGACATCACGCCGTCTGGCGCTTCGCACTGATGCCGCGATTCGTTTCGAGCGCGGTGTCGATCCCAAGGGTATAGTTCGGGCGGTGCATCGTGTAGCTCAGCTTGTTCGGGAGTTGAAATGCGGGAAACCTGCGGGAACAATCGCGGTGGCGCGTGCTCGTGAAGAGGAAGAGAAAGTCATACGCCTGACCGAGGATCAGATCTCCAGGCTTCTCGGTGAGGAGATTCCGACCGGCGAGATCGAGCTGATACTGGTAGGCCTTGGATTCATGCTTGATGGGAATGGACCCGCCTGGGATGTCTACGTCCCAAGCTTCCGGCGCGATATCTTCATCGCAGAGGATCTGATCGAGGAAATCGCGCGTCATGTAGGTTACGACAACCTGCCGGAGGAACTCCCCCGTCCACACATGCAGACAGGCTTGATCGATGACGACCTTTTCATGACCCGGGAGGTCAAGGACATTCTTGCGGGACTCGGTCTCTGGGAGCTTAACAGTTTCCCGCTCGGTACGGAGGCAAATGTCGGACGAGCGAATCCATTGATACCGGATGCGAAGCCCGCAGTAATAACTAATCCTATTACCGAGGACGCGACGGTGCTCAGAATGAGTCTGGCGCCCGGAGTGATCGAAACCTACATCCGCAATCTCAAGCGTGGAAGCCCTATCCACGATGTTTTTGAGATAGGAAAGGTCTACTGGCATGATGGAGAGGATTTCCGGGAACGCAAGGAGGTCATCATCGGCTGCCTTGGAGATCGCGCGGGCAAGAAGCGCGAGCGCACTCGCGAACGTGGTTTCCTGAAGCTGAAAGGATATGTTGAGGAATTCCTGGAGTCGATGGACATTCGAAACTACGATATCGTCACTGACGACAACGCGCCGGATGGAAGTCTCAGACATCGGATTGTATCGGTTGGCGAGCAGGTCGGTATTGTCGATACCATTACTGAAGACAAGCTTGGAGGCGAGACCTTCGAGCGACCCGTGTTCACGGCAGCTTTCCCGTGGGACTGGGTGAAAGCCGCGCATACGGACGCGAAATCGAAGAAGCATTTCCAGCCGCTGCCGGCTTTCCCTGCCGCCGACAGGGACCTGGCGTTTGTTGTAGACGAGGCTGCCGCGTATCTAAGGATGCGCGAGGCGATACGCGAGGCGGGCGGTGAGTGGCTCGAGAGAATAGAATTATTCGACGTCTACCGTGGCAAGCAGGTCGGCGCAGGCATGAAAAACCTCGCTGTTAACCTCCGGTTCCGGCATCCCGAGAGGACGTTGACCGATGAGGAAGTCGACGGCTGGATTAACGCGATTACGTCGCTGGTGACAGAACGCACCGGCGGCAAGCTTCGAGACTGGTAGAAGTGCACGACGATGAGAAATACATGAGGCGGGCGATCGAGCTTGCATGGGCCGGGATCGGTCGAAACAGCCCGAACCCGCTTGTGGGGTGCGTTCTGGTACGCGATGGTGAGATCATCGGCGAAGGCGCGCATATTTATAGGGATGTCGAACATGCGGAGAGAATCGCCCTGAATGCAGCCGACAAGGCCGGGGGAGCGACTTTGTACGCGACTCTCGAACCGTGCAATCATACCGGTCGCACCCCGCCATGCACCGAGGCGATAATAGAAGCCGGAGTTTCGCGAGTCGTTTATGGGCTTACGGATCCCAATCCGCTCGTGAACGGTGGCGGACATCGCAAACTTGAGGAAGCCGGGATAGAAGTCGAGGGCGGCCTTTTGTCCGATGAAATCCGCGAGCAGAACAAGTTCTTTGTCACGGCGCATGAAAAGGGACGGCCATATGTTCTTGCGAAGTGGGCAATGACCGCGGACGGCAAAATCGCCACCCGTTCCGGCGCAAGCAGGTGGATCAGCGGCGAGGAAAGCCTGAATTTCGCGCATCATCTAAGGAACACCTACGACGCGATCCTGGTCGGGCACGGGACGGCCCTTGCGGACGATCCCGCGCTGACCTGCCGCGTTGACTTGTCAACGCCCTGCCCCGGGGAATTTCTCCCTGTCACGCCGAGCGATATCCGTCACCCGCAACGTGTTGTGCTGGACACCTTCGGCGCCACCTGTGACCATGACCTCCAGATTTTCCATCAGCCCGGAAAGACTCTCGTCGCCATCGGACCGGAGTCCGTGTGGGATGACACAAGAGGGCGGGATTCCATCGATCCTGAGCGGATCGAACTCCTGGAATGCCCTCTCAAGGGCGGACACATCGACCTGGTCCACCTCCTTGGTAAGCTCAAGGACCGTGGAATACACAGCCTGGTAGTCGAAGGCGGCAGCGGGGTGCATGCAGCGTTTCTGGAGGCGGGACTTGTGGATGAAATCGTCATCATGATTGCCCCCAGGATTTTCGGCGGGGACGGTGCGCCGTCGCCGGTTGGTGGAAGCGGTGTCGAGCAGGTCGAAAAAGCCTGGAAACTTGAGAACACGCGGAATCTCGCTCTGGGAGACGACATCGTGCTCTGGGGTAAAGTCGTCGCGCGAGACGGGGAGGACTAGCAAATGTTCACGGGAATTGTGAAAGAGATCGGTCGGATTGTCTCACACGAAACCGGGCCGGATATCGTCCATCTGGAGATCGAATGCCCGATAATCCGTCCGGAAATCGGAGAGGGAGACTCGATAGCAATCGACGGCTGCGACCTGACCGCGACATCACTCACCCCGACAGGTTTCAAATGCGATGCGACCAAGGAAACCCTTTCCCGCACGACATTGGGAGCGCTCCGCGTCGGATCGAAAGTCAATCTGGAACCGTCGCTTACTCCATCCACACCGATCAGCGGACATTTCGTGTTGGGGCACATTGATGGAGTAGGGACGGTACGATCTCTTCACCGAACCGACGATCAGGCTGAACTGGTGGTTTCAACGCCGACAGAACTGATGCGGTTTATCGCGGAGAAAGGATCGATCGCGGTTTCAGGGATTGGGTTGACCGTTGTCAAAGTCAGTGGGGATTCTTTTTCGGTTTGGCTGATACCCTACACCCTCGAGAACACCACACTGGGCGAGATCAGTCCGGGAACGAAGGTCAATCTGGAAGTGGATGTCCTTGCCCGCTACGTGGTCAGGGCGCTGGAGGCCGGGGTGGGCGCGGATGATAGCGGTGGGAATGCGATAACGGAGGAATTTCTTCGAGAGCATGGATTCGGCTAGGTAACCACACCACTTGTGGTGTGGCTCTTGTGGTGTCGTACACGCGGTGTGGCATTACGCAGAGGGCGCACATGCCGTGCGCTACGGGCAGAGGGCGCGTGCCCCGCGCCCCTACGAACGGAATGTTATCCCCAGGCGCACATGCCGTGCGCTACGGGCAGAGGGCGCGTGCCCCGCGCCCCTACGAAC
>CBDUXL010000024.1:0-19823 GCA_965371155.1 uncultured bacterium | reverse complement strand
GTATTCTCGGGAATGGCGAAATACTCCTCGATATCATCCACCGCCCCGAGCCCATGTGCGAAGTACTTGTAGCCATTGATGGTGGCAGTGAAATCCGCGTCTTTCGTGCCGAGATTTCCCTCGGTGAAACCGTGCAACCCCTCCAGTGGGAACTCGGAGGGATTCATCCAACGGGTGTAGCCGTCAGCGTTCAAGAGGGTGGTCTCCTTCTCATGGGTGATCTCGTTCTCTCCCGCGTAACGGACTCCGGAATCAACATCGCTCACGTTGGATCCATCGCCGATTATCACGCCCATCACATCGAACCCGGTCAGATTCAATGTGTCGAACGGGTGCGTTATGGACACGTCCAGGCCGAGAATTCCCTCACTCTGGAACTTGGTGTTGTCGGTGATGGCTATTTTCAGATTCGCAGGATCGCCGTCGGGCAGTTGGAGGAACTTGAGTATGTTGACTGTCATCCCCGCGGTTCTCATGGGCACGGCGACGACCTCCATCCTGGCCGTATCCCAATTGAATTCGTACAGCCCCCAGAGCACAACATTACCCGGGGAGTGTGTCCATTCTGTTTGCCCCGTCAGAAGTGGGGGTGCAGAGCCGGAAGGGTCGGTCGGCAGTGGAGTGACCGGATCGGAACCTCCCCCGGAGCATCCGATGGTAAACATCACCAGCAACAGACACAGCAGGTTGAGTTGCAGTACCGAAATCTTCTTTGCGCGCATGAAGAATCTCCTCTCCCGCAGTCAAACATCCCTGCGAGCAAATCTCACCTTGTGTAATTGAAAAGGTTGAAGTGAGTCTAGCCAAATATTACGCCACGGTCAAGATAAATACTCGACCTGCCTGGGCCTCCTACCCTGCAGCAAGGCGGGCGCGGCGTTTGGCGAACTTTCGCTTCGTGCGATAAACGTACGCCAGGACCTCCGCCAAGGTTATATACAACTCGTACGGGATGAAGTCCCCGATATCCACCATTGAATACAACGCCTGGGCAAGCGGCGGGTCGCGATGTATATGTACATCGAACTCCTTCGCGAGCTGCACGATCCGCTCGGCAATAACGCCCTTGCCTTTCGCCACGACCTGCGGAGCGGGCATGTCGGATTCGTACTTGAGGGCGATCGCGATATGTATAGGGTTGGTGACCACAACGTCCGCGCGAGGGACCTCGCGCATCATCGCGGTCATCGCGATCTGCCGCTGTCTCGCCCTCATGCGACTCTTGACCAGGGGATCACCCTCCATCTGCTTGTACTCTTCTTTCGCCTCCGTCTTGGTCAGCATAAGGTCCTTCTCGAATTGGTAGATCTGGTAGATGTAATCAAGCAGCGCGAGAAGGAGGAGGACGCCGATAATCCAGAGGCCAAGCCTGAACGCATGATTCCCGAAGAACGGGAGGTAGGCGGTGGGGTCGAGCTGGTGGGCCGAAACGATCGCTGCCAGGTTGCCGCGGACATAGAGCCATGTCACAAGGATAACCAGACCGATCTTCAGGACCGCCTTGATCAGTTCGACAAATCCACGAGTGGAGAACATACGCTTGACGCCCTGGACGGGATTGATATTGTTGAGCTTGGGGCGAATCGGTTCGAGGCTGATGATTCCCTTAGTTTGCATGAGGTTCAAGAGGGTTGCTGCGATCGCGGTGGCAGCAAAAAGAGGCCAGAGGAAACTGAAAATAGCTTTGATTATATAAAGAACAATGGAACGCATTCCCTCCGGAGTTACCGAGGGGGTGTAGAGGTTGCCCAGGATGTCACTGAACAGGGATGTAGCTATTTCCCCCCACATCCCCATAACGAGAAAGATCGTGAGGAACCCGACAAGCAGAACGAAAACACCGGTGAGCTCGCGGCTTTTGGCCACCTGACCGCGTTCGCGAGCGCGCTGGCGGCTTCGTGGTGTAGCCTGTTCCGTTTTTTCCTCGTCCATTCCTACAGCGCCAAATCACGGGCAGCATTAAGCACCGTCCCGGAAAGGCGGCAGAATTAGTATCCGATTGGGACCGATTGGATTGGATTCAGCCCTTGTGCCAATCGCCCGACAGTGACGATTGGTCCTGGGTGATTGTAATGAATTTGTCGAACCTGCAGGTTCTGAGGGTGTCCATCAGGCTGCCTTCCTCAGCGTAGAGCGTGAAGCTCAGCTCAGGATTGTCCTGTACATATTTGTAGATTTGAACAAGGGTTTGGAGACCGGCGGTGTCGCAATAGTCCACTTTGCGCCAATCCAGGACCAATTCCTTGATGCCGAACTCGAATAGCTTGAACACTTCATTAATGAGCTGCTCGGTGTTGTGGTGACGGAGTTCACCCTCGATAGAGAGTAAACAGCGCTTGTCATCAAACTGTCGCCGCAGCACGATCGGCACACTAGATACACCGCTACCAGCCAAAGAGAATGGGTTATCTCGCGGACGCTCCACCATAGTCCTCTCCTCCTCGATTCCTTCTCCCAATCCACCATAACATTATCGCAAAGAGACGGCGGATTGGTGCCAACGCCGAGCATGGGTTGTTGTCAAACGAGTGGGCTGCCTTTCCTACTCTACAACTCTGAACGGGATAACCAGCTCGGTAACCAGCTCGTTGCAGAGATCGGTCACGCGACACGTAAGGTCTGCATCCACTTGCGGAGCATAGCCGGGAACCACCAACTCAAGATCGCAATGCTCTTCCGACGGAAGAGGATCGTAGTTCAAAATCAGCACATCCCACGGATTGGAGAACCAATATTCCAACGGGGGCGACTGGCTGACTCCTCTCGCCTCGCAGAAGCCGGTCCCGGAGGCGGCACTTCCCCAAACGCGTATACGAACTGTATCTCCGGCAAAAACGTGGAACCTTCCGGTCGCGATTTCCGGCTCGATAACTACAGAGTTCTGCTCCACAAAGGACAGCTCTGCAATGGGATGGACGATCACCAGGAAGGCGGTTGCCTCGGAGTCCGTAAGCCCATTGCACCTGTCGGTGATTGTGCATTGGAATCGGTACACGGTTCCGCTTAGTGCCGCGGGGGTGACAAACTCAATCGTGCTGGAGTCGTTCGGGATGGGTGTGGGGTCAAAGGACGGCGCCAGGGCAGGGATCGACTCGTTGATTTCCAGCCAATCCCACAGCAAGTCGGGGTCAATGCCCTTGGAATCACAGAGGTTGGGATCCAAGACCATACCGGTTGCGGTGAGAATGATCTCATCACCGGGAATCGTTTCGTTAACATCGAAGAACGGATCGTACAGCAGCGGCCCACCGTTCTGTGTGCCGTCCAGACTGGTGATTCTCGGAGGGTGCACTGCAATAAACCTGCAGGAAACCGTCGTTGAGGTGCCGGAGCACATGTCTCGAACCAGGCACTCAACAGTGAAGATCTGGCCGGGCATCACGTCCATCGGCACGTCGAAATCCGCCGCAACGGCACGTGATGGGAACTCATTGTAGGTAAGGTTTATCTCAGCTATGGAACTGTCCCATTGGTACACCAATTCCTCACCATCGGCCACACCTCGGTTAGCACAGACTGAAGGGAATGTGCGGTTTGATGCGGTGATTGTAATTCGACATTTGTCGCTCCGTTCGACCTCGTAAAGCCCGTTCTTATCGAGCTCCTCGGTTACCGGCGTGGTGGAATTCACCGAGCTTTCGACAAGCACAGTCTGGATATTCGGAGGCCCCTGGTCGGCGAGCGCCCTTAATGTAAGCGATCCGGTGCTCTCGACGCCAAGACATTGGTCATACACAGTGACTTCCAATATGTAAACCAGTCCCTCCCCCGTGTCATAATCCGTGAGATTGGGCACACGCCAGAGTGCCTCATTCGACGGCGGAGTGGCCTGACTGAGGAGTCCGGGCGCTGGAACGTCTTCAGGGGGATTTGAGACGAAAGTATAAGTAAGATTTCCCTCGACAACATCGTTCTCGCCAAGTCCGCAGCTTTGCGGAAAAGCATGGCTGGTCGCCGTGACGGTCAGGACAATATCCTCGCCGCCGTAAACGAGGTCGTCATCAAGCGGGGCGTCGTTCCTGGAGGCTGAGAAGCTCTCAATTGTCGGGCGGAAGGGATCGTACGGCTCAGGGGGCCCCGGCGTGGTTGTCCCTTCACCATTGCATGTAAGCCCCAAAAGCGTAGCAAAAAAGGTCAGGACAATCAGACCTGAGTAGCTGAACCTAGTCATACGAACACTGCTGATGTGCCTGTTGCGCATTCAGAGTTAGATTTCGGACATTAGAGTGACTTATTGAGACCTTGCCGCCTTTAATCCTACAACAGGTCGTTCCACTTCCTCTCCCTGATCTCCTCAACCACATCCCGAACTCGTCGGGAGCTTTCTTTGGGTAAGATCAACAGCGCATCACCGGTGTCGACAACTATCAAGTCGGCACAGTCCAGACACACGATCGTCCGTTTGCCCGGAAAAACAGACACCCCTTTCGAGCCCGGTGTGATGATCCGCAGAGATTCACCCGCATCCTCCGCAACGACCCGGTTGCCGTCCGAATCGTGAGGGAAAAGATCTGCCAATGCCGCGAACCCGCCAAGATCGCTCCAGCCCATTTCCACCGGGATAGTGGCCACTTTCTCCGCCCGCTCCATGATTGCGAAATCGATACTGGTCTGAAGCTTAAGTGGGAGGTCCCGGTAGCAGGCCTGGATGACGGAGGATGCGGCGAAGTCGATGACCGGACTATCCAGCGTCGGTTTCGCGTGAGTCAGGACTGGTGCAAGGTCGGTGACTATCTTGTGAAGCTCCGGCTGGTGTCGCTCGATAAGCTTGAGCATCTCGACAGCGGAATAAATGAAAATCCCGCCGTTCCAGAACCAGTTGTCGTCCGAAGTGTATTCCTCGGCAACCTGAAGTGGGGGCTTCTCATGGAATCGCTGCACCCGGAATGCCGGGAACTCGCCGCCTTCGAAACCCGGTATATGCTCTGCGCACTGCACGTGCCCGTAGTTGGGCTCCGGATAGGCGGTGGGTATGCCCAGTGTCACTATATAGCCCTCGCCGGCGACTTCAATCGCCCTTTCGAGCGATCTCCTGAGCTTGTCCGGATGAGCGATGCTATGGTCGGCAGGCAGAAAGACAATGCGGGCGTCCCGGTCGCGATCAGCGAGCATTTTTGTCGATAGGGCCATGGGAAGAGCGTTGTTGCGACCCATCGGCTCGATGATAATTCCGACGGCGGAGCCGCGAGCGACATCACGGACAATCGGCGCCTGTTCGGGAACGGTTATCAGATAGCGCCTTTCCGGAGGGATAAGGTCGTCCATGCGGCTAAGAGTCTGCTCCAGGAGCGTCGGTCCGCCGGCCAGGGGGATCAGGTGCTTGGGGCGAGCGAGACGCGAAAGAGGCCACAGTCTGGTCCCGCTACCACCCGAGAGTATCAGCGCGTAGTTCACGGTTGATCTCCTTCAATACAGGACGGATTCTATCAGATTAAGCGGAAACCTTGAAGGTCTGGAGAAAAGAAAATCGCGGCGTTGGATTGCCGCGATCTGGTTTCCGTGTTCAAAGAGGGAACGAAGTGCTAGATTCCTTCGAAAGCGTTGGTGATCAATGTATAGAACGTGTCGATAATTATATTTCCGAACAGGGTGACGGTAGCAACAGCCGCGATCGATACAATCGAGAGCACCATTGCATACTCTGTCAAGCCTTGTCCACGTTGTTCATTCAAGCATTTCATAAACATGGTTGAAGCCTCCCTTTACGGGGACCTACCATCAACCGTGCCGTCATTATACCACAATTATGGCGTTTCTTCAAGGTTAACCTACAATATTATCTGATATAATTCACTAACTGGCTGATCGACTTTTTAGGCCCGTGAGCAATGATTTTACCCTCGCCGTGCATCGCGTGTGCTTCTACATATTTAACAAACGGAGCCTGTTTGTGTGTCTTCCCTGCCACATCATGGTTATGGACCATATGCTCTGTGGCTCGCCTGCCACATTTCACACCTTGGTTCAAAGTTAGTTGGATTTAATCGATCTTAATCTCGAGTCACGAATGCATTACGCTCGGCTGCAAACCCTCATGACCACAGGCTTGCGCCAAATCCCTTTTGCGATGCCATTTACCAGTCTTGACTTTTGGCAAATCCCGGCTATGAATTCCGAATCGGCACGAAACCTGCATACCTTTCTACCGGGCCGGGGGCTTTAGTGTGCTGAGTTAACTGCAAATACCGGACCAGCATATGAAAGGACACCAACATTTTCACTTCGTAGGGATCGGCGGGATAGGCATGAGCGCCCTCGCTCGACTGATGGTCGCACTGGGCTACCGCGTATCAGGCTCCGATATCAAGGCCGGTCGTCTGCTTGGTGAACTTGAGCGAATCGGTATCGATGTCCACGTTGGTCATCGAGCCGGCAATATCGGCGAGGCCGACTGCCTTGTGGTTTCGTCATCCATCAAAGACCAAAACCCCGAAATTCTCGCAGCGCAGGCCCTGAAGGTGCCGATCATCCATCGCGGCGAGATGCTTGCGGTTCTCATGGACGCTCAGCGAGGGATCGCGATCTCCGGAACGCACGGCAAGTCCACAACGACCGCGATGCTTGCCTACATACTCGAATCCGCTTGCTGGGATCCAACTACTTATGTCGGTGCGATCGTTCCGAAATACAATTCCAACGCGAAAACCGGGTTCGGCGACTGGTTCATCTGCGAGGCGGATGAATCCGATGAGAGTTTCCTGAGGCTGAACCCCGAGATTGCGGTCGTCACGAATATCGATTCCGATCACATGGACCACTACGTCGAGCGGTCCAGGCAGCTAGTGAGTTTCAGGCGGTTCCTCGAGAAGCTTCCGAGCAAGGGATTCGGGGTAATATCGGCCGATGACGACGGAGTGGCGGAACTAGGCGGGGTTTTTGGGAAGCCACTGGTGACATTCGGAATCGACAATCCCGCCGACTGCATGGCAGAGAACATCACGGACGGCGATTTCGCATCTTCATTCGACATTATCTGGCGCGGGAAGAAGCTTGGGCGGCTAACACTCGGCGCGCCCGGGCAGTACAACGTACAAAACGCACTTGCCGCGTGTGCGGTTGCGTTCGGACTGGGAATTGAATTCGAGCACATCAAGGCGGGGCTCGAGGAATACAAGGGAATCTCCCGGCGGTTTGAGGTCCACAAGAATAACGGGTTCATGGTGGTCGATGATTACGCGCATCACCCGACCGAGGTCAAGGCCACTCTTTCCGCGGCGAGGGCGAGCACGGATCGCAGAATAATCGCGGTTTTCCAGCCGCACAGATATACGCGGACGCATTTCCTCCACGAGGAGTACGGTCATGCGTTTGGTGATGTCGACCTGGTGGTCGTGACCGACATCTACTCCGCCGGAGAGCGCCCGATTGAGAATGTCTCGAGCAGGCTGGTCGTGGAGTCCATTAGGCGCAACTCAAATGTAGAAGTAGCTGAGCTGGGAGATCTGGATCGCACAATCGAATGGCTGAAGAAGGAAGTCCGTCCGGGAGATGTTATCATCACTCTCGGCGCGGGCGATGTAACCCGGGCTGCAGAGGCCCTGGCGAGCGATCCAAACCTGTGGCCCGAAGCCCAGGAAACCATCTTCCACGTTCAAACAGGATAGGTCCGACTAACGGCACCCGATGGGTAAGAGAGCGCACAATGTTACAGTCCTGATGGGTGGACCCTCCTCGGAACGCGAGGTGAGTCTTGTTTCCGGGCGAGCTTGCGCCGAGGCGCTGAGAGGTCGCGGATATGACGTAACTGAGATCGACTTCGACCTCGACTCCTATGCCCTGCTCAACGAAATGCGGCCCGACGCGGTCTTTATCGCGTTGCACGGACGTCCGGGCGAGGACGGCACCGTGCAGGGAATGCTCGAGGTGCTGGGTTTGCCTTATACCGGCAGCGGCGTTTTCGCAAGCGCACTTGCAATGGACAAGGCCCGCTGTCGTGAGTTTCTTCAGGGCAACGGTATTCGCCTGCCAAAGGGATTGTCACTGAAGAGTATTGAGGAAATTCCAGGCGTCATTGACGAGCTGGGAAAGCAGGGCGTGGATATTCCGCTTATTATCAAACCCACGCAGGCCGGTAGTTCCGTGGGGCTCACGCGACTTGAGAATTCCAGCGGAATCGAAGCGGCTGTTGAGAAGGCGCTTGAGTATTCACCGGAGGCGCTGATCGAGGAGTGTCTGCCGGGCCCGGAGATTACCATCAGTATCATCGGGAACGGCCACCCGATAATCCTTCCCACAATCGAGATTATTTCAGAGAAGGGCATCTACGACTACGAGGCCAAGTACACACCGGGAATGAGCCATCACATTATTCCGCCCGATATCGATCCGGAGAGGGTCCGGGAGGCGGAGGAGATGGCTTTCCGGGCGTACAGGCTTATCGGATTGAACGGATGCGGTCGAGGAGAGGTCATGTTTGATAAAGACCTGAGACCGCATTTCCTGGAATTCAATACTATTCCAGGATTTACCGAGATAAGCCTCCTGCCGGATGCAGCCAGGGCGGCGGGAATTGAGTTCGGAGAGCTTTGCGAGCGCCTAATCAACTATGCGCTCGACAGGCACGAGAAGACGAAGGTCCGTGCAGTGACAAGATAACGATTGCAGCAGGTCTGCGCCTGCTTAATGATGACAATCGCTGGAGGGTGGAGGAATTTGAAGACGACCGTGGGTGAGACTTAATGCCCGAGATCACTATGCGCGAACTGATTGTCCTGGTGCTTTGTTTCGTTCTGTACGTAGTCGCAGTCGAGGTGTATGAGGCTCGAACTGAAACCGCACGACAGGGCCAGTATGCGCATCAGGAGCAGGGATTTGTGTATGTTCCCCCAACCGCGCCGATCAGCGAAGACGGCGTGAGCATCGTGAGCCAAATTGACGAAGGTTTGTAGGCCGTAAATAGGCGCGTACCCCGGACCAAACCGGAACAAACCGGGGACACCTCTTTTCGTCCTCGAAAAGCAGGTGTCCCCGGTTTTTAAAATTTCAAGTAGAATTGGTCTTACAATTCATCCGCACAGGCGTGCAATCCGGATAAAGCTCCTGCAGACCACATTTGAGGCAAGCGGTTTCATTGCAGTCGGGGGTCATTCTCGCCTCCATCGCCCGATCCCATTCCTGCATAAGCCAATCCTTGCCAACGCCGCAGGAGAGATGATCCCAGGATAGGATTTCATTCAAATCGCGCTTTCCGAGATACCGGTCCGGATCGAGTCCGACATCCGAAAACGCCTCTCGCCAGATATCGGGATCGCACCGATCGCTCCACGCATCGAAACGAGCACCATTTCTGTATGCCCGCTCGATTACGTCCGCCAAGCGCCTGTCGCCTCGGGCCATGATGCCCTCCACCCAACTTGCGCCGATCTCGTGGGTTTTGATTTCGATCCCTTTCAACTTGCGAATACCCAGCAGTAGTTTCTGCTTGCGATCGAGAGATTCAGGAGAATCCATTGCGGCCCACTGGAACGGAGTGTGCGCCTTGGGGACAAAGCTGGATATACTGATTCTGAGACGGAGTCGCCCTACAGATGTTTTCCCCTCTTTTTTCAGCCTCTTGTGATGTGCCCTCAGGCGCTCTACAAGTGTGGCGATCGCTTCTACATCCTCATCGGTCTCGGTCGGAAGTCCAATCATGAAATAGAGTTTGATCAGATCCCATCCGCTCGTCACCGCGTTCTCAACAGCGCGAAATATCTCATCCTCTTCAACGGCCTTGTTGATTACCGTCCGTAAGCGGGACGTCGCGGCTTCCGGGGCAAGTGTCAGGCCGCCCTTTCTGTGGGACCTGAGTCGCTCGGCGAGGTCTTTCGAAAGCGCCGCGATACGTCCGGACGGCAGCGATATCTTCAGGTGGAAATCCCTGTCCGGCGCTTGCATTCGATCGATGAAATCCTCAAGACCGGGCCAGTCCGTCGCGGATAGCGCGAGAAAGCTTTGTTCCTGCAGCCCGGTTGATTCAAGAAGATGCTCGGCCTGTTCGATAACCAGATCGATCGAGCGCATGCGGTAGGGCCTGTAGATCATTCCCGCCTGGCAGAATCGGCATCCCCGCGTGCATCCACGAGCAGGCTCAATAGTCACCCGGTTCGAGACTCCCTGCATGTGAGGGATCGGCGGTTCGAGCTCCCAAGGCGCATCTTCGAGATCGGTAACCAGTGCCTTTTGTATGACCTCCGGGCCTCCCGCAGCATTCCTCACGCCTGCGATATTGCCTTCCAGGTCCTGCTCAATCTCGAAATGGCTCGGGACATACGCTCCTTGAATCCCTTTCTCACCTCGCGCCCCGCCCCAACTGTCCAGAATCCGGGCCTTAACATCTTTCTCCGCCCGCAGGTCTCCTTTTGCGCTGTCGATCGCATCTCGATGCGCCGCGATCTCATTCATTAGCTCTAATGCCGCGAACTCACCGTCGCCAAGGAGGAACGCATCGACAAATGCCGCGATGGGTTCCGGATTGAAAACCGCCGGACCACCCGCCACGACCAACGGGAACCCCCGCTCTGATGCTCTCAACGGGAGACCCGCCAGATCGAGCAGTAGAAGAAGGTTCGTGAAGTTCAACTCGTGCGTCAGGGAAACGCCGAGGATGTCGAAATCAGCGACCGGTCTGAAACTCTCCAGCGCATAGAGCGGAGTTCGGGTTTCTCGGAGCATCGTCTCCATATCAGGCCAGGGCGCATAGACCCGCTCGGCCAGGAAATCATCCCTCTTGTTGATCACGTGCTGGATAAGTCTGTGCCCCAGGTTCGCTGCCGCGATCTCAAAGATATCCGGAAAAGCAATGACAGCTCGCGCCTGAGCATTGTCCCAGGATTTCCGGACCAGGCCGACCTCGCCCGCGAAATAGCGCGCAGGTTTCTCGACATGCGGGAGGATGTCGTCCAGTCTCTGACGGATTTCATCGGGGGTCACATAATCGGGCTTAGCTTTCATTAGGACTGATTATACCGAAACCCGGTCAGAACGAGGAGAATATTTCTGTCCAGCACATGAATAATTGTTCATTTCGCATCAGACAGTTATTGAAAGGAGCAAACTCCAGATGCTACGATCCGACTGCGCCCATTTGAAACAAGTTACCAGCAATGATATTCATGAGAGGAACCTGGGATCATTGAGGTGCGATGTGAACCGCGCCGCGCCGGACTCATCGTCCCGCGCGGGCATGAGCTGTCCTGCCGAGTGCATGGGCTATCGACCGATCTCCGCAGAAACCCGCGGGGACTCGACCTCCGCCTTTGACACAATCAGGCAGGCATTCCTCGCGTTGATAGGACGCTCTTGACTGCATTACATCAAGGATCAATTGGTTGAATGGAAACCCCTCAAGGGGATTTTTCTTTAGCTCCACGACACCCCAGTTTTAGAGGTGAGAGTGCTTTCTCGGGATGAAACCTATTCGCCCAGCAATTGGTCAATGCCAGGTATGCGAAACAAGATCAAGATCGTCGCCAATCCGAAAATCACACTCAAGACTATTCCTCCGATGAAACCCATGACCGCCGTCAGTCTGCTCTCTTTGTCATAGGCAGTCCTCAATGTGGCAAGCGAGTTGAGCGCTGCAATCAGGCAGCCGAAGGAAAGGAAGATCGATCCGAGCAATCCGATGCCATAGATGAACATCGTTTGAAGTATATCACGGCCCCCATTTGCGACTATCGATAGCGTGTCCTCAGAGGGCTGATATGGTAGAGTAGAACGTCGATCAAGCAAGACTCGACCCGCGTTTAGGGATTGCGTCAAAGTGCTCGAGGAACAGAACCATGTACACACGATCCATCTTTCTCCTGCTCATTCTAGCCCTCTCAACAGCCTCGTTTCCCGCATGCGGAAACGATAACTCCGATCCCGTCGGTCCTGCCGACAGCATAGGAAATCCTGCTTCGTGCGCATCGCGGCAGCTCTGGGGCTTGTGGGATGTTGAGGTGATACCCGACGGTGCCGGTTCGGCCGAGTTGGTGTTCACGCCGCTACGCTCATCGCAGCTTCACCTGAACGTGGTCGGATTGCTTGAGGGATCGGGCCAGCCTGCCGTCGGAATCGACCCTCCGATCAGCTTCGTTGACGGAATCCTCGACGTGGACATACGTCTCACCCACCCGTTCGATGTCGTGAAGTTCTGCGGTTTCGACGTCCGCGGAATCATGATCGGACACGGGGCGTATGCGGGTTTCAGTCATTCCCTCTTCTATGCGGGACCGGATGATATCCAACTCCTGAACGCCGATGGCCACTCGAGATTGTGGAACCCGACAGATTACTCGGGTAAGGGATATATCGACGGCAAGCTGGGGCAGCCGGACGCGCTCGAGAATTTCACCGCCACGCTGAACGGGTACAAGTATTTCGCCAAGGGCCTTTTGCCGGATATGTCGGTTGCCGATATGCCCAAGGACGATCGCGGGGTCTTCCTGGCGTCATCATCCAATGCAAGGCACTACAAGATCCGGCTTGGCGACAAGGATCTCACTTTCCAATACGCAATCGATGCGAACTGGTGGAAACCGACCCAGCCGGTGGAAGTGCCGGACAGTTTCGATATCGAGCGAGCCAACTGCCCGGAGCCTTACTATATCAGCGTTTACATTGAGCCCGGGATCATGGGTACCGGCGGATCGGCGGAAGTGGTTATCGATGTCTACGACTGGCAGAAAGACTGCAATCAGGTCACCCTCGAAGCCCCGCTGCTCCTGGATACCATTTCGGTCCTCGCCAATCCCGACGACATGGGCGATTTTGTGAGGTTTACCACCACGCTCACGAATGAGAATCTTCCCTCAGGCGAGTTCGCCGATGTGCTGATCCACGCAAGCGGAATCGATCCGGAGAGCAGCGTGACGTACTATGACTATCGCCTGTTCCGTCTTCCGCTTCCGAGAGTACCAACCGGAGGTGTTGTCATAACAATTCAGGACGACATGGCGTACAAGACAATCGGTGTGGAGTATGTCTACGGCGGAACCGGCTACGACTACGATACCGGACCAGGTGCGCCGGTGGACTATGACGATACCGTCGGCCCATGGGATTTCACCCCTGTCCCAAACGAAGAAGGCGGCAACCGGGCCGCGCTGGCAAAGGATGATCCGGAAGTTGCGGATTTCGCCGACACATTCAATCCGGCCGTTACTCACCTCTGGCGAACAGAGTGGCTTATGGCCAACGAACTACAACAGATATATCAAGCTGAGGTCCATAACACGTCAATAGACAAACTGCGTCTTTGGGGTATCTACGAGCAGGAGGTTCTGGATGGAGCAGTGGATTTCGATGACCCGATCGACTTCGACTACCCCATGGATACCAGCACACACTACTCCGTGAGCAATGAGTACTGGATCTTTCCAGTCATGCTGTCTTTCAAAATCTCATTTGAGCGGTGGGGAATCGGAGAGGGAATCGCGTTCGTACCCGTGGAACCGGGACTGTATGGCTGGGGATGGGAAACCCAAGCCTGCCTTTTGACAAGGACGATCGCAAGCTTCGAAACCGGCGGGCTCCTGGGACAGGGTCCGCTCGGCGACGCGCTGATATACGAGTGGATCGCTGATGATGGCACTACGTATGGGTCGATCATGGCTGGAAATGATCCTGGGGGACCTCCGAATTTCGACGATGCCACATACGAGATAATCGGCCTTGCCGGAGCGCAGGTGCTTCGTTCAATAGATTAGTCATTATTGTTAAATCTCGCGCGCGATTGGTGCTAATCGTGCATTACCTGTTCATCACCGATCGCACGCCCTGATGGGAGGCAATATGTACGCACCGTTCGGTTCTGTTGTCACCGCAATGGTCACTCCTTTCGACAATGAAGGGAAGGTGGCCGAGGACCTGGTCGAGGGTCTCGTAAAGCATCTGGTCAAGAACGACACCGAATCCATCCTGGTCGGTGGGACCACCGGGGAATGCCCGACACTCACCGAATCAGAGCTGATCGAGCTGGTCAAGCTTGTCAAGAGCGCCAAACCGGATGGCATAAAGCTGCTTGTCGGAACGGGAACCAATTCCACGGCAAAAACCGTTGCGCTTTCCAAGACGGTCTCCGCTCTCGGTGTGGATGGAGTGATGCTTGTTTGTCCGTACTACAACAAGCCCACGCAGGAAGGTCTGGAGGCGCATTTCAGGGCGGTCGCGGAGGCTGTAAACACACCGATTCTTCTGTACAACATCCCCGGACGGACCGGGGTCAATTGCCTTCCGGAGACAATCGCCCGATTGGCGGAAATCCCGTCAATCGTTGGTGTCAAGGAAGCCTCGGGAAGTATCGATCAGGCTGCCAGCGTGCGAATGCTCACCTCCGAGGAGGAGTTCGCGATCTACTCAGGTGACGACGGCCTGACTCTGCCCATGCTGTCTGTCGGCGGCGTCGGCGTTGTTTCGGTCGCAAGCCATATTGTGGGCGGGAAGATCAAAAAGATGATGGAGAGTTTTCTCAAGGGAGATACAGCAGGTGCCCTATCGATACACCTCTCGCTCATGCCGCTATTCGAGGCGCTTTTCTGCTCGACAAATCCGATACCCGTCAAGTACGCGCTGAATCGCATCGGATGCTCGGTGGGAGGGCACAGGCTTCCGCTAACGCCTCCCGACGAGGCTTGCAGGAACACGGTTGACGCAGCTTTGAAGGAGGTCGGGCTGGTTAGCTGAGAAACTTGGCTCACACCAAAGGCAAGGACCTCGGCTTAAATCCTGGATCCCCGCCGGAGACAAGGATGTGGATCACTCCGTTAGACGAGTCGCATATGGGGATTTCAATAACGACAGCAGAAATTGACCCAATCAGATTGTATGTGATAAGATGAGCAATTAACCACTAACTAGTGGAATGGGACAGTGGAGTCGATTGAAAGCTGCCCTTGTCAAAAGGAGATAAACGTCGTGATTAAGCAAATTCTTTACGCGCTACTCATGCTGGTTATTGCCGCCGGATTCATGAGCGCCTGCGCGACCGACACACCCGATCCAGTATCTCCCGAGTTAGAATGTGTCGGCCTGCAAGCGAATACGACCAGGCAGCTATGGGGCCTGTGGGATGTAGAGATCATCCCGGATGGCACAGGCTCAGCTGAGCTGGTTTTTACCCCTCTGCGTTCCTCGCAGATGCACATGAACGTGGTCGGCCTGCTTGAGGGCTCCGGTGAGCCAGCGCTGGCGATCGATCCGCCGGCAACGATTGTGGATGGGGTACTCGATGTCGACATCCGCCTGATGCACCCATATGACATTGTGAATCTCTGCGGGTTTGACGTGCGGGGAATCTTGATCGGCCACGGCCCGTACGGCGGGTTCAGCCAATCTCTCTTCTTTGCCGGACCGGACGACCTCCAGCTTTTGAATGCAGATGGACACACGACTCTCTGGAATCCGACTGATTATTCGGGCTCGGGATATATCGACGGCAAGCTGGGTCAGCCCGACGCTCTGGCGGATTTCACGGCGACGCTGAATGGATACAAGTACTTCGCCAAGGGCCTTTTGCCGGATACGTCGGTTGCCGATATGCCCAAGGATGATCGCGGAGTCTTCTTGGCATTCTCGTTCAATTCAAGGCACTACAAGATCCGGCTTGGCGACAAGGGCCTCACTTTCCAATACGCTATTGATGCCAACTGGTGGCCGCCGACCCAGCCGGTGGAAGTGCCGGCAAGTTTCGATATCGAGCGAGCCAACTGCCCGGAACCGTATCACATGAGTACATACATAGGACCCGGGATAGCGGCCACCGGAGGATCGGCGGAAGTGGTCGTGGATGTCTTCGACTGGCAGAAAGACTGCGACCAGGTCATCCTCGAAGCGCCTGTTCTCATTAACTCCCCGCTGATTATGACCAATCCCGAGGATATGGGGGATTTCGTGAGATTCACCACGGTGCTGTCGAACGAGAACATTCCAGAGACGGACTTTGCTAACATTCTCATTCGCGCAAACGGAATCGATCCGGAGAGCGGAACTACCTACTTTGACTATCGTCTTTTCAGGCTCCCTCTGCCAAGGGTGCCGGTGGGCGGCGTCGTGATAACGCTCGAAGACGACATGGCGTACAAGACTATCGGCGTGGAGTATATTTATGCGGGGGTAGCATATGACTACTCTACCGGAGGTGGAGCCCCCGTAGACTACAGCGACACTGACGGCCCCTGGGACTTCACTGCCATTCCGGAAGTTGACCCAGGCTTCCGGGCCGCGCTGGCGACTGACGATCCGGAAGTCGCCGCGTTTGTGGGAGATTTCTCGTCCTCGATTACTCACCTCTGGAAAACCCAGGCACTCCTTGACGGCGAACCCCAACTGATCTACATGGCGGAAGTCCACAACGCAAGCCAGAACAAGCTTCAGCTATGGGGCGTCTACGAGGAATATATGATGGGCGGATCGGTCGCGTTTGATCCCCCGGTAGTCATCCCCTATCCATTGGTCACAACCACGCATTACTCGGCGAGTGAGACTTACGATGTCATTCCGGGCATGCTCACATTCACCGTTTCGTTCGAACGGTGGGGGATGGGACAAGGAATCGCTTTCATGCCGGCGGACCCAGGTATATATGGATGGGGCTGGGACTTCCAGGCCTGCCTTGAAATCAGGAGTATCGCCTCAATCGAAACAGGTGGCGCATTTGGGGAGGGTCTTCTGGGAACAATCCTGGTCTACGAGTGGATTGGGGATGATGGCACGACCGTAGGTACCATCCTGTCTGCAAACGATCCTGCCAGCGAACCGAATTTTGACGAATCCACTTTTGAAATACTTAAAGCATCCCGATCGCAGGTGCTTCGCTCGATTGACTAGTGCGGTGGACACACCGATTCTTCATTACAACATCCCCGGACGGACCAGGGTCAACTGCTCGGTGGGAGGGCACAGGCTTCCGCTAACCCCTCCCGACGAGGCATGCAGGGAAACGGTTGACGCAGCTCTGAAAGAAGTCGGGCTGGTAAGCTGAGAAATTTGGCTCACACCAAAGGCAGGGACCTCAGCTTAAGACCTGGATCCCTGCCAGAGACAAGGATGTGAATCACTTCGTTAGACGAATCACATCCTGTCATGTTCCCGTGGGGAATTTAATTCGGGAGAAATCGAAGAACTTTGATCGAGCACCAACATTGGGGCAAACAGCGTTCGCCCATCGCCGGGAGCAGAGTCATATGAGTCCATTTATCATGTGGGCACTATTGGCACTCGGAGTGCTTTGGCTCATATTCCATTTCATGACTGCCGATCGGTACATGGATGGCGGCGGCACCCCTTCAAGTGAGCTTTCGGACTACGTCCAGCAAAAATCCCCTCCTAGCGGCGGATTGGTTGATATCCCGGAGCCTCCCGGCGGCAAGCGGGATCCGGAGGTCGAAGCGCTGTTGAGAAAAGGAGATTTCAAGGAGGCTCGAAGGTTGCTGCAGATGCGGATGGACGACGCCACGTGCGCGCCAATTGGACGGGATGCCGCAATCGCCCGAGTCACCCACTATCTCATGCTTCTTGAGGACGACTAACCCCGTATGTTGTCACACACTCGACTGTTCCCAAGAACTCCGTGCACGAGGATGTTAAGTCAGATATACTTGGCGTTCAGCCCAGGGGGATAACTGCTTGCTCGGAGTTACCGAAATTGAGAACATACGGACGGAGGAAGTTTATTAATGGCTCGTAGCCGGGTATTTTTCGATGGCGCGATCCGTTGGGAAGACGAAGCGCTGATTAGCCCCCTTTCAACAGGGCTTCTTTACGGAGATGGTGTGTTCGAAGTCCTTCGCACCTACGATGGCATGCTGTTCCGTTTCGACGACCATTACGAACGTCTCGGGGAAAGCTGCGAGGCGCTACGGCTTCACCTGCATTATGATGAGGAAAACCTCTGGACGGTCATCAGAGAGCTTCTTAGGCAGAATGATCTGGACCAGGGCAACGGGTATGTCCGGATCACGGTTTTCGGCGCTGAGTTGAACATGATCGCTTCCGCCGAGGGGATTTCGACTCACACTTTCGCTCATGCGCGCCGATTTACTCCGCCCAAGGCCGAAAAGTACAAGAACGGAATCAAGACGCGAATCTCCAGTTACCGCTGCAGCCCGTATAATCCGGTCGCTGGCCACAACACCATATGCTACCTGCCGATGATCCTCGCCCGTCGCTCCGCATGGGAGCACGGCCTTGATGAAGTGTTTGTCCAGAGCACCGAGGGCGGCGTTACCGAGGGCAGCACATCGAACCTGTTCATTGTCAGAAACGGCAAACTGACCACACCACCTCAAGACCTGGGCATTCAGACGGATGTTGCTAGGAAAGTGGTCCTGGAGAGTGCCAGGGAGTTGGGCATTCCCTCCAGGCAGACGAACGTGAGTGCGAAAATGCTCATGGGCGCTGATGAAGTGTTTATCGCAAATAGCATGATCGAGGTAATGCCGGTCAGGGAGATCGACGGCAAGACAATTGGTGACGGTGGCTCCGGAGAGATTACGCTCAAGTTACTGGAGGCATATCGGGAAAAAGTCCGGAAGGAAATTTCCTGAATAACCGTAGATGCTCGGGTGTCCACGCAGCCCAAAAATGAGTTAATTGTAGGTTCACCGCCGAGACCCCCCTGGATAAAGGTCAGAGGAACTCGTCCCGACGTGCAGGATTCGATGACCCGCGCGCTTTCAGGCTGCAACACGGTTTGTCTGAGCGCCAAATGCCCGAATCTCGGCGAATGTTTCGGGCGGGGTACGGCAGCTTTCATGATAGGCGGACCGGTCTGCACCAGGGCGTGCCGGTTCTGTGGAGTCAGGCACGGTCGGCCCGATCCGTTGGACCCGGACGAACCCGAAAATGTAGCGGAAAGCGCCGCGAAACTGGGGCTTCGTTTTGTTGTGGTTACGGGGGATGCGCGGGACGATCTCGAAGACGGAGGCGCCTCTCACTATGCTGCCGCAATTCGGGCGATTCACGAACGGATTCCGGATGCCGGTGTGGAAGTCCTGATACCCGATTTCCGAGGATCACGCGATGCTCTAAGAACCGTTCTCGATGCTCGACCGAGCGTTCTGAATCATAACCTGGAGACAGTCAGAAGGTTGACGCCAAAAATCCGGAGCGTTGCTACATATGACCGTTCGCTCAAGGTTCTGGAAATGTCCGGGGAGATCGCGCCGGGCATCCCTTTGAAAAGCGGCCTGATGGTAGGGCTTGGTGAAACTCGTGAGGAGATTCTGGAAACCCTTCAGGACCTGCTTGGTGTCGGTTGCAGGCTGGTGACGATCGGGCAATATTTGCAGCCTCGCGCGGGACGGGAGATTCCCGTCGTGCGGTACTGGACACCCGACGAATTCGATGATATCAGGCATGCCGCTCTGGAAATGGGTTTCAGAGGGGTGGCCTCGGGACCGTTCGTGAGATCGAGTTATTTCGCCGAGGAGCTCGCTTTGAAAGCGCGTTTGGATTGATCCCCTAAAAAGTGTAATCGGTCATGTTGAAGGGTCCGGATACTGGGTGTAGCCGTTGCACAGGTCCCCTGAACGTGCCGTATCCGGAAAGTATTAGTACCGCATGGCACCGAAGCATAGATCATCCACACATCCACCTCCCAAGATCCCACCGATCAGTCAGGTGCCTCTGCATCCTGACGCGCCCCTGCAGATGGACACGCCGTCGCATGCCCCGGCTGCGTTCAGGACATTCTTCAGCCTGGAAAATCCCCTGTGGGTGCTGCTGCCGCTAATTCTCTCTGTTGCGGCCCTGTGGTTTGCATACAAGTCGAACGTAATCTCGCGGGAGTGGGCTGACGCCCACCTGAGGATTACTCTCCATGCATTCCGGAGCTGGCCGGACTACGACGCTTCCTACAT